>CAIMEB010000074.1 GCA_903839855.1 uncultured Methylococcaceae bacterium
AATCATGAAATTCATGTTTTTGAGGTTATTTTATGTTGTTTCAAATAAAATAAAACATAACACATTGATTTATAATAAACTTAAATTACTCCTGTTTAATTTAAAATCAACAAGTTATAAAAACTTGAACATCGAGTTATATTTTAATTTTTATAAGCCACGAATCCTATTTTCTAAGAAGCTTATTAAGCATGGCTACCCGCTTAAAGTGGATGGCCAAAGTTTTTACAGGACAATTATTATAACCAGTTCTTAGGATAACAACACCTAAACCAATGGACTTTCAAACAATTAAAAACCAAGCCTCTTGCACACCTGCCTTTATTCTAAATGCGGATGCAATGATGAACAACCTACAAATTCTTAACACATTGCGCCAACAGTGTGGCTGTAAAATATTATATTCCATCAAAGCCCTGCCCTTATCGACTGTACTGGAGATTGCTAAGCCTTTTATTGATGGCTTTTCTGTCAGCTCTTTATTTGAAGCGAAACTGGCTAATGAAATATTAGCGGGTCATGGTAGCCTGCATTTAACCACGCCTGGCATCCGATCCGATGAATGGCAAGAATTAACTGACTTAATCACCCACCTCAGTTTTAATTCATTAACACAATACCAACGCTTTTCAAGCATACCCTCCCCGCAAACGTCTCATGGGATTCGTGTTAACCCCAAACTATCTTTTCTTAAAGATGATCGGTTTAACCCCTGTCGCCCTCATTCAAAGCTAGGCATCGATATCGATGTCTTATGGCAATCTTCTGATATCAATCAGGTTAAGGGTCTGCATATCCATAATATATTCTCATCGACTGACTTTACACCGCTGATTAAAACAATTGAGAAACTCCGTCAATATTTTGGAGGAGATCTGGCTCAACTGGACTGGTTGAACCTGGGTGGGGGTTATTTGTTTAATCAAATTAATGACCATCGCCCGTTCATTAAATTAGTCGCTAATCTTAAGCATGACTATAATCTGGATGTTTTTATTGAGCCGGGCAAAGCCATCATTGATAACACCGGCTATTTAGTCACTTCCGTGATTGACCTATTTGTGAGTGATGGTAAAACCATCGCTGTGCTTGATACCTCTATCAATCATCACCCTGAAGTATTTGAATATCAACGTCAGCTTGAATTACATGAACAGGTTGCTAAGGGTAGAAATTCAGTCATTTTGGCCGGAAGCACTTGTTTAGCCGGGGATCTTTTCGGAGAATATCAGTTTAATGAACCTTTGAACATCGGTGACAAGCTGGTTTTTAAAAACTGTGGTGCGTACAGTCTCATTAAAGCCAACCGCTTTAATGGCTATAATTTACCCAGCATTTATCGCTACCAAAACCAGCAACTCACAAAGATAAAACAATTCGATTATCAGGATTATCGTCAACAATGGTTGGCGAATTAATCTCAACTTTATATCAAGGCCTGCAAACATGAAAGCTAATTATGACTGCAAAAGGTCAACCCGATGTACTTAATTATGAAGAGGTAAAAGAACCCAAAATTTCTAGTCCCTCTCAAATTAAAGTTAAGCTACAAAGCTCTGGTGTTAATCCGATTGATACTAAGATCAGGAAAAATATGACTACAATTAATAACGCTTGAATGATGCTTGCCCGTATTCATCTGCTTGATTTATGTATAATAGTCAGAAAGAATCCAGATGTGATGATGTATGTTCAAATTAATATATGTTTGATGAATTAACAAAACCCCTAGCAGAGAGAATGCGACCCCAATCTCTAGGTGATTACGTGGGTCAAACACATATTCTAAAAGCAGGCAAACCCCTTTATGAAGCGGTTGCCTCTGGAAAATTACATTCTATGATTTTCTGGGGCCCACCCGGTACAGGAAAAACCACCCTAGCCAGACTGATTGCTAAACATTCTGATGCTGAATTCATGCCTATTTCTGCGGTATTATCAGGCGTTAAAGAAATTAGAGCCGCCGTGAGTGCAGCCCAAAAAATTCAACTTGAACAACACAGACGGACTATATTATTTGTCGATGAAGTCCATCGGTTTAATAAATCTCAACAAGATGCCTTTTTACCCCATGTAGAAGAGGGTACGATTTATTTCGTTGGTGCAACCACTGAAAACCCTTCCTTCGCCCTCAATAATGCACTCTTATCCAGAGCGCGTGTTTATGTTTTAAATGCACTAACTCCTGATGATTTAAAGAGCCTGATTGATAAAACATTAACTGACCCCTTGAAAGGTTTAGGTAATTTAGACATTAAAATGTCCGAAGACATTAAACATCAATTTGCTGAAGCAGCGGATGGAGATGCTAGAAAACTCTTAAACTTGCTTGAAATTGCGGTCGAACTAGCCGCTTCAAAAAACAGTACAACGATTGATGAAGCCTGCGCCAAAGAAGTTTTAGTGGGAGGCGTTAGACGCTTTGATAATCAGGGTGAAGAATTTTATAACCAGATTTCCGCCTTACATAAATCAGTCAGAGGCAGTTCACCTGATGCCGCACTATATTGGTTATGCAGAATGATGGATGGTGGCTGTGACTTGACTTATTTGGCCAGACGGATTGTCAGAATGGCTTCAGAGGATATTGGTAATGCGGATCCTAGAGCCTTACAAATAGCTATTAATGCTTGGGAAGCACAAGAACGCCTGGGCAGTCCTGAAGGTGAATTAAGCCTAGCGCAAGCGGTTGTGTATTTAGCCTGTGCGCCTAAAAGTAACGCCGTCTATACGGCCTATAAGGCCGCCAAACTGGATGCTCAACGAAGTGGTAGTCTGGGTGTTCCAGTACACTTAAGAAATGCACCGACAAAACTGATGCAGTCTCTGGATTACGGTAAACAGTATCGTTACCCCCATGATGAGCCAGAAGCTTATGCGGCAGGAGAAACCTATTTGCCCGATCAACTGATGGGTACTCGTTATTACCAGCCCGTTGACCGGGGTTTAGAAATTAAAATCAAAGAAAAATTAAAACACCTGCAAGCATTGGACAAAAACTAACGACTAATCAATCCTATAGTCATCCTCTAATAATTTTGCATGAGCCGCTGCCAATCTGGCAATCGGTATCCTAGGTGCTGAACATGAGACATAGTCCAGTTTAATATGATGACAAAAACGAATCGATTGAGGGTGTCCACCCTGTTCACCACAAATACCTATCGAAATATCTGGACGAGTCCGGTGTCCCGAATCAGACGTCATTTTCATTAATTGCCCAACGCCTTTAGCGTCCAGCACTTCGAAGGGATTGTCTTCAAGGAGACCGGTTTCATTGTAAAGCGGCAAGAACTTGTTTTCTGCATCTTCCCGAGAGAATGAAAATGTAGCTTGCGTTAAGTCGTTAGTACCAAATGAGAAAAACTCGGCCACTTTGGCCAACTCAGCTGCACGCGTACAGGCTCTGACAGTTTCAACCATTGTTCCAAATTTAAAATCTAAAACAATTTCATACTTTCTTTCAACTTCTTCCCGAATTTGATCCACATAGACCTTAACCGCTTTCAGCTCGTTTACAGTAATTACCTGAGGCACCATAATTTCAGGCAATATTGGTATGCCTTCCTTAATACAGAGTGCTGCTGCTTCCAGTATGGAGCGAACCTGCATCTGATAAATTTCAGGATAGGTCATACCTAAGCGAACCCCGCGATGACCTAACATGGGATTGACTTCGTATAATTCTTTAACTTTCTTTAGCATCAATTCCTTTTTAGCAATGGCTTTATTAATCACATCCTCATTTAATTGATTAAACGGTACGGGAAGACTAATTAGTGAACCTAAAGTATCCAAGACCACTTGTTGTCCTTGTATCATCACCTTGTAGGATTTTAAGGCCTTTATTTCATCCTCTAACTGATGTTCACTGGGTAAAAACTCATGCATTGGGGGATCTAACAAGCGTACTGTCACAGGATAAGGTGACATAGCCTCAAAGATTTGTTTAAAGTCATCACGTTGAATAGGTGATAATTTACTTAGAGCCGCTTCTCTGGTCTCTTTGTTATCCGCCAAAATCATATCAATGACTAAAGGTAATCGATCAGAAGCGTTAAACATCCGTTCTGTTCGACATAAACCAATGCCTTTAGCACCATAACTTAATGCGATCCGAGCACGCTCAGGCGTATCGACATTGGCATGAACTTCTAATTCGGCGAACTCATCCGCCCAAGCTAATAAGGTCTTCAGTTCATCAGAGAATGACGGCTCAATGGTTGCAATCTTGCCTATGTAAATAAAACCCGTACTGCCGTCAATCGTAATAATATCGCCTTCACGAATATGTAAATCACCAATGATAGCCTGACGCAAGGTTACATCAATCTTAATATCTTCGGCCCCGGCAATACAGGCTTTGCCCATGCCTCTAGCAACGACTGCCGCGTGAGAGGTTTTCCCCCCTCGACTGGTCAAAATACCCTGAGCTGCAAAAAACCCATGAATATCTTCGGGCTTGGTTTCTTCTCTCAGCAAAATAACGGCTTCGCCTGCCCGTCCCATCAACTCGGCAGTATCCGCATCAAACACGCATTTTCCAAAAGCCGCGCCCGGAGAAGCTGGCAGACCTTGAGCCACCGAACTCGCATTATGATTGGGATCTAATTGAGGGTGTAACAATTGCTCTAATAATTCCGGATTAATTCTTAATAACGCTTGCTCTTTACTGATAAGTCCTTCTGAAACCATTTCTACCGAAGTACGAACCATCGCCACCGCGTTCATTTTGCCGTTACGGGTTTGCAGGCAATACAACTTACCGCACTCAATGGTATATTCGTAGTCCTGTACCTCGTGGTAATGCGCTTCAAGTTTATTACGTAAATCAACCAATTGTTTATAAAGCTCTGGCATTTCAGCGGCTAATTCTTGCACGGGTTTTGGCGTACGAATACCCGCCACCACATCTTCACCCTGGGCATTCACCAGATATTCGCCATACATTTCATTAGCGCCGGTGCCGGGGTTACGTGTGAAACCGACCCCGGTTGCACAATCATTACCTCGATTACCGAAAACCATAGCCACCACGTTAACAGCCGTTCCGTTAGCTATTTTAGGGGTAATATGAAACTCACGACGATAATCAACGGCTCGCTTTCCTGTCCAGGAGTTAAAAACCGCATTGATAGATAACTCCAACTGCTCGTAAACATCTTCTGGAAACGGTCTACCCGTCTCTTCTAACACTACCTGAAGAAATAACTCACTAATCTGGCGTAAATGTTCAGCATCAAGACCTATATCCGCCTTAATCCCAGCCTGCTTTTTGATCGCATCAAAATGTAAATCAAATTTTTCATCCGCAATACCCAAAGCCACTTTACCAAATAGCTGGATAAATCGACGATAGGCGTCATAAGCAAATCGGGCATCACCCGTTTGTTTAATCAGCCCGTGTAAGGTTTGATTATTAAGACCTAAATTTAAGATAGTATCCATCATACCCGGCATTGAAATAGCCGAACCAGAACGGACTGAAACTAAAAGGGGGTTATCACCATCCCCAAATAACTTACCTGTTAACGACTCAATTTCTGAAACATGCCTCTTAACATCAGCCATCAATCCCTCAGGTAATTGATAATTTTCTAGATAATCAAGGCACGTATGCGTAGTAATTACGAAACCGGGCGGTACATTAAGGCCTATTTGAGTCATTTCACACAAATTGGCACCTTTACCACCTAGCAACCCTTTGTTTTTTCCATCCCCTTGTAGGAAAGAATAGATATATTTCTCAATCATCATTTTCTCTGTATTAAATCGCAACTAATCTCTGCCGGGTGCTGGTGCTGGTGGTGCCAATACGACTCTTGAACCGTTAGATTCTGCGGCACTTACCACACCCGCTGCCTCCATGGCTTCAATCATAGTAGCGGCACGGTTATAACCCACCTTAAAACGTCGCTGTACACTCGATATAGATGCCTTGCGCGACTCAGTTACAAACATAACGGCTTCATCATATAAAGCATCATTCTCTGAGTTATGACCGCCATCACCACCACCGCTCATACTGAAGCCATCATTAGAGTCTGAAGATTCTCTAGTGATTTCTTCCAGATAATCCGGTGGCGCTGTTTGTTTTAAGAACTCAACAACACGATGTACCTCATGGTCATCAACAAATGCCCCATGCGCACGAATAGGAATACTCGTACCTGACGGTAAAAATAGCATATCGCCATTACCTAATAATGCTTCTGCGCCGCCTTGGTCAAGGATAGTACGAGAATCAATGCGTGAGGAAACTTGAAAAGAAATACGGGTAGGTACATTTGCCTTTATCAACCCCGTTAAAACATCAACAGAAGGACGCTGCGTTGCCAAAATTAAATGAATACCTGCAGCTCTGGCCTTTTGAGCTAAACGCGCAATTAACTCTTCAACCTTTTTACCGACAATCATCATCATATCGGCCAACTCATCGATAACGATAACAATACTAGGTAACTTAGTCAAAACCGGAAAAGACTCGCCGTCCTCTAAAGGATTTAATAATTGAAACATAGGGTCTCTAATCGATTCGCCTCTAGCGGTTGCTTCGTCAATAAGATGATTAAATCCGGCCAGGTTTCTAACTCCCATTTTTGACATTAATTTATAACGTCGTTCCATTTCAGCCACGGCCCAGCGTAACGCATTACTGGCTTCTTTCATGTCCGTAACAACCGGTGTTAATAAATGAGGAATACCTTCATAAACAGATAACTCCAGCATCTTAGGATCGATCATGATTAACCGCACTTCTTGTGGCTTTGCCTTGTAAAGCAAACTTAATATCATGGTGTTGATGGCAACAGACTTTCCTGACCCTGTAGTACCCGCCACCAAGGCATGAGGCATTTTACCTAAATCAGCGACTAACGGTACGCCCGCAATATCCTTACCCATAGCGAGCGTGAGTAAGGATTTCGCATGTTCAAAGGCAGGTGAAACTAATAACTCACGCAGTGTGACCATCTCCCGTTCTCTATTCGGGATTTCCAGACCCACTACTGATTTTCCGGGAATTATTTCTACAATACGCACACTCGTCACTGACAGTGCTCTAGCCAGATCTTTAGACAAGCTACTAATACGACTGACTTTTACCCCCGCAGCAGGCTGCAACTCAAAACGAGTAATCACTGGTCCTGGATGAAAGTCGACCACAACAACGGCCACATTAAAATCTGCCAGAATATCTTCAACTAATCGGGACATTTCTTCCAAATCAGCTTGAGAATAACCAATAACACGTGTATCTCTCTCATCTAATAAACTCAAAGAAGGCAACACGCCCTCGCTCTCGTTATAGCTAGAGACCGGCTGTTTTTGTGGCGTATAGATAACACTGTATTTTTCAATAGGCTCTACATTTCTTGCAACACTACGTTCTACTTTAACGGGTGCCTTTTTCTTGGCAACCGATTTCTCGGAAACCGCTTCAAACGAATGAGTAGAGTTGTCAATAGGCTCTTGTGAACTATCCATCGGCACAGATCCTAGAAATCGACAGGCCGTAACCGTATACCGACCAATAAGATCAATAAATCCAAGCCAGGAGAGTTCAGTTGCTAATGTAATACCAGACAATAACAGTACAATTAAAAATAATGTCGCCCCCGAATTACCAAATAAAACCAATACAGCATCGCCCGTTTCCTGACCCAAAATGCCGCCAGTACCTAACGGCAACTCAATCCCGACCCTTAACAAATACAAATACAATAAAGCCGTACTCGCTACAATAGTCGCAATGGATCCCAGCCACTGTAAGGTTGTTGTAATTTTTTGCCGTTTTTGTCTGACTCGACCGTATAACAAATACCCATGCCAGCAAATAATCAATGGAAATAAGTATCCACATAACCCGAAAAAACTCAGTGTAAAGTCGGCAAGCCATGCACCAGAAATTCCACAGGCATTATCCACTTTTTGACCAGTCCCACTGTGTGTCCACCCCCCATCCTCACTACTAAAAGTAATTAAAGAAATTAAGAAAAAAACTGCAACCGCGAAAAAGGCCAAAACGGCAATTTCACGTACCCCCCGAAACGTTTTTTCTTCCATTACAGCAGACATAAATTATGATTCAAGATAGATTAGGATTAATTGAAGAAGGAATGTACATTACTAGATTGTCATTCTACATTATTATAGGACACAAAAAAATGCGACTTATTTTTAACTTGAGAAAATTTGCTAATACAATAACATTTACCAAAAAAGGATTCACCCGCATAATTAACGACACCATCTTAATTTAACTAATAGATATCCAATTGAGGACTTTTTATGACAACTACAAAACACTGCCGACTTTTAATTCTTGGCTCTGGACCGGCGGGCTATACTGCTGCCATTTATGCTGCACGTGCTAATTTAAATCCCGTCATCATTACAGGGATGCAACAAGGTGGGCAATTAACCACGACCACAGAAGTTGATAACTGGCCAGGTGATGTTGAGGGCTTACAAGGCCCTGACCTCATGGAAAGAATGCGCCTTCATGCGGAACGATTTAATACAGAAATTATTTTTGATCATATTCATACGACTGATCTATCTGCCAGACCCTTTATCTTATCAGGCGATACTGGAACTTATACCTGTGATGCGTTGATCATTGCAACTGGGGCATCCGCGCGTTATTTAGGCTTAGATTCCGAAGAAGCGTTTAAAGGCAGGGGAGTCTCTGCTTGCGCAACGTGCGATGGTTTCTTTTATCGCAACAAACCCGTCGCAGTTATTGGTGGGGGTAATACTGCCGTTGAAGAAGCACTCTATTTAGCCAATATCGCCTCAAAAGTCACCGTTGTTCATCGTAGAGACAAATTTCGTTCTGAAAAAATTCTCTCTGACAAACTGATTGAAAAATCAAAGAATGGTAATGTCGTTATTGAATGGAATTCATCACTAGATGAAGTTTTAGGGGATGAAATGGGGGTCACCGGCATTAGAATTAAAAATACGTTAGATAAATCGACTAACGATCTGGATGTACACGGTGTTTTTATTGCTATTGGTCATACCCCAAATACCAGCATTTTTGAGGGTCAATTAGAAATGGATCACGGTTATATCAAGGTACGAAGCGGCATTAGTGGAAATGCGACTGCAACCAGTATTGACGGGGTTTTTGCAGCCGGCGACGTAATGGATTCTGTGTATAAACAAGCAATCACTTCGGCTGGATCAGGATGCATGGCCGCACTGGATGCTGAAAAATATCTTGATGAGCTGGTTTAGAATAATTAATTAGAAGCAATCTTACCTGTATAGGGAGGGGAAATAATATCTTCACTCCCTATGCAAATAATAGGTAGCCTGATTTCATCATCCCATAGACGTATGTTCTAACAACTCTCTTAAACCGTTATGTAAACTTACTGTCTTATTGACAGAAAACTCATTTTTCATTACCAAGGGTCTTACAGAGGAATAAGGTATATCACCAATTCTGGCAGGTTTGTGTTCCACACTAATGGGATACTCGACTATATCAGAAAATAGTTGAGTAATTTCCAGTATAGTTACACTATGACCAGTCGCTATATTTACGACCCCCTGCTTTGTCGATACTAATGCGGCACAATTCGCATGAGCAACATCCTTTACATAAATAAAATCGCGGGTTTGCAAGCCGTCCCCAAACAGGGTGAATGACTGTTGCTGCCTAGCCCACGCAGCAAACTTACTAATAACGCCAGAATAAGGTGAGTCAGGATTCTGACGTGGCCCATAAACGTTAAAGTATCGAAGTCCAATTGTCGAAATGTTATACAACTGTCTAAATAATGTTGCATATTGATCCATCACTAGTTTTTCGAGTCCATAGGGTGATAATGGAACTGTTTTCGAGTCTTCCGTTAGTGGCAACTCAAGAGGGATTCCATAAACTGCTGCACTAGAGGCATGAACAACCCGCGCTACCCCCGCTAACCTTGCCGCATCAAGTACATTAAGAAAGCCCGTTACATTAATCGAATGAGAAATTAATGGATCCTGAATTGATATAGGTACTGAAACTTGGGCAGCGAGATGCAGAACGTGAGTGATACCCTTCATACAGGCAGCCAGACAGGTGTTATCCCGTGTATCCCCATGCACAAACTCTAGGGAGTTATGATGCATCGGTATATTTTCAAGACTTCCCGTACTTAAATTATCTAAAATACGAACCTTAGCTCCATTTTCCAATAAAGCATCAACCGTATGAGACCCAATAAATCCAGCACCACCGGTGACTAGTACAAACAAGGGATAATTCCTTAAGTGTTTATTGTTTAAATTTTCAGTTGATAAAATCGGTTAACCCGTCGTCACCTGAGCGATCCAATCTTGCAGATTATAATAATTGGTTATACGAGCAACCTTATTATCACGAATTTCGAAAAAGGCGCCGGCTGGTAAACGATACGTCTGCCCATTGGCTTCCGGCAAGCCTTCATCGGTCTTAACATATTCACCTAAAACCACAAACTCTGCTGAGGCGCGTTTGCCGTCCTCAGTAGCCATTATCACCATTTCTACAAGCTGTTCTTTATAATTGGTATTCATACCGCCCATAAACAAAGTAAAGGCCGCTTTGCCAATCTCCCTTCTGCCTTGATTGATGTCATGGATCACATCATCCGTCAACAAGTTTAAAAAAGTCGCCATATCACCACCATTAAAAGCGGCATAATAGCGTTCTACGAGATTAATACTGTCTTGTTGACTCATCTAATTGATCCGAAGTTATTATCTAAAAATTCGTCTATTTTATTTCCTAACTTTTTTAAGTGCAAGCAAAAAGCACTCGAATTGCGGGAATATTTTTTCAACGCCCGTAATACCCGTTTTTATTCAGTCCTTAGCCCAGCCACCTTCCCGTAAAGTCACGGTACGATTAAACACCAATTTTCCGTCAATACTGTCTATCGCATCTAAACAAAAATAGCCGGTTCTTTCGAATTGATAACGATGCTCTACCGCTGCCTCTGCCAAACTGGCTTCTACCCGACAGCCTTCTAAAACTTCTAAAGAATCATGATTAATAACATCTAAAAAGTTCTCTTCATTATCAGGATTGGGGACTGTAAACAAGCGATCGTACAAACGAATTTCAGCCACTTTTGAATGCGATTCTGATACCCAATGAATCACGCCTTTAACTTTACGGCCTTCAGGATTTTTTCCTAGCGTATCGGGATCATAGCTGCAACGAAGTTCGGTAATAACGCCTTCAGCATTTTTAATTACTTCATTACATTTAATGACATAGGAACCCCGCAGTCGCACTTCTCCACCCTCGACCAGCCGTTTAAATTTGGGTGGTGGAACTTCGGCAAAATCATCCTGCTCAATTAAAATAACCTGAGTGAATGGGACATTGCGTTTACCTAACTCAGGCTTTTGTGGATGATTACTAATCTCCAACTGTTCTATTTGCTCATCAGGGTAATTCTCAATAACAACACGTAAAGGTTGTAAGACTGCCATGGCTCTAAGCGCATTTTCGTTGAGATCTTCACGAATACAATATTCAAGCACACCCATTTCAATCCATGAGTTTTGCTTGGTCACGCCAATACGCTCACAAAAATCACGGATCGCTTTCGGTGTAAAGCCCGCACGACGCAAACCTGCCAAAGTCGGCATTCGAGGGTCATCCCATCCCTTGACGTGTTTTTCAGTGACTAACTGATTAAGCTTACGCTTACTGACAATGGTGTACTCTAATTGCAATCTGGCAAACTCAATTTGCTGAGGATGACAGGGTGTTTGCAATTTGTCTAAGACCCAATCATAAAGCGGCCGATGATCTTCAAACTCCAAAGTACATAAAGAATGCGTAATGCCTTCAATGGCATCCGAGATACAGTGAGTATAATCGTACATCGGATAAATACACCATTCATCACCGGTACGATGATGATGCACACGCCGAATTCGGTAGATGGCTGGATCACGCATATTAATGTTAGGGGATGCCATATCAATTTTGGCGCGTAACACAAACTGACCATCTGCAAATTCACCCGCACGCATGCGTTGAAACAGATCCAGATTATCTGCAATTGAACGATTACGATCAGGACTTTCTTTACCCGGCTCCGTTAAAGTGCCGCGATAAGCCCTGATTTCATCAGCCGATAGACTATCAACGTAAGCCAACCCAAGCTCAATCAACTGCTCGGCATAATCATATAGCTGTTCAAAATAGTCTGAGGCATTGTATAAACCCGCCCATTCAAAGCCTAACCATTTTACATCTCGCTCAATGGACTGCATGTATTCGATGTTTTCTTTTTCTGGGTTAGTATCATCAAAACGCAGATTACACGTGCCATTAAACTCTGCCGCTATGCCAAAATTTAAACAAATCGACTTAGCATGACCAATATGTAAATAGCCATTCGGTTCAGGAGGAAAACGGGTAGCGACTTGGCCCTTGTTTTTGTTTTCTTTAAGATCATTAGTAACAATCTGACGAATAAAATTTGCAGAAGGCAGGGTATCGTTGGTGGACATGGGTCTTTAATTATTTGAATGTTATTGAAGTCAGTCTAAGTCTAGAGGCTATAAGATTTATTATTAAGCCGCAACCTTATTTCTGATTATTTCTTTTTAATATAAAAAATCTGCTTATCATCCTGTTTTATCAAGTCAATGATTTGATGACCGGCCTGGTGAGTAAAAACGCCAAAATCTAAATGCGCCGCTGGATCGGTTGCTATCACTTTTACGACTTCACCACTTTCCATTAGCACTAATATTTTCTTTAAGCGTAATAAGGGTAAGGGGCACATTAAGCCACTGGCATCAACTTCTTGGCTAAATTCAATCATTGTTTTTAGTTACTCATAAAACTGTAGATTGCTTATAATACCACTACCTAACGAATCTAAGAATCATCGCAACGAAATGGATTATTTCCCCGTTTTTGTCAAACTTCAAGATCAACCTTGCCTTGTTATCGGCGCAGGTGAAATCGCTGCCCGTAAAATTGAACTCTTGGCTCGTGCGGGCGCAAAAATTACAGTGATTGCTAATGATATTAGGCATCCCGTCTTAAGCCTGGAAAAAACCTATCAACTCACAATAATTCAGAAAACATTCTCCCCTGAAGACGTCTTAGGTTTCAGGCTAGTTATCTCAGCAACCGATAATAGAGAAACTAACCAGTTAGTCGCTAACACGGCTGAAGCGCAAAATATTCTGGTTAACGTAGTTGATAGCCCCGATTTGTGTCGGTTTATCTTTCCGGCCATTATTGACCGTTCGCCGATTATTGCAGCGGTTTCTTCAGGTGGAGCAGCTCCTGTATTAGCTCGCCTGCTTCGTGCCAAGATTGAAACCATTATTCCACCGGCTTATGGCAAATTGGCTCAACTGGCAGAACGCTATCGTGATGAGGTTAAAAAATTTATTAAAGAACCGTCACAACGGCGAATTTTCTGGGAAAACATCTTTCAGGGCTCCGTTGCTGAATTGGTTTTTTCAGGAAATGATCAAAATGCCGAGCATCAGCTAAAGCACATGCTCCACCAGCAAAGAGACGCAGAGATTCAGGGTGAAGTTTATCTGATAGGCGCAGGTCCAGGCGCGCCCGACTTATTGACCTTTCGTGCCTTACGCTTAATGCAACAGGCCGATGTGATTGTTTATGATCATTTGGTTTCACCCGAGATTATTGATTTAGCCCGAAGAGACTCAGAAAAGATTTATGTCGGTAAGCAGCGCGATAAACATACCCTACCCCAGGAATCCATTAACACCTTACTGGCTGATCTGGCAAAAGCAGGGAAACGCGTGGTTCGTCTAAAAGGTGGAGATCCCTTTATTTTTGGTCGGGGGGGTGAAGAAATCGAAACTTTAATGGAGCAAGGCATTAACTTTCAAGTGGTGCCCGGCATTACGGCTGCCTCAGGCTGCTCTGCTTATGCGGGTATACCGCTGACCCACAGAGATCACGCCCAATCCTGTACCTTTGTCACTGGTCATTTAAAAGATAACTCTATTAATTTAAACTGGGCTCAATTGGCTAAACCCAACCAGACTATCGTCATTTACATGGGTCTGGTCGGACTGGATAAGATTTGCCAATCCTTAATAGAACATGGCAGCCCCAAAGACCTGCCTATTGCATTAGTTCAGCAAGGCACTACAGTCAATCAGCGCGTTGTTACCGGCACGTTGGTAACCTTTGCTGCCACTATTGCCCGTCTGGATATTAAACCACCCACATTAGTTATTATTGGCACCGTGGTCACCTTGCATGACAAGCTTAATTGGTTTAATAACAAGCCTATCCAATAAAAAATCAGTGATAAAGGGGAATACACTCCAATTCTTCGTACTTACAAAGCGCTTTATGGTATCAATAAGGTAGTTTTAGATATTAAAACGGGAGTTTTTGATACCTAAAAGGACAGGATTAGTATCAATAAGGTAGTTTTAGATATTAAATCGACAGTTTTTAATACCTAAAAGGACAGGATTAGTATCAATAAGTCTGCTTTTAGTATTAAATCGGAGGTTTTAGATATCAATAAGGATGGCTTTAATATCTAAAGCAAGAGCTTTGATATCTAAAAGTGTCTTATTGATATTTATAAGTGTTGAATTAATATCTAAACCCGCCTTATTGATATCTATAAGGCGGGTTTGGATATCAAAACGCCTGATTTAGATATCTATTAAGTGAGTTTTTAACGTTAAAAGCCTTTGTTAAGGTATCTTAAAGTGGCGTTTAGGTCTACACAATCTTCTTTCATACGTATCTGCCTTTTGATAGAATAATTCCCTAGATATCAAATGATGATGTCGGCTTACCTGGACATGACCTCAACTGAAATAAGACAGGTCATGAGTACACTCAAACAATTTTCAGGAAAAGAACCATGACCAAGCCTATCAAGATGGAAACATTAGTCAAATAACTCAGTCTACCTTAGCTTTAAAACTGTCTCAGCTTAAAAACGCTCATTTAATTTAATAGAACTCCATTAACGTTTTTCTTGCTTAATCCTTGTTCAGGTTATAATGCTAGCTAAGAATAAATTATTTTTATTAACGCCTTGAGCAGTGTATGTTGCAGTTCTTATGAATTATCCAGATAAAATATGACACAAAAACTTTATATTCAAACCAACGGTTGCCAAATGAACGAGTATGATTCCGACAAAATGCGGGATGTACTTCAAGCATCACATGGCTTTGAATTAACTGAAGATCCAAAACTAGCCGATGTTTTGTTATTAAACACCTGTTCAATTCGAGAAAAAGCCCAAGAAAAGGTTTTTTCGGCATTAGGCAAATGGCGCAAGATTAAAGATAAACGCCCCGACGTTATCATTGGTGTAGGTGGTTGTGTCGCTAGTCAAGAAGGCGCTGCGATTCAAAAACGCGCACCTTTTGTAGATATGGTATTTGGACCGCAAACCTTACACCGCCTACCCCAACTACTTGAGCAGGTTCGTCATCAACATAAATCAGTCGTTGATATTTCTTTTCCTGAAATTGAAAAGTTTGATGCCCTTCCCGAACCCCGTGCCGAAGGGCCTAAGGCTTTTGTTTCGGTGATGGAAGGTTGCAGTAAATATTGTTCATTTTGCGTAGTACCCTACACACGTGGTGAAGAAATTAGCCGTCCTCTGAATGATGTGGTAGCCGAAATCACTTCTCTGGCAAAACAGGGTGTTCGTGAAATCAATTTGTTAGGACAAAATGTTAATGCCTATCGCGGTGAAATGGAAGACGGTGATATTGCCGACTTTTCACTGTTATTACATTATGTCGCTGCGATTGACGGCATTGACCGTTTACGCTTTACTACCTCTCACCCGGTTGAGTTTACGGATAGTTTGATTGAAGCATTTGCAGAGATTCCGCAATTGGTTGATCATTTACATTTACCCGTTCAAAGCGGAAGCGATTCGATTCTTAAAATGATGAAGCGAGGTCATACCATCGCTGATTATAAAGAAACGATTCGTAAACTCCGTGAAGTGCGACCTAATATCAGTTTGTCATCAGATTTTATTATTGGTTTCCCCGGTGAAACAGAAACCGAGTTTGAAGAAACAATGGCATTTATCGACGAAGTGGGCTTTGATTTATCGTTTAGTTTTGTTTATAGTCAACGTCCAGGAACACCAGCAGCTGAGTTACCCGATGATGTGACTGCTGAAGTAAAAAAGCACCGGCTCGAACGTTTCCAGAATCGCATTAATGAAATGGCTACTGAAATTTCTAATCAAATGATTGGAACCGTGCAAACTGTTTTGGTTGAAGGTCAATCTAAAAAGAATCCTTTACAAATGCAAGGTAGAACGGAAAATAACCGGGTTGTTAACTTTATCGGTCATCCCCGTTTAGCGGGTCAGTTTGTTGATGTACATATTGCCGAAGCCTTGCCCAATTCTTTGCGAGGCAGAATGGTTGAATCTTCCCTTGAAAAACTTATTACCAATTAATGGCTCATAATGACAACATCCCAGGAAATTTCTTTACTCCCTGCCGATAATGAAAGATTATCAAACTTTTGTGGTGAACTTGATACCCATCTAAAACAAATTGAAAAGAGACTACAGGTTGAAATTGCTAATCGTGGTAATCAATTTAAAGTAACCGGTCTGGAGTGCTCAGTTAAAGCCGCTTGTGCTGTCATGCAAAAACTCTTTGAAAGCACGGCTTATGAAGAGTTAACCGCTGAATTGATTCATCTGGCCATGCAAGACTCTTCTATTGATCTGATCCTGGAAGCACCCAAGACCGAAGTAGACATTGAAAAACCGATTGCCATCAAAACAAAGTTTGGTTTGATTAAAGGTCGTGGCCCCAATCAACAGGCCTACTTAAAGAAAATCACCACACACGACATTAACTTTGGCGTCGGTCCAGCTGGAACAGGTAAAACCTATCTGGCGGTTGCTTGCGCGATTGAAGCCTTGCAAACTGAACAGGTCAGAAAAATCATTCTGGTTCGTCCAGCGGTTGAAGCCGGTGAAAAGCTCGGCTTCTTGCCGGGTGACATGGCTCAAAAGGTTGACCCCTATTTACGCCCGCTTTATGATGCCTTATATGAAATGCTGGGCTTTGAACGGGTTGAGAAAATGATTGATAAAGGTATTATCGAAGTTGCACCCCTGGCCTTTATGCGTGGACGTACCTTAAATGATGCCTTTATCATTTTGGATGAAGCACAAAATACCACGACTGAACAAATTAAAATGTTTCTTACTCGTGTGGGTTTTGGCTCCACTGCAGTGATTACCGGGGATATTACCCAAATCGATCTGCCCTCAGAAAAAATGTCCGGCTTAAGACACGTTCTTGAAGTGCTTAAAGATATTGAAGGCATCAGCTTTACTCATTTTGCGGTTCGTGATGTTGTTAGGCATCCTCTCGTTCAACGCATTGTTTCGGCTTATGAAGCCTATGAGAACAAGAACAAAACTGAACTATGAATTTTGTCGAAATTCAAACTATCCATCCGTCACCCGGTCAACCCACTGATACAGAAATTCAACATTGGGTTGATACCGCATTAACAGATTATCCAGACGATACCGAGATAGTTGTACGTATTGTCGATGTAAAAGAAAGTACTGAGCTTAATGAAATATACCGTTTAAAATCGGGCCCAACGAATATACTCAGCTTCCCTGTTGAAATACCTGAAGAAATTGAACTCAACTTACTGGGAGATTTAGTCATCTGTGCACCCGTTTTAGAAAAAGAAGCTTTAGATCAAAATAAAGCCTTACAAGATCATTGGGCACACATTATCATCCATGGCGTTTTGCATTTATTGGGATACGATCATATTGAAGATGATGAAGCAGAATTAATGGAAGCTAAAGAGATCACTATTTTAAGTCACTTAGGTATAAAAAACCCTTATATACAGGAAGAAAACGCATGAGCGATGATCAACCTCCGAGTAGAACCGCCCCCCGTAAACGTTGGGTAGAAAGAATTAGCCAACTTTTTTCCGGGGAGCCTCACGACTTGGACGATCTTCTCGATATTTTAAGAGAAGCGAGAGAAAACCAATTACTGGATACCGATGCCTTATCCATGATTGAAGGTGTTTTGCAGGTATCTCAGATGCGGGTGCGGGATATAATGATTCCCCGTGTGCAAATGGTTGTTTTGCCCAAACACGCTGAGCTAGAAACTATTTTTCCGCTCGTCATAGAATTTTGTCATTCTCGCTACCCTGTTATTGATGGCGATCGGAGTAAAGTAGTCGGTGTATTACTTGCCAAAGATTTACTCGCGCGAGTTTTGCAAAACAAAACCATGATGGTTCAGGATATTATGCGCCCTGCCTGTGTTGTTCCCGAAAGTAAACGCCTCAATGTCTTGCTTAAAGAATTACGTACCAATGGTAATCACATGGCGATTGTCGTGGATGAATACGGTCAGGCATCCGGTCTGGTCACTATTGAGGATATCCTGGAAGAGATCGTGGGCGAGATTGAAGATGAACACGATGACCATGAAGATGAAGGTTATATTTTTCAGCGCAACTCGAATGAATATATGATTAAAGCATTGCTACCTATCGAGGAGTTTGACGAACATTTCTCTACTCATTTTACAACAGATGAGTATGACACGATTGGTGGCTTTATCCTAAGTCAACTTGAGCACATGCCAAAAAAAGGCGAAAGTGTGGTAGTTGACAACATGCGTTTTGAAGTCGTCCGAGCGGACAATAGACGGTTACACCTTATTAAACTTAAAATCAGCAAATAGAGGAGAATGATCATGAGTCAGCAAACAATACTCGTTACCGGGGGAGCGGGTTATATCGGTAGTCATGCTTGTGTCGAATTATTACAAGCGGGCTTTAATGTAGTAGTAGTTGATAATTTGGGTAACAGCAAGTTTGAAGCACTCCGTAGAGTTCAAGAAATTACCGGCAAAAACCTGTCGTTCTATCAAGCGGATATTCGGGACAAAGCGGCTTTAACTGAAATTTTCGCTAAAGAATCTCCCACCACAGTCATGCACTTTGCGGGCTTAAAAGCAGTCGGTGAATCCTGCGAAAAACCCCTCCTCTACTATAATAATAATGTCTATGGCACTGTAATACTACTGGAAGTCATGGAAGAAGCCAATGTCAGACAATTTGTATTTAGTTCTTCGGCGACTGTTTATGGTCAAACGAGCTTGACCCAATACAGTGAGGATTTTTCACTTGGCCCCATTAACCCTTATGGTCGTTCAAAGGCAATGGTTGAAGATATCTTAAGAGATCTTTCGGCATCAGATAAAAATAATCCAGACAGGACACCTTGGAAAATCGCGCTATTACGTTATTTTAATCCTATCGGTGCTCATGAAAGTGGTTTGATCGGTGAAGATCCAAATGGTATTCCGAATAACTTAATGCCTTATGTTTCCCAAGTGGCTATTGGTAAATTACCACAATTATCGGTCTTTGGTGATGATTACCCAACACCCGATGGCACTGGGATTCGAGATTATATTCATGTCGTTGATTTGGTCAAAGGTCATCTTAGCGCAATCACGGCATTAAATAGCGATGCCTTTAAAGACGGTGGCTGTAAAGCTTATAACCTGGGTGCAGGTAAAGGCTACAGTGTACTTGAAATCATTGCTACTTTTGAAAGTGTGACCGGGAAAAAGATTAATTATAAAATTTCTCCTCGTCGCGCGGGTGACCTAGCGGAGTATGTTGCTAACCCCGAGTTGGCATTAAAAGAACTCAACTGGAAAGTAGAAAAAAGCTTAAACGATATTGTAGCCGACACTTGGAATTGGCAGTCCAAAAACCCTCAAGGCTATCATTAAGTGGCAGCAAACACGATGAACCGCACCTTTACCAATCGTATCGTTATTCTTGATACTGAGACAACGGGACTTAATCCACAAGAAGGTCACCGAATCATTGAGATTGGTTGTGTAGAAATGATTAAACGTCGGTTAACCGGTCAGCATTTTCATGTTTATATTAACCCTGGGCGTGCTATTGATGAAGGTGCTATTGCCGTTCATGGTATTACAAACGAGTTTTTAAAAGACAAACCTTCATTTAATGGCATTGTTGAGGATTTTTTAGCCTTTATTAAAGGAGCTGAGTTAGTCATTCATAATGCTCCATTTGATGTTGGTTTTTTGAATCATGAACTCGCATTACTTAATCATAAAATAGGTTCCATTGAAAACTATACGGCTATCTTTGATACCCTGGCTTATGCCAGAAAGAAGCATCCAGGACAACGCAACAGTCTGGACGCTCTTTGCAAACGCTATGGAATAGATAATAGTCACCGTGATTTACATGGCGCATTGCTAGATTCTGAAATTCTTGCTGATGTGTTTCTATTAATGACGGGGGGACAATCCTCATTATTAGACGATATTCATTCTACCTTGGAGTCATCCAATTCTGATAAAACAATTAAAAAAATTAATACCGAGCGTCCAGCACTTAAGGTGATACAGTGTAGCGATGAGGAATTGCTAGAACATGAAGGCCGCTTGAAGGATATTGAAAAAACAAGTAACGCTTGTTTATGGCTAAAATAATAAAAAAGGGCTAGTAGAAGCTACTAGCCCTTTTTGTTGATCTGTTGAGGCTAACCCGTCTTAGCCTGGAGTCAACTTATTCTTCTTTTGGCTTTGCACGACGCGAAGTAGAACTTATCCTTTTTTTGCTTTTATCGACGCGCTTAACAGCATCGTCTACTGCTCTTTTACTACTTTCATCCAGCTTTGATATATTCAGTTGCTGCCCAGCGACTCTAATCTTTTTTAGTTCTTCAATTAATTCTTTGGGCATACCTGCGGGTAATTCAACGGTACTGTAATTTTCTTCAATTCTGATGCGGGCAATATGATCACCATCGATGCCGGTTTCATTAGCAATGGCACCCACAATATTACCTGGCTTTACGCCGTGCGTATGGCCTACTTCGATACGGAATAGTTCCATTTCTACATTGGCACCACTACCAAAAACACGCTTAGGCTTACGCTCTCTATCTGGGCGATCCTCTCTTCCTTGACGATCTTCTCTTCTAGGACGATCATCTCTGTCTCTTTGTGGTCTATCATCCCTACTGTCGTAGGCTTTCTTAGGTAGATTTTGCAACAATAACGGCGTATCACCCTGAACTAATTTCGCTAAGGCAGAAGCAATTTCCAAAGCTGATACATTATGTTCCTGTTGGTACTGCTCTATCAATTGGGTAAAAAAGCTTAGCTCTTGTACAGCCAGAGTATCCGTAATATTTTGTTTAAACCGTGAAATACGTTTGTTATTAATCACTTCAGTTGAAGGCAAGCCCATTTCTTCAACTTTTTGTTTAGTAGCTTTTTCAATATTACCTAACAGCTTTCTTTCTCTGGGCGCAATAAATAAAATGGCATCACCAGAACGTCCAGCACGTCCTGTTCTACCAATTCTATGAACATAAGACTCTGTATCATAAGGAATATCATAGTTAACAACATGCGTAATGCGATCCACATCTAAACCACGAGCAGCAACGTCGGTTGCAATTAAAATATCCAACTTACCATTTTTCAAATGGGCAATGGTACGTTCTCGCAGAGCCTGTGACATATCACCATTGATAGCCGCTGCCGAATACCCGCGTGCTTCCAGTTTTTCTGCCAGCTCAATGGTCGCCGTTTTTGTACGGACAAAGATAATCATGCCGTCGAACGTTTCAGCTTCAAGGATACGGGTGAGCGCGTCTAATTTATGCACTCCACTCACCATCCAGAAGCGTTGACGAATATTTTCCGCAGAAGCAGTAGTCACTTTAATAGTAATTTGTGCTGGATCAGTTAAATATTCTTGAGCAATTTTACGAATAACCGACGGCATCGTTGCCGAGAACAACGCGATTTGAATATCGTCAGGAGTCTGTTCTAAAACCCATTCGACATCATCAATAAAACCCATGCGCAGCATTTCATCGGCTTCATCGAGTACTAAGACCTTAAGTGTATCAAGATTCAAGGTACCTTTACGCATGTGATCCATAACGCGGCCTGGAGTACCCACGACTACATGAGCGCCTCTTTTAAGTTGACGAAGTTGCGTACTGTAATCTTGTCCACCGTAGATTGGGATTACATGAAATCCCTTCAAGTGAGCAGCATAACGCTGAAAGGCTTCTGCGACTTGAATTGCAAGTTCACGAGTGGGAGCTAAAACCAAGACCTGAGGATCTTTTTGATGAAGATCTATTCTAGAAAGAATGGGTAATGCAAAAGCTGCGGTTTTACCGGTACCGGTTTGTGCTTGCCCTAAAACATCTTTGCCTTGCAGCATATAGGGTATAACTTGTGCTTGAATGGGCGAAGGTGTTTCATAACCGACATCATCCAGTGCTTTTAACACAGGGTCTATCAGTGCTAATTCACGGAAAGTGGGTAATGTAGAAACATCATTGGACATGGATTTACCTGTTTGGAGTATTTAGAATGCGCGTAGGGCGCGAGGAACATATTTGCTTATGTGGTCATTGTACCTGATATTATTTACTTTTGCAGTAATAATGATAGCGCTGCTCTCGTCTATGTCATGTTTTTGTTGACTTTAAGTGCCGTGATTGATGCCATACTCAATACATTGCATACAATCTGGTATCGAATACATTAACACGATTAATATGCAATAACTTTTCATATTACACCTCCCTCGCAGTACCTTTTTTGGTAATTTGCTTGTTATAATGACATCTGTTTGTAACCACACCCATTCTGATCGAGAGAGTTCATGATTCAAGGTAGTATCGTAGCGTTAGTCACACCGATGTTTGAAGACGGTGCTGTAGATAAAGGAAGTCTAAAAAGGTTAGTCCAGTTTCATATTGATGAAGGTACCGATGCACTGGTAGCGGTTGGCACCACTGGAGAATCTGCTACTTTAAGTGAAAAGGAGCACTGCGACCTTATTGAAGCTATTGTTAACTGTGCTGCAGGAAAAATCCCTGTCATTGCAGGAACAGGTGCAAACTCAACCACTGAGGCTATCAACTTAACCCGCAGAGCGAAAGAACTGGGCGCAGACGCCTGTTTAATTGTAACGCCTTACTATAATAAACCAACCCAGGAAGGCTTATATTTACACCATAAAGCCATAGCAGAAGCAATCGATATTCCTCAGATTCTATACAATGTTCCCAGTAGAACTGCGTGTGACATGTTACCCGAGACGATAGGACGACTTTCTAAAGTACCTAATATTGTAGGCGTAAAAGAGGCCACTGGTGACTTGTCAAGAGTTAATAAAATACGTGAATTAGTCGGTGATAATTTTGCAATCTATACGGGTGATGATGCCACTAGTCTTGAGTTCTGTCTTTTGGGTGGCAATGGCACTATCACAGTGACCGGTAATGTTGCTCCACGCCTTGTTCACGAGATGATTACAGCGGCTATAGGAGGTGATAAAAAGACAGCTCTGATGATCAATAGTAAATTAAAGAAGTTACATGAATATTTATTTATTCAATCAAATCCCATCCCGGTTAAATGGGCAGTTGCTGAAATGGGTCTAATGAAACGTGGCATTCGCTTACCTTTAACCTGGTTATCTGAAGAATGTTTTACATTTGTTCACGACGCAATGCGCAAAGCTGAAATTATAAAATGACATTAAACATACGTTCTATAAACATACGTTCTATTTTTATGGCAATATTGATGCTGCTTAATGTATCCGCTTGCACCTATATAAAGAGCTTATTTCCTGATAAAGAAAAGGACTATCAGTATACGACAGAAATTCCTCCACTGATAATTCCTGAAGACTTAAAGAAAAGTCAAATACCCAGCTTGAATTCTTCAACATCTGCTGCCGTTGCTGCAATATCAGATCTCCCCGTCGAAGAATCGAGTTATATTAGTACCAAACCAGACACCCCCGCCAAGGCTACTGATTCTCCTACACAACCCATTGCGCCTGAAAACTCGCCGGTATCACAAGCTATCTCTCCCGAAAATCTGGCTGACACTACCGATATACCTATAACGGTCGAACCCACCAATATTAATGGCAAAAATGGTTTACGTCTCAATACACCCGCGACAAAATCTTGGCGTCTGGTTAATAAAGCCTTAAGTCGGAATGCGATTGAAATCATCGATCGTAATTTAGAAACGAAAATCTTCACCGTCCGTTTTATAACTGGGGGTAAGCCTGCTGAAAAAGACGATTCTTATTGGCATAACATAACATCAACATTAGATGAGGTTAAATCTGTATTGGGCATCACTAAGGAAACTGAACATGTTTATCTAATCAAGCTTGATGAAATCAATCAACAAACTGATGTTAGCGTGCTAGACGAAAATAAAAACCCTATCTCGAACCCCGGTGGCACTAAATTATTGAGTGTTTTAGAAGGTACGCTTAAAAAAGAACAAGCTGTTAAATAACCTAAATTCAATAACACTGTTATTCTCATGCTAAAAATCTCTGGTACCTCTGCTTTATCTGACTTTCGTATAAAAAAATTACTCGCTGAACTGGGTACAATTGAATCAAATACAACGACAGTTTCCACACAGTTTATTTACTTTGTCGATATTGAACAAAATTTTAACGATCAGCATAAAGCAGTCCTGATGCAATTATTAACTGATGCTCATCAGAACACTGCTGAACGGAATAACGAGGATATCTACGTTCAAACTTTCCTGGTTGTTCCAAGATCCGGCACAACTTCTCCCTGGTCAAGTAAAGCAACTGAAATCGTACAGCGTTGTGGGCTATCTTCCGTCATACGTATCGAACGAGGCATAGAATACACACTAACCTTTACAAAGCGGGTAAGTCATGCTGTTAAACTTAGACTATCCAACGCTTTACATGACCGGATGACCCAATCAGTTATCTTTGACGGTGCCGCGCCTGAATTGTTTGCAAAACATCCGGTAAAACCCTTAGTCAGTGTCAACATCATTGGAGAAGGCCGCCCTGCCCTAGTTACCGCCAATAGCGAACTGGGCATGGCTTTATCAGAAGATGAAATTGATTACTTAACCAACAGTTTTACGCAACTCGGTAGAAATCCAACCGATGTTGAGCTAATGATGTTTGCCCAGGCCAACTCAGAACATTGTCGCCATAAAATTTTTAATGCTGCTTGGACAATTGATGGCGTTGAACAGGCTCAGTCCTTGTTCAGCATGATTCGTAATACAGCCACTCAAAGCCCTGAAGGTATTTTATCGGCGTATCACGATAACGCTTCGGTTGCCGTAGGCTCTGAAGCACAGGTTTTTATTCGTAATGCACTCACCGGAGAATATGGTTATGTGCAGGAAGATGCGCACTTTTTAATGAAGGTCGAAACCCACAACCATCCCACAGCTATCTCACCTTTTCCCGGTGCAGCAACGGGTTCAGGCGGTGAAATTAGGGATGAAGGAGCCACGGGTCGAGGATCGTCCACTAAAGCAGGTCTGACTGGCTTTTCTGTGTCTCATTTAAAAATCCCTGAGTTTATACAACCGTGGGAACAAGACAATGGTAAGCCTGAACGTATTGCTTCGGCGTTGGACATTATGCTCCAAGGGCCCTTAGGCGGTGCAGCTTTTAATAATGAATTTGGTCGTCCTAACTTAGCCGGTTATTTCCGTAGTTTTGAGCAATCCGCACCCGGTGACTCCCCCAATGAATTCAAAGGTTATCACAAGCCAATTATGATTGCAGGTGGCATGGGTAATATTCGCCCTATGCTAATTGACAAGCACCCTATTCCTGCGGGATCGTTAATTATCATCTTAGGCGGCCCAGCCATGTTAATTGGTTTGGGTGGTGGTGCGGCTTCCTCGCAAGCATCAGGCTCAAGCTCTGAAGATCTTGATTTTGCTTCAGTACAACGTGAAAACCCAGAAATGGAACGGCGTTGTCAGGAAGTTATCAATCATTGTAACTCGTTAGGAGAGAACACTCCGATTATCTCAATTCATGATATTGGTGCAGGTGGTTTATCGAATGCCGTTCCTGAAATTATCCATGATTGTGATCGTGGTGGTCGCTTTGAATTACGCAATGTTAATATTGCAGATAAAGGCATGTCACCCATGCAAATCTGGTGTAATGAAGCACAAGAACGCTATGTTGTTGCCATCAAACCAGAATCCCTTGAGCTGTTCGCCTCTTTCTGTGAACGCGAACATTGTCTATATGCCGTTATTGGTGAAGCAACCGAAGAAGAACATTTATCTTTAAATGATAACCTGTTAAAAGCTAAGCCTGTTGATATTCCTATGTCTGTTTTATTTGGCAAGCCACCTAAAATGCATCGTCAGGCTCAACATCAAGTGCCTGATACACAAAAACTGGACTTTACCGGCATTAAGCTTAAAGAAGCTATTCAACGGGTATTATCTTTTCCAGCCGTAGCTGATAAAAGCTTTTTAATTCACATTGGCGACCGTTCTGTTACCGGCCTGGTCGCGCGCGATCAACTCGTAGGCCCTTGGCAAGTGCCCGTTGCTGATGTGGCAGTGACCGCGTCAGGTTTTTATGCACTGACGGGTGAAGCAATGGCGATGGGTGAACGCACCCCACTTGCGGTTATTAATGCAGCCGCCTCTGGTCGTATGGCAATCGGTGAAGCAGTGACCAATATTGCCGCAGCACGAATAGAGTCGTTGGGTAAACTTAAAATTTCTGCTAACTGGATGGCCGCAGCCGGCTTTCAAGGTGAAGATGCGGCACTCTATGATACGGTTAAAACCGTTGGTTTAGACTTATGTCCTGCTTTGGGTATTGCGATCCCGGTCGGAAAAGACTCCTTGTCGATGAAAACAGTTTGGCAAGACAATGGAGTTGAAAAAATCATGTCATCACCGTTATCATTAATTGTGACGGCTTTTGCGCCAGTTTTGGACGTTACACAAACACTAACACCGCAATTAAAATGGCTAGAGACTGAAGAAACCAGTCTGCTAATCATTGATTTAGGACAAGCTCGCTTAGGTGGATCAGTTTTAGCTCAGGTTTACAATCAAATCGGACATATTGATGAATGTCCAAACTTGGAGAATGCTGACTTGTTAATTGGCTTCTTTAAAGCCATCCAGTCACTCAACAGTCAAAGAAAAATCCTCAGCTATCATGACCGTTCAGACGGCGGTGTTTTGGCAACGCTGGCGGAAATGATGTTTGCAAGTCGCCTAGGCATCAACTTAACACTGGATGCCTTAGGCAACGATGTTTTATCGGCTTTATTTAATGAAGAATTAGGCGCGGTTATCCAAGTTCGCACCCATGATTATGACGCACTGTTCGCTGAACTAAAGTCCTTCGGTTTAGGCGATCATAGCCATCTAATCGGTTCAGTTACCCAAACACAACACCTCACGATTAACTATCAGGGAAGTCTTATTTATTCAGCAAGCCGCGCTGAATTACAAACTTCCTGGTCTGAAGTCAGCTATAGAATGCAAGCTTTACGAGACAATCCAGACTGCGCAAAGCAACAATTTGAACGCATTACCGATGATAATGACCCCGGTTTGTCTGCTTCTTTAACGTTTGATATTAATGATGATATTACCCTACCTTATGCAGAGACTCGCCCCAGAGTGGCTATCTTACGTGAGCAAGGTGTCAATGGTCATGTCGAAATGGCTGCCGCGTTTGATCGTGCTGGCTTTACCAGTATAGACGTACACATGACGGATATTATTCATGGTCGCGTCAGTCTACTTGACTTTACTGGATTAGTGGCCTGCGGTGGTTTTTCTTATGGTGATGTACTCGGTGCTGGCGGTGGTTGGGCCAAATCCATACTGTTTAACCCGCGAGCTAGAGAAGAGTTTAGTGCTTTCTTCCAACGTCCAGATACGTTTGGTTTGGGCGTTTGTAACGGCTGTCAAATGATGTCCGGTTTAAAAGATATCATTCCAGGCGCTGAACAGTGGCCGCGCTTTATGCGTAACACCTCAGAACAGTTTGAGGCAAGAGTGGCGATGGTTGAAGTTAAAAAATCACCCTCTATCTTCTTTACCGATATGGAAGGCTCTAAAATGCCAGTAGCCATTGCGCATGGTGAAGGTAGAGCCGAATTTAGTTTCGATCCTCAGCAAGCTTTTGATGCAGAAGCGGTCGCATTATGCTATGTTGATAACTATGGCTCTGCAACCACTGACTTCCCTGCAAATCCTAATGGCTCACCCTTTGGAATTACCGGTTTAACAACGCTTGATGGTCGTTTTACCATTATGATGCCGCATCCTGAACGTTGTTTTAGATCAGTCCAAAACTCTTGGTATCCTGAGGACTGGAGTGATTATGGTGCGTGGATGAGAATGTTCAGAAACGCCAAAGTGTGGTCACAAAACAAAAACTGAAAATGAATTTTGGTTAGTATTTTAATCTTGCTACGATGACAAATGATTTTAAATAGACGTACCTACATTCAAAGATCTCTTGTGATACTTGTCATTATTACGATAATGACTATTCCTGATGTATTAATAGAGTTAATGGCTGAATTAGTCCATTTAATTCTTGAGGTATTGGCAGAAGTTGCACATATCAGTTTTGAATGGATTGAGTCTATGCTTGATCATCTGATCGAACATGAATTACACACAGAGCTTCATGAAACACAGACCATTGTTTTTTACGTGATAGTGGCTATTTTAGCTGGATCACTCTATTTCTTGGCACGTCAAATGCCGCGACTTTATTTTTTCTTGCAAGATAAAATACTCGTTTCCTGGACTTTTAATAAAGCCAGAGCAAAACTGTATTGGCATAGTCTATCTATCAATGAAAAAATAAAGTTGAGCTTAGTCACGTTAATCGCGCTTTATATAGCTTCTTTCTTCTTTATGTAACTCACGCTTATAACATCCTTTTGATAGACTCATTCACTTTATGACACTAAAAAGAACAGTACCTAATAAAGATAAACTAAACCAAATTGTTACTGAAGCCAGACGCAATCAGGAATTGAGAGAACAATCTTATCGTGGTCAGGCGCTTAGACTTTATCCTTGGATATGTGGTCGTTGCGCACGTGAATTTACCCATACTAATCTGACTGAATTGACTGTGCACCATAAAAATCACAATCACGATGACAACCCTTCTGATGGAAGCAACTGGGAGTTGCTTTGCCTTTATTGCCATGATAATGAACATTCTCGTTATGAAGAGACACGCTATGGCAGTGTCCAATCCAGCAAATCTAACACGAATACTGCAACTCACAATCCTTTTGCGGATCTAAAAAACTTATTGGGTACTAAAAAATAATGTCTCAGTGGTATTCCGGGCTAACGTAATGAATCGATACCTAAATTAGCTAAAGCATCCGCTCTTTCATTACCGACATTTCCAGAATGCCCTTTTACCCATTTCCATTCAATTTTATGTTTTGTTATCACTGAATCCAGTCGCCGCCATAAATCCTCATTTTTTACAGCCGTCTTAGCAGCGGTTTTCCAGTCTCTTTTCTTCCAATTGGGTAGCCAATCTGTAATACCCTTCAGTACATAGCTTGAATCACTATTAAGTTGTACAGAACAAGGCTTTGTTAAGGCCTCCAATGCCTGTATTGCAGCCATTAACTCCATTCGGTTATTGGTGGTCTGTTTTTCAGCGCCATACATTTCTTTAAGTATACCGTTGTAGTTTAATATCACACCCCATCCACCAGGACCAGGATTTCCACGACAAGCACCATCAGTATAAATAACGACTACATTAATCATGTTTTTCTATTTGAGCGACCGAGTTCAATGAATTCACTAATGTTAATTGCCTAGTAGCATTCTTCACTGGTGTTAAGGGAATAATATTATAACGGCGTTTTATCGCCTTGATAGCATAAGCAGTATAGAAATAAGAATAACCTTCACTAATAAACTTTCCTTGTTTAGAGGTGACAGAATCCAAATTAAATTTTGAGGATATTGCTACTTCAAAATTTAACAGTTTTAGCCAATCCAGAATTCTTGATCTAAAAATAAAATGCCCCCCCCAAGAATCTGCCATTTTCTTATCCCATAAGAATTGATACCTCACCCAAAAACTCAAGGGATTAAAATTTAAGACAACTAAAACGCCTTCCGGTTTTAAAACTCTTTCAATTTCTCTCATAGTTTGAAACCTATGACTATCAAACTCTAATAAATGCGGTACGATGACCATATCCATGCTGTCTGTCTGTATTGGTAAGCAATAAGCTTTAGCCCTTATTTTTCTAGCATTCTCACAACCCAAACCCTTCGCGTCCAGTATTGTATAATTCTTGTATAACGTACAATCAATAAAATCTCCTTCCCAGCCTAAGCCACCAACCTGAAGAATATGTTGTTGGCAACTAACAGTAATGGACTTTTTTAAATAATCTGTTTCAAGCTCTTTTAATAATTTACCTCTCGGAGTTTGATACCAGGCAAACAAAAAATTACGTTTCATTAAACTTACTCACTACAATGTTAATTACGTTAATGATCTTTATATAAAAAAATGGTATCATTAAAGTAACATAAAGAAACCATATACTTAGGATTTGAAGATGATACGTGTTAATTTTAACAGGTTCGTTAATTTATTATTAATCACTCTATCACTAACAATCGTTGGTTGTTCTGAAGTACCCAAAGAACAATTAGACTTAAGTCAAGATAGTCCTATTCAACCTACCCAAAATAATAGCGATGTCAAACGACATCCCTACAAATTTAACAAAACAGCATCGAACCATAAAAACACTGTTTGGGAGCGCTTGATTTCTCTTTATGCATTACCCGAAATTGACAATCCACGTGTTGATAGAGAGTTGTATTGGTACCTAGAACATCCCGCTTCTCTGGCGATTATTCAGCAACGAGCCGAACCCTATCTTAACCATATACTTGACGAAATTGAAGCCAAAAATATCCCCGGGGAACTCGCCTTACTGCCTGTAGTTGAGAGCGCTTTTTTGCCTGATGCTTATTCAAAGGCCGATGCCTCGGGTCTTTGGCAGTTTGTCCCTTCAACAGGTAAAGAATATGGCCTTGAACAAAATGACTGGTATGATGGTCGTCGGGATATTTTTGATTCAACCAGGGCAGCAACCAATTATCTAAAAGAGCTTAGTGAAGATTTTAATGGTGACTGGCTGTTAGCGCTTGCTTCCTATAACTGTGGAAAAGGTCGGGTTAGAAAGTCAATTGATAAGAACACTAACCTCAATTTACCTACCGACTATTGGTCATTGGATCTACCTGAAGAAACAGAAGACTATGTTCCGAGACTATTAGCGGTCGCTAAGATATTTGCTCATGCTGATGAATACAATATTCATCTCCAACATATTCCTAATAGACCTTATTTTGAAGTTATTGATATTCACTCCCCGCTAGATTTACACAAGGCGGCAGAACTGGCGCATACCTCTTTACCCCTCATCAAAAAACTAAATCCTGGCTTCAATCGTAAAAGTACCGCGCCGCATGGCCCTCATAGATTATTAGTGCCTGTAGATCATGCACAAGCATTTAAGGAAAATTTAGCATTACTTCCTTTCACAGAAAGAGTAACAGCACAATACGACGAAGAACCTGTCGTTGAGCGTCATTATCAAGAAAAACATCAGGAAGTAACAAGTCAAGCCAATGAAAAAATGAATAAGTCGTCGACCATTATTCATAAAGTTAAACCAGGTGAAAATTTAGAGTCGATTGCTAGAAACAACGATACGACTACCAAGCTACTTAGAATGGCTAATAATCTAAAAAGCGATGTCATACGCAGCGGTATGCAACTACAGATCCCTCAAGAGAGCAAATCAAAAATGAAACCGACGATTGTTGCTTTTGCTGATGGTAAAATCACCCTTGTGGATAAACCACAAAAAGTTAAAACACCCAATACACAAAGCTATGAAATAAAAAAAGGCGATACTTTTTATAATATTTCTCAACGCTTTACAGTCACACCAAAAGATTTGGCTAACTGGAATAACCTATCTTTAGGTACAGCACTAATACCCGGAAAAAAATTAACCATTAAAACGAGTGCGAATGCTCAGATAGCCAGTGCCTCCTCAATCCGCTTAGTTAGTTACACGGTGGGTAAAAACGACTCACTGATACAAATCTCTAAAAAATTCAATGTAAGTGTCGCTGACTTACGTAAAGCCAACGCTACGACCCTTATCAAGGGTCTTACTCCAGGGCAAAAATTAAAAATATTTGTCGATAACAACTCTTTTTCTAGTTAAGCCACTTCTTCACGACTTGTGTTCCACAATCAAATTTGACCCACCAGACTTCTTTGAGCATTTTACTTTACATTAAGCCCTTCACTTGTCGTGTATTCGTAACGAAAACAGAGACTCTAGCTGTATAGCTGAGATATTGGTTGTATAATTATTGTCAACAGCTTGTTCTGATTAGGTCTCTCATTAACGCCTGATCTCGATGAGATTATTAAACAGCCAATATTACGAGTTAAATTATGGAATATGCTATAGAAACCTCCCCACTAGAAACTGTACAAAGTGATTGTCTTATTGTTGGTGTTTATCTGGATCATCAACTAACTGCATCGGCAAATTTAGTTGACCAAAGTACCCAAGGCCTTATTAGCAAAATACTCAAGCGTGGCGATATTAGCGGTAAAGTTGGAGAAACTGTTTTGATCAATGCGATTCCTGAAAGCGCTATAGAACGAATCTTATTAGTTGGTCTGGGCGAAAACAAAGTATTAACAGGCAAAAACTATATTAAGGCAGTACTCTCTGCCATTAATAACTTAAAAAAGACGCCCATAACAAATGTCGTTGTTGCACTGGCAGATGCGGATGTTATAGCCCAAAATCGTCAATGGAAAACACGTCAGATTGTAGAAGTTTTCAGTGACGCGCTTTACCAATTCACTGCTTTCAAATCAAACAAAGAAACTGATAGCAAAATTGAAAAAATAAGCATTACCTCTCCTGAGGCTGAACTTGGTTTTGCAGAATCAGGATTGCTTCAAGGAAAAGCGATTGCCGAAGGTATTAATTTAACTAAACTCCTGGGCGACTTACCCGGCAACATCTGCACACCAAGCTATCTGGCTGAACAAGCCATTCAGCTCAGTATCACCTATCCAAGTCTTAAGGTTAGCATTCTTGAAGAAGCGGATATGGCAGAATTAGGCATGGGAGCCTTATTATCGGTATCACGTGGCAGTCGACAACCAGCAAAATTGATAACTCTGGACTATCGCGGCGGAGAAGCCAATGCGAAGCCTATCGTACTAATAGGCAAAGGCCTTACTTTTGATGCCGGTGGCATATCGCTTAAACCCGGTCTAGGCATGGATGAGATGAAATATGATATGTGCGGCGGCGCCTCAGTCTTGGGTACATTGTTAGCTGCGGCTCAGCTACAGTTACCGCTAAATATTGTCGGATTAATTCCTTCGTCAGAAAATATGCCGGATGGTGATGCCAACAAACCCGGTGATATTCTAACCAGTATGTCAGGTAAAACCATTGAAGTTTTAAACACTGATGCAGAAGGTCGATTACTGCTTTGCGATACCCTAACCTATGCAGAACGCTTTAATCCTGATGTGGTCATCGACATGGCTACATTAACAGGCGCGTGCCTCGTGGCATTAGGCAGAATACCTAGTGGATTATTAGGTAACAGTGATGCTTTATGCAACGATTTACTCGCTGCCAGTGAAACCGCAAATGATAGCTTATGGCGTTTACCGTTATGGGAAGAGTATCAGGAACAGTTAAAATCCAATTTTGCCGACCTGGCTAATATCGGCGGTAAAGATGCAGGTACGATTACTGCGGCCTGTTTCCTGTCTCAATTCGCAGAAAGTTTTAATTGGGCTCATCTGGATATTGCTGGTACTGCCTGGCGTACTGGAAATAATAAAGGTGCAACAGGACGTCCCGTGCCATTATTAAGCCAATATCTGCTTAACCGAGCGTATGGCTGAAGTCAGCTTCTATATTCTTCCGTCAGAATCGATACAAGAACGCGATGAGTTTGCTTGCAAACTCATCGAAAAAGCATACAGAAACCAAAGTTTTTGCTATGTACTTACCGATAATTTTGAACAGAGTAAATTACTGGATACCCTGCTCTGGACTTTTAGAGCAGGCAGTTTCATTCCACATCAAATTTATACCGGTCAATTGCCTGCTATTGAGAAAGTCATTTTAATTGGCTCGTTAGAAGTGCCAGAACAATGGAAGAATACTATTATTAACCTGTCCTCCTATTGCCCGAATAACATCGAACACAGTGAACGTATCCTTGAAATTTTGGACAATAGCGAAGCGACAAAAACGCTGGGTAGACAACGTTATCGTCACTACCAACAAGCGGGCATCAACATAACAACCCATAAAATCGGGCATTAGAAGCATTAAAACCTATTATCCTGCTAAAATGCAGACCATTTAACAAATACAGACAGCTCTACATGGAAAAAACATACGCACCCCATTCTATAGAACAACGTTGGTATCAAACGTGGGAAGAGAAAGGCTATTTTGCCGCTAAATCAGAAGGTGAATCTTATTGCATTATGATTCCTCCTCCTAATGTCACAGGTAGTCTACACATGGGTCATGCTTTTCAGGATACCATTATGGACGCTCTGACCCGTTATCACCGCATGAAAGGCTTCAGTACGTTATGGCAACCGGGTACTGACCATGCAGGGATTGCCACCCAAATGGTGGTCGAACGCTTATGTAATGCCGAAGGCAAAACCCGTCATGATTATGGTCGGGAAGCCTTTCTTGAAAAAGTCTGGCAATGGAAAGAAGAATCCGGCGGCACCATTACTCGCCAGTTAAGACGCATGGGTTCATCTCTGGATTGGGAGAAAGAACGCTTTACCATGGACAAAGGCATGTCGGATGCCGTTCAGGAAGTCTTTATCCAATTGTATGAAGAAGGTCTGATTTATAGAGGCAAACGTCTTGTCAATTGGGACCCAGTATTACACACCGCTGTTTCTGATCTGGAAGTTTTATCAGAAGAAGAAAATGGCTCCATGTGGCATTTACGCTATCCCTTATCCAATGGACAAGGGCACTTAATTGTTGCCACAACACGACCCGAAACCCTATTGGGTGATGCAGCGGTGGCGATTCATCCCGATGATGACCGATATAAACATTTACTCGGCGAGTTTGTCGTCCTGCCCTTAAGTGGTCGGTTAATTCCTATTATTGCTGATGAATATGTAGACCCCGAGTTTGGAACAGGTTGCGTTAAGATTACACCTGCTCATGACTTTAATGACTATGAAGTCTGGACTCGTCATCGGCATACCTCCGTTATTCAAGCTTTACCTCATGGTGGCTTAATTAATATTTTAACCGTTGATGCGGCAATTCGTAACAATGCTGAAGATGAAGGCAATCTTATCCCGGTAAAATATTCTGGACTCGATCGTTTTGAAGCCCGTAAACAGATGGTGGCTGATCTAGATGCTGCCGGTTTACTGGAAAAAATTGCTGATCATAAATTAATGGTGCCCCGTGGTGATCGTACCAATAGCGTCATCGAACCCCTATTAACTGACCAATGGTATGTCAAAGTAGCTCCCTTGGCTGAACCAGCTATTGCAGCCGTTGAAAATGGCGACATCAAATTCGTCCCTGACAACTGGAAGAACACCTATTTTGAATGGATGCGCAATATCCAGGACTGGTGTATTTCCCGTCAGATTTGGTGGGGACACCGCATTCCTGCCTGGTATGATGAATTAGGCAATACTTATGTAGGAAACTCTGAAGCCGCTATTCGTGAGAAACACAACCTACCTGCGGACTACGCGCTCAAACAAGACGAAGATGTCCTGGACACCTGGTTTTCGTCTGCTTTATGGCCATTCTCTACCTTAGGCTGGCCAGAAAAAACGCCTGAACTGGCTAAACATTATCCCACCAGTGTACTGGTAACAGGCTTTGACATCATCTTCTTTTGGGTCGCCCGGATGATTATGATGGGGCTTAAATTTCAAGGCGAAGTGCCTTTTAAAGAAGTCTATATTCATGGCTTGGTACGTGATGCTGAAGGTCAAAAAATGTCCAAATCAAAAGGTAACGTCCTTGATCCTATCGATATTATTGACGGTATAGAATTGGATGCTCTGGTTGCTAAACGTATCTCTGGCATGATGCAACCGCATTTAGCCAAGAAAATTGAACAGGATACGCGCAAGCATTTCCCGGATGGCATTCAATCTTATGGTACCGATGCGTTACGCTTTACTTTTGCGTCTCTGGCCTCTACCGGTCGTGATATTCGCTTTGATCTTGCGCGTACCGAAGGCTATCGCAACTTCTGTAATAAACTCTGGAATGCAGCGCGTTATGTGCTGATGAATACAGAAGAGTTTGATAATGGCTTAAGTGACGCACCTTGTTCTTACACCCAAGTGGATCGCTGGATTATTTCCAGACTTCATCAAGTCATAGCGACTACCAGCACTGCCATTGATAACTATCGTTTTGATTTAGCCGCACAAGCTATTTATGAATTTACCTGGAATGAATACTGCGACTGGTACTTAGAATTAGCTAAAATTTCATTGCAATCAGATGATGTAGACTTACAACGCGGTACTCGCAAAACTTTGTTGACTGTTTTGGAAACTGTGTTAAGGCTAGCACATCCTATAATGCCTTTTATCACCGAAGAAATATGGCAACGGGTTGCACCGTTGGCGGGTATTAATGCTGAAACGATTATGTTACAAGCCTATCCTGTTAGCGATGAAGCGCAAATAGACAATAGTGCAATTGCTGAAACAAACTGGGTGATGAACTTTATTTTGGGTGTGCGTAGAATTCGGGGTGAAATGAACATCGCTCCAGGCAAACTATTGCCCGTATTATTACAAGATGGCTCACCCAGTGACCAAACTTTTCTAACGAACAACACTTCATATTTAAAAAAGCTGGGGCGTTTAGAATCGATTACCTGGTTGAATCCGGCTGATGCAACCCCAGAATCAGCCATTGCTTTAGTGGGTGAGCTGAAGATATTAATCCCAATGGCAGGCCTGATTGATAAAGCTGCTGAACTAGCCCGATTAGAAAAAGAAATCCAAAAAATCGTCAATGATTTGCCACGAGTTGAGGGTAAATTAAGTAATCCAACCTTTATCGATAAAGCGCCTCCAGAAGTCATTGATAAAGAAAAAGCCAAACTGGCTGACTTACGTTCAACGCTAAATAACCTTGAGCAACAAAAAGCCAAAATTCAGACCCTGTGAATTAACCGCTAACCTAGCCAGATGATAACCTTAAGTACTTAAACGTTATCATCTGTGCTATGCTCTGGTAGAAATACCTAAGTCTATCCAGCACTTAATCACTGGGTTCTGAAGCGTAAGCGTTATCATTTATTAATGCTAGTCACTCAATAAGATCCGCTTATGTCACCTACTGAACCAACAGACTGCCAACACAGTGGTTTTACTAAATACCTGATTACTGAAGGGCATTTAACAGAAAATCAAGCCAGCCGCTATTGTCAGGATGCACAAAATAATAACCAGTCACTTTTAAGTTATCTGACCACTCATAAACTGATTGATTGCAAAGCAGTCGCCTTAACCGCTTCTATTGAATACGGCATTCCATTTCTTGATCTTGATGCAATCAACCTTATCACGTTACCTATTCATTTAATTAGTGAGAAACTAATTCGTAAACACAAGGCACTACCGCTTTATTGTAGGGGTAAGACACTTTTTATCGCGATGTCTGACCCAACCAACCTGCAAGCCCTGGATGAAATAAAATTTCACAACCAATTGCATCCAGAAACCATTCTGGTTGAAGAAGATAAACTTGCTAAAGCTATTGAAATTGCCCTGGACGTTGCTGACACCTCAATGGCTGAACTGCTTGAAGAGACTCTCGAAAATAAGAACCCTCATACCGCTCATCAAGAAAACACACCTCATTCAGCCATTAGCACCGATATTGATGATGCTCCGATTGTTCGCTTTGTTAACAAAATATTATTGGATGCCATTAAACAAGGTGTATCAGACATCCACCTTGAACCTTATGAAAAAAAATTTCGGATTCGCTTTAGAGCCGATGGTATGCTTCATAAAGTCTCAAGCCCACCACCTGACACGGCTAACAGGATTATTTCCAGAATTAAAGTAATGGCTAAAATGGATATTGCCGAACGGCGTATTCCGCAAGATGGTCGTATAAAAATAACTTTATCAAAGTTACAGGATATCGACTTTCGAGTGAATAGCTGCCCTACCCTGTTTGGTGAGAAAATTGTTTTAAGATTACTAGATCCTACCAACGCACAAATGGGTATTGAAAAACTAGGCTTTGAGCCGGAACAAGAAACTCTTTTTTTGAATGCGATTAACCGACCCTACGGCATGATTTTGGTAACAGGTCCCACAGGAAGCGGTAAAACTGTCACCTTATATACAGCACTCAATTTACTCAATAAAGTCGAATGTAATATCTGTACCGCAGAAGATCCCGTTGAAATTACGGTAGAAGGTATTAATCAGGTTAATGTAAATATTAAAGCCGGTTTAACGTTTGCTACTGTATTAAGAGCTTTTTTACGCCAGGATCCCGATATTATTATGGTCGGTGAGATTCGAGACCTGGAAACCGCTGATATTGCTGTTAAAGCAGCGCAAACGGGGCACTTGGTCTTATCAACGTTACATACTAACGATGCGCCACAAACTTTAAATCGACTTATGCAAATGGGTATCGAACCATTTAACCTAGTCTCTGCTGTTCTCCTGATTATGGCGCAACGTTTGGCTAGACGCTTGTGCAATTATTGTAAAACTCCGGCTCACTATCCCGATCATTTGCTTATTTCTACAGGATTTAAAGTAGAAGAATTAAAGAGTCTTAGGTTATATTCTGCGGTTGGTTGCGAACAGTGTACGGCAGGTTATAAGGGTCGGGTCGGTATTTTTCAGATATTAACACTCAGTGATAATATGAGAACACTCATTCTTGAAGGTGGAAACGCTATGCAAATTGCGATACTGGCAAAATCTGAAGGCATCAATGATCTACGTGCTTCGGGTTTAAACAAGATCCGTCTCGGCATTACCAGCTTAGAAGAAGTTGATCGAGTCACCCGGGAATAAGAATGCCCACTTTAATTAAACACATATTCCTAATTTAGATAATAAACTGTTCGTAACCATGGATAACCTAATAACCCACCTATTCACTAAAGTTAACTGGCTTAAAGTACACTTATATTTAGCATTACTGGTCGGCTTTCTTTTTGCGCTCATCGGACTTTCTGGCAGTATCAACG
>CAIMEB010000075.1 GCA_903839855.1 uncultured Methylococcaceae bacterium
ATGAAACGGGTTTTGTTTGAACACATCAATGATCATATAACGCCAGCAAGGGAGCGCTATGAGGCATTAATGCAAGCGCCTGAGCATATTGAGCAACAGTTACAGGAAGGCGCACTTAAAGCAAGAGCGGTTAGCGCACCGTTTATCAAAGAATTACGTAAAGCCGTAGGAATCTCCAAGATTTCCTTGTGAATAAACCAACAGCGAACCTTCATTATACCCAAATTTGCTGATCGCTTAGGGCTGAAATGCTCCGCTTGGCTCACTATTACAGTAGCGCTTTTCTTTGAGGACTGGAAGCTTTATGAGGGTTGGGGGCAAAAAGTTTAAAAACTTGAACATCGAGTAATACAATCATGATGGTTCTTTTGGGTTGGTGCCTGTAATTGGTTAGTGATCCTTATTTTAGGTATGATGGTCTTTTTTGATTGTCACGCTGTCCATCTATGTCTATTATTAATAGTCTTGCATCCGAACTCGATCAGTTATCTGTGAATCTGCACGCCCCTTTAATCGTCCTGTTGGAGCAGTGGGAAGAGAAGCGGGTAGCATCTAATTTAGTTTTTCACCCAACATCAGAGATAGTCTCATCACTAGTAAAGGTTTGGTCCTCAAGTTTGTTCGTTGCAGAAAGTTGTATTCGGCAACCTGAGATTTTACTTGATTTGGTATCGAGTGGTGATTTGTTAGCAAGTTATGAAGAACAGCGACCCGCAATAAACGATCCAATGATTCAGGAGAGAATAAACTGGGTGTGCCACCACCGATAAAAATACTACTAATGGGACGAGTCACCGCATAGCGTTGAATATCTTCAGTTAAATCATTCAATAGTGCATCTATGTAAGCAGTTTCGGGCGTATCACTTTTAACGGCATGAGAGTTAAAGTCACAATACGGACATTTTTTAATGCACCAAGGGATATGGATATACAGGCTTAATGGAGGTAAGGGCATGTTGGGAGATTTATGAGTGTAGGGGTGTTGCTTTTCGCCAAAAAATAGCCTTGAATAAATTACCTTCTTTATCATCAATCAGTTCTATTGATGGATATGCCGCTATAGCTCTCATCACTCCAGAGCCATAACCCCTATAGGGTAAAATTTGATTAGCAAAAGAGGCCAGTATGGGATTGCGAGTATTTGAGTTACCGGCTTTGATATTTTCAATCGTTAGGTTATTTGGTAAATGCCCTGGACTAATAACTTCTACACGGTCATCCAGGACAAAAACTCTAATCGGAGCAGATATAAAATAATCTCTATGCACTAAAGCGTTAGCAATAATTTCTTCTAAGGCAATACGTGGGATTTCAGGCGTCCCCAAGCTATTAACGGTTTGATCCCCTTGTATATGATGAATGTTTGTTTGAATAAAGCTGATGGTTTGTTGAAATATATCAGCAATCTTGCCAGTAATATTTCTATTATCCTTGTAAACGTCAACAGCGATACTATTGCCTGGAAAACAACAGGCTTTAATAATGAAGGTAGGCAAACGAATGGAAGGCGCTTTCGCAAACAATAATGCGCAACTTAAGTTTAAAATACCCTTGTTACCCAAGTTCATGTTTTGAATGATTTGCTCCAATGGAATTTGTTCATTTTCAAGCGAACTACCGTAACGTTGCTGAAAAAAAGCACGGAAATAATCCATATCAATATCTGCAATCGTTAAGCCGTTTGCAGGTGCTTCATCACCATGTATCATTCCAGAGGCTTGGAACAATCTTTGAATCTCTTCGCGTGAGGTTGCTCTTCGCTTATCGGCTCCACTTTTAATCCAAAACACACCTGAATTATCCTGGTAAGGCTTATTGATTCCTGAAGGCACGTCGATGATGAGCACGAGACCTTGTTCGGTCATTATATTTTGAGTCGTAGGGTTAATGGCAGGACGGACATTCTGACTGGCCGCATTAGAAATAAGCTGGTTCAATCTGGCGACATCTTCTGTCGTCAGACCTAAAATATTCCCATTATCCTCAACCCCAATAAAAATTTGTCCGCCCTTTCCGTTACTGAAAGCCACCATTTCTGCGCTTAAGGATTCTGCGTTATTAATGTTTTTCTTAAATTGATGCTGGCTGTCTTCACCTTGAGCAAGCATTGTATACTCGGCGCGGTCACAGATGCGGAAAATGAAAGAGGTATAATGCTCCAATTTACCTAAAAATATGACATGCTTAAAATCAAATTCACAGAGGCCGAAGTTGAACAGTTATACCAACAATTCATGGAACATCC
>CAIMEB010000076.1 GCA_903839855.1 uncultured Methylococcaceae bacterium
AGCCAAGGCCTCTTCAACCGTCTCGCCTTGAGTAGTTGTGCCTGTTTCAGGATTGAAGGCAACGTAACCACCTTCTGAATCTGGTGTTAATACTGCGGAAAATTCCATGATTTCTACCCTTTAAATTTAATGATGAAAACTATGCCTAACGTTAAGCTAACCGGGTACCACATGGAAAGCTGAAAAAAAAGCCGGATTATAACTGCGCTCCGGTTGAGCGTAATGTTAGGCATTTAAGTTTACTCTGACCCCAGTTATTACCCTGTTAGGCAGGATGTGCGTATATGCCGACAAAGACGGTGGGCAGAAAAGCACTGCCCACACTACCTGGCTGTGACCCCAGCTATTTCAGCTTTTATTTCAACGCCATAGAAAAGCAAAAGGCTCTGTGATGAGAATCACAGAGCCTTATAAGACACCATACTGGATTGCAATCTCCGATGTATGGCGGCCACCTAGGTGGACTTAAGCCCGATGCCAAAGACAGTGCGGGAAGCATGATAATACTACAAAATTATAAGAAGTCTGTCAATGATGTTAAACCTAAACCGTGAAGTAAGCACTGCTGAATTTTAATAAGATCGTCTTTATCAATTATTCTGTTGTCATATATTCTTTTTCCACATGCATCTTTTCCGTCAAATAGCAAAAAAAGCCTATCAAATGAAACTGTGTAAATCATATCGGCTTTAACCCAATGGAACTTAGCGTCATAAGGGGATGGCAACACAGGGTCTATATGTAATTTGTAGTTATATGGGGCAATTGGAGCTGGTGGCGTTGTGCTTAAAGGAACAATGGCACAGAGCTTTCCTCTGTGGCGTAACCTTGGAGAGATGACAATAACTGGTCTGCGTTTAACCATTTCTGGAGGAACAAAGCCTTTAAAGTCGCAAATAAGTATTGTTCCTTGTTCTGGATGAAATTGAATCGCCATGCTATTTAAATGTTGATATTAGGTGTTTTCTTAATCATACCATTATCAAATCAGATGTACTCATTTACAGATAAATAATTTCTATGTCGACAGATATCATCCCTTCAAGGGATGTTATCTGTATGAGCTTACAACAACGCAAATTGGAAATTTAATTTCTAAAAGTCTATAGGCATCTAACGCAAAGCGAAGCTCCGCTGGGGCGTTGAGTTAAGCATTTAACTTTACTCTGACCCCAGTTATTTCCAACATGAGACTAGCATAGGGTTTTGCCTAACATCAGGGTAAGGCCACTGGTTGCCTCAAGAAAATGGCGCATCTGCCAAAGTCCTGATTTCCCTTTCACCCCAAAAAGATATTTGCTTATCTATTAAGCTTCCCGATGACCGCCGGGCTTGTCCAATAACCGGATATTGTGGTTCGCTTTGCTCACACAATCTATCCTTATTGGTTATATTAAAAGTTCTTAAGCTGTTGTCTAGCGCATTTCTCAGCGGGCGAGCGATAGCGAAGTTCCGCTGGAGCGTTGGGTTAGACTTGGCTGTTTAATCTGAGTATCAGCTTCATTAGGCTGAATATCGAATAAGTCATGTTGGATAGACTTCATAGATTCAATTTTTTTGAATAAACCAATTTTAACCTCTGCTTTTTTAAGCGATGTCTCGCTCATAAACTTGATTAGATTTTCGATGTCTTGAACGTTTTTTATATTAAGAAATTGTTTAGCTATGCTTACATATACGATGGCAGCTTTATTTTTTTCGATAAGTTCAATTGCATTACTCAAGGTACCGGTGCTGCTACCATCCCAAATCATAAAGCCATAATCACAGTCCGCTGCCATCGCCTTGTCTTTAACAGTGAAAAACTGTCGAGTTCCAGGCCTATGGGAAGTCTCAACCTTTTTTGTGTCCCAATGCCCTAGATTGTTTCTTGGCTTATCTCCTGAGCAATAAACGACAACAGAACGAACTTCGTGTGATTTTAAATATTCTTGAATGGAACTATCAACACCACCTGCATCACCAACAATTACACCTAAGTTCGATGAGATAATATTTTTTAGCCGCTCAATGACTTTGGAATCAAGTTTTTTGATGTTGATTGAGCCAGATACAAAAACATTTTTCATGGGCTTTTCCTCGTTATTGTGACTACAAAAATTTTATTGATTTTAGTGTACTGTTTTAATATCACTGTAGCCGCTTCAAGTGATGACCCTGTGTCATATAAGTCATCCACAATTAGCACGTTATATTGACCATCAGCCAATGCGTCATTTACTTTAAAAGCAGAACATAGAGCTTTAATTCGTTCTTCTTTCAATGGGATATTTTTCATTTGATCTGTGCTGGATGTTTTTACTAGCAAATTCTCATTATAAGGAACGTTCATCATTACCGCGACCTGTTTTGCAATTTCTTTTACAGGTTGGAAAATTCTTTGCTTAGAGGGTGGCATCGGTATGATAAGTGATGCGCTTTGAAAATGGTTGCCAAGCGAATCCACTATTTGTTTTGCAAGCATGGTAACTTTATTGCGGTCAGAATTGTATTTGAGTTGATACAAAGCCTCACCAATTTCTGTTCGCGTTGTGTCAAACGTGGGATGTCCATATTCGTTGTTTCCCGTAAAAGTGCTGCTAATGGTGTGCTTGTCGAGTGAGTAGCCAATATCCCATTTGCCAAATATTTTTTGCACGTTCACTTGCATAAGTTTCTCGTTCGTTTTGGTGATAAAGTCTAGCGCAAAGCTAAGCGGTCTGCGCGCTTTTTGCGCAGCTCCGCTTGAGCGTAGGGTTAGGTTTTAGTCGTAAGTTTTCCAATTATTTACCAACCATTTACTGACATTGACATGGCTTCTTGTGTCTCCTGGCAGATACTTTTTTATTAGAAGCTCTACCTTTATGCCGGAAGCCTTTTGTTTGAATGAGTGGGTACCCGCAAAGCTATTTATGAAGGCAAGAACTTCATAACCTTCACCTCGGTTAAGAAATGTACTGTCAGGTTTTCCCGTGACTTTGGGATCATCTGGAGCTATTGCTGTCCACGAATATTCATACTTCAAATCTGATTTTTGTAGCAATGTCATATGGCCTCCTTTTGTAAACTTAACGTAAAGCTAACCGGGCGCGGACCGGAAAGCTGAAAAAACAAAACCGCATTGTAACCGCGTTCCGGTTGAGCGCCATGTTATGTGTTGAATGCATTTAGGCAGATAGGTGTCCTGCAACGCTGCCAGCTCCAATAGCCCAAAACGTTTCCATACAGATACTACATACTTCACGGGCCTTTACAGTTAATGTTTTTTTCATAGGCACCTCCTTAATGTTCGTGTGAGCCGTAGGACTCAATTTAATACTTACGTAACGTAACAAAAACAACAGTAGAACCATGAAGCCAACAAACGCCATTGGGATTACTCCCTCACCTATTACCCCCATCGGCCTAAATACACCGTACATAACGTATGAGATAAGGGGCTTGCGATAGCAAGTCCCGCTTGATGGCCGGTTAGGCAAACTTTAAATTTGGGCATCAGCTTCATTTATAGTAAAAAAATCAACTTGAATGCCAGTTTCTTTAAACATCTCAATTGAGAGCTTTCCAGTTTTGTACCATTTGGAGGATTCTTCTACGGAGTCTGGACTTAAAGCCACTACTCTTTTTATTCCAGCTTGAATAATTGCGCCCGCGCAGCGGGCGCAAACAGGTTTACCCCAAACGTAAATTGTTGCTCCGTTAGCTTTAGAGCCTGCAGCAATTAGAGCGTTTTGCTCAGCATGGACAATTAATTCAAGCTTAATCTCGCTGTCATCAAGCCGTTCGACTGAGTCCTCTACACCCATTGGGAAACCGTTGTATCCAAGAGTCATTGCGCCACCTCTTTCGGCTACCACAACAGCACCAACTTTTGCATTTGGGTCTTTAGACCATTCAGAAACATACTTGGATAACTCAACAAATCGTTTGTCCCATTTTTCCATTGGTTTTGCTTCGATTTCTAATTTCATTAGATTTTCCTTGTTGTGGCCTAACGTAATATATACGACATTAATTGTCGTAGAATAATTGTAAGTGGTCGTATAATCATGATCAATTAATATAACCTGTTGTTTATGCTAGTCAGAGCGTATGTGATCACGACAAAGCATGCAAACAAATACGACACCCACACAACAGAAAAAATCACTCGATCAAGTACGCCACAATATTCGCTTCAAGCACTAAGTACCTATGTAAAATTAATTTAACTTAACTTTTAAGAAAAGTCTACGGTGAAAGATAGTCCAATATTAGCAAGCACATCAAATAATTCTCTTTTGAGATCAGCAAAAGACTTAT
>CAIMEB010000077.1 GCA_903839855.1 uncultured Methylococcaceae bacterium
AAGGATGTTCCATGAATTGTTGGTATAACTGTTCAACTTCGGCCTCTGTGAATTTGATTTTAAGCATGTCATATTTTTAGGTAAATTGGAGCATTATACCTCTTTCATTTTCCGCATCTGTGACCGCGCCGAGTATATCTACTTGAAATTTAATGTTCGAATACAAATGCTACCTATATTCACGGAAAGAAACATCAACCATTAAGACAACATTTTTTCACTTGTCTTTAAATTACCACTTAATCTAAAGCAAAGCAATATTTTTTACTCGCAAATAACATAGCCTGACAAATAATCACTTAATAACCGATTTGAACCCTAATATCGCCTTAAAAATAGCGGGCATTTACCCAAAAATGCACCGCTATGCTTGCAAAATAACCCAGTAAGATTACAGGTGTCCAACGCATGTGGAAAGCAAAAGAGTAGCCTTCCTTAATTAAACCAAGCAAAGCAACCCCAGGAGCAGAACCAATCGCCAACAAACTTCCGCCGACCCCCAAAGTTAACGTTAATAGTAACCATTGACCTGTTACGAGATCTGGATGCATGCTCAATACGGCAAACATTAAGGTTCCGTTATCAACGAACGCAGATGAAATACCAATGATCGTGTTGGCAAGAGTAGGACTAATTGATCCAAACAAAAAATGCGCAATAGCATCAAGATATCCAATAAATCCAAGGGCTCCAATTAACATCATCGCGCCATAGAAAAATAGCAACGTATCCCAATCTACCGTACTGATGTTCTTAAAAACATCAAAATCCTGTTTTTTATTATTTCGAGGTGCTTCTACTTGAAAGAGTTGATAGACATGAGCAAAGTCACTTTTCACTTCATGAGCCGTTTTTGTCAAGTAGTAACTGAAAAACTGTAATAAACCAAGTCCCGCCATCATACCGGCTGCAGGTGGCAGTTGCAGAACGATATTTGACCACACGGTAATGGATAACGTGAGCATAAAAAGAAAAATCACCACCCTACTACCACGACGTAACCAAATTTTACTTGTCGAAGCAGCAGGGGTTTCTTTAGGAACAAAAAAATGCATGATAACTGCCGGCACCAAAAAATTAACCATGCACGGAACAGCCAAAGTGAAGAACTCATAAAATGGCAAGATTTTATTTTGCCAGACAAACAAGGTTGAAATACCGCCTAAAGGACTTAATGACCCACCTGCGTTGGTCGCTACAACGATATTAAGACAAGCCAAAGCAACAAACTCTTTATTTCTTTTACCGACCGCAGCTGCAACAGAACCTAGTATCAAGGCTATCGCCATACCACTAATCACCGTAGAAAGCAGAAAAGCCAGTACGCCTGTAATCCAGAATAATTGCCTATAACTGTATTGCCGATTGAGTAACCATATTCTAAGTGCATCGAAAACTCCTCGCTCCTCCATGGCATTTAAATAAGTCATTGAGACTAGAATAAATAAAAACAACTCAATATAAGCTAACAAATTGCTTTCAAAAGCGAGCGCAGCTACCTTGGCCTCTCCTTGAAAAGAGTAATAAATACATATCGCAAACCATACTAGAGATGATCCTAATACCATAGGTTTGGACTTACGTAACTCCAGTACCTCTTCTGACATGGCGGCTATGTACGCCAACACGGTAACAAATATGGAAAGGTAACCAACGATATGACGGGTTAAGCTAAGCGACTTAGGGAGATTTAAAATATCAGTTCCTTCACCGGCAAAAGACACCAAAGGAAGCAAAAACAATAATCCGAGAGTTAAAAACTTTAATAAATTGCTATTCATTTATTTCCAGAATAATTATGTTAAATCGTGAATTCAGCCAGAAAATACGGCTTATCGTCAGACATTATAGATGCCACAAAAAGTTTTGTCCTTTAGCTTTGTCGACTAAATATAAAAAATCTCCTGTTATTAAAAAAACACCCAATAAATGACAAATCTATCAGGGTGCTATTGAAAGTAAAGTAACATTGCAAAATTTCTGCCTGAGAATTAATAGCAGATTTGCCATAAGTGGGTGACTTAGCCGGTATCAAACATGTTGCTATCTTGAGTATAGACTGGGTTTACATAGAAGCTAATTAAGTGTTAGCATCCACATGATAGCGCCGATAGGCTTTGTGTGTGAGTCGCAAGTACTGTAATAAACATAACTTATTAACTTTAGCAATTGGCTCTTGATCGATTTCTTTTAATATTTTTTCTTCAATTAGCCATAACTAAAAACTCAGAATATGATAACTAACAGACTTATTGTAGGACTCAAACTATTCAAGCTTCGATGTAGACAAGCTGTAGTCAGCAAAATAGGATTGTTAATCCCTTTTTTCAAATACAGTAACGCTAAACGAATCCTGTTTATTACCGAAGCCAATCCAATTGCACAAACACAAATATTTCCTTTTTTATTTTATGATCAAGCCTTATCAAAGCAGCCGTTAGCACTGCGTGAACTACCTTTAGATCGATTCAAATCCAATAATCATCCCTATCAGAGTCATCTGGATATCATTTTTTTACAAACCTGGTTCGATTATACAGATGATGAGATGAATGCATTAATCACGTCAATTAAACAGAGGTGGCCACAAGCCAAGTTAGTCTATGCTGACTGGTTTGCAAATACCGATTTACGTTATGCTAACGTATTAGATAAACACATTGATGCCTATTTAAAAAAAACCATCGTAAAAGATTTCAACCAATACTTGCGACCTACTCTGGGTCATACATTGCTGACCGATTATTATAATCGCTTATTCTTCCTGGAAGACAATGAGTTCCATTTTAAGATTCCCACGAGCTTTCAAGAAAAAATATTTATAGGTTCCAGTTTTGTTTTTGCAGATTATCTTCTACAGAGATTTCTTCTACCATTTCCTGATAATGAAAACCGCAGTATTGATATTCATGCGCGACTTGCTATCTCAGGCACTCCGTGGTACCAAAAGATGCGCCAGCAATGTTTTGATAAAGTGCAAAATTGTGCATCCAAAAATAAATTGGTTAGTCAAGATAGAGTTTCTAATAACGTTTTTTTAGCGGAACTCTTGGACTCTAAAATTTGTTTTAGTCCCTTTGGCTATGGCGAAGTCTGTTGGCGAGATTTTGAGGGAATGTGTACAGGAAGTTTGGTGTTCAAACAAGATATGTCCCACGCAATTTGTAGCCCCAATATATTTATACCTTATGAAACTTATATACCTTTAGCTTATGACTTAAGCGATTTTGATGAAAAACTGGATTATTATCTCTCAAATCCCGCAGAGCGGACACGAATTGCTCGTAACGCTTTTCAACGGATACGTAATTATTTTATAAATGATGAGTTTTTACAAGATATGCGCCCTTTTTTGGAACGTCTGGATTTAAACTGACACGATAACTGATGACAGCGATACCTGAAATTTTTCCTTGGAACGACAATTTTAATACCGGCATTGATACTATTGATCAGCAACATATTAAATTAGTAGCGTTAATTAATAAACTTGCGGATAATTTACACGGTCTGACGGACACTAGCGGACTGGATAGTATTTTTGCCGAGTTACTGTCTTATGCGGATTATCACTTCCATACAGAAGAGGCTATCTGGACAAAATATTTTAGAAATAACCAACTAGCACTAAATCATAAGGACGCCCATCGGCAGTTTTTTTATAGTCTGCAGAACCTGAAAAACGAAGTAAATACCGAACAACCCTTTAGTCAGGTTGTCTCGAAAATCATTTCGTTCTTAACTCATTGGTTGGCTTATCATATTTTAAACAATGATATGCACATGGCACACGTCGCTCTAGCGATAGAGTCGGGGTTGTCCTATGAAGAAGCAAACATTATCGTTAACGATAAAATGACCAAGGCCACACAGGCTCTCATTGAGATTATTCTCTCAATGTATGACAAGCTTTCAATTCGTACCCTGCATTTAATGAATGAAATATGTGAGCGAAAAAAAGCCGACGTAAAACTTCTTCTTGCCGCTAATGTATTTAAAAATACATTCGACAAAATTTGTATTACTGACTCAGACTTTCAGATTGTGGATGTTAATCCAAAGTTTTGTGAAAGTACTCATCTTAAGTATGAGGAATTAATCGGGGGAAATTTAAAAACACTCAAACCAGCCCTTGATGACCAAGAGTTTTCACCTATTTTATGGGAAAATGTCAGAAATAAAGGCTACTGGTCTGGTGAAATTCGATATACGATCCAAACTGGCAAGATTGAATCCGAATGGCTAACACTCTCTTCAGTCAAAGATGAACGTGGTACTGTTAGCAATTATGTTGGTGTATTCTCTAATGTATCTCAATTATTAAAACAAAAAAATACACTTGAATCCTTGGCAAACTATGATGTTCTGACCAGTTTACCCAATCGGTTTCTGCTTAAAGATCGTTTAGAACAGGCTATCGTTAATTCCAATAGAAACTTTGAAAAATTTGCTGTGTGCTATCTGGATTTAGACAACTTTAAACCAGTGAACGACCGATTTGGTCATGCCGCTGGCGATCAATTATTGTGTGAAGTAGCGAATCGGTTTAAAAGAATTATCAGACGAAATGACACAGTAGCGAGAATCGGCGGCGATGAGTTTGTCATTATCCTGAGACAGATTAAAAATGAAGAAGATTGCAAAGATATATTAAATCGATTATTAGTTGATATCAGTCAACCAGTCCAAATTGGTACAGAAACTACCCTGGTTACAACGAGTATTGGCGTGGCCATTTATCCACAACATGGTCACGATTTTGAATCTTTACTAAAAATTGCAGATAAAGCCATGTATTCAGCAAAACAACGAGGCAGATCACAGTACAAATTTGCTTCAGATTAGACTAAATGTGCTTGGGTTATACTGCTATCAGGGGGAACGCTATGAGTCAGCCACACATTACCACCAATCGTAGAACCTTTACCGATGTTAATGCGACCCAAAATAGTGGCTCCCGCATAAATAACAACATCATCCTCGACAATCGGATGCCTTGCCGCGCCTTTTACCAACAAACCTGAACTGTCTTTTTCAAAACGTTTGGCACCCAAAGTAACGGCTTGATAAACGCGTACATGTTTTCCAATAACAGCAGTTTCACCAATCACAACACCCGTACCGTGATCAATAAAAAAACTTTCACCGATTCTGGCACCTGGATGAATATCAATGCCAGTAGCAGAATGTGCAATTTCAGAAATAATCCGAGCAACCAGTGGCGCACCAAGCTCATACAAAATATGCGCTAAACGATGATGAATGATCGCAGTAATACCCGGGTAACACACTAACACTTCGTCAGGACTTCTTGCTGCAGGATCACCTTCATAAGCTGCCTGAATATCGGTATCCAGCAACTTTCTAACCACCGGTAATTGTGTTGCAAACCGCTTGGCAATATTAATTGCGCGTTCATGGTCAGCTTCATTAAAACCTTGCAACCCAGACACAAAGTGTAACTCTCGGCTAATTTGTTTATATAGATTACGTAACAAGTTTTCTAGTGTATGCCCGACAAAATAATCAATACCTTCTTCATTCAAATCCGGCAAACCCAGACGGTTTGGAAACAATACCGCTCCCAAACCCTCCAGAATAACCTGTAGTTCTTTACGAGAAGGTAGCTTAGGCGGATTATGACGCCGACTTCTACTTTCCAACGATTGCACACGCAAATCACGCAATTCAGTAACTATACTATCAATCCCCCAGTCATAATACCCATTTAGAGGGTAGAAGTCATTCATGCGGCCAGCCCGCCCTCATCAAATAAACCTTCAAACAAAATAGAACTTAAATACCGTTCACCCGAATCAGGTAAGATAACTACAATAGTTTTACCTGCATTTTCAGGACGCTTAGCAACACGCGCTGCCACAGCCACCGCTGCACCACAGGATATACCGGCAAGAATACCCTCTTCTTGCGTTAATCTGCGTGCATAAGCAACCGCTTCTTCATTACTTACTTGCTCAATCTCATCAACAAGGGATAAATCAAGTATGGCAGGCACAAAACCCGCACCAATACCCTGGATTTTATGGGGGCCTGGTTGTAGTGGTTGACCTGCACGGAATTGAGTAAGAATCGGACTCGCTGACGGCTCTACAGCAATTGAAGTAATCGCCTTACCTTTTGTTTGTTTAATGTAGCGGGAAACCCCAGTAATAGTACCGCCTGTACCGACACCAGAAATAAAAATATCCACCTCACCATCGGTATCATTCCATATTTCAGGCCCTGTGGTCTGTTCATGAATGGCAGGATTTGCCGGATTTTTAAATTGTTGTAATAATACATAACGGTCTGGATCAGAAGCCGCGATTTCTTCGGCTTTTGCAATAGCCCCACTCATGCCTTTTGCGCCTTCTGTTAATATCAGCTTTGCACCATAAGCGACGAGCAATTTTCTACGCTCTATACTCATAGTCTCAGGCATCGTTAATGTTAAAGGTATGCCGCGTGCAGCCGCGACAAACGCTAATGCAATGCCTGTATTACCACTAGTCGGCTCAATTAACTCTTTACCCGACCCTAATAAACCTCGCTGCTCAGCATCCCAGATCAAGGCAGCACCTATGCGACATTTAACAGAATAAGCGGGATTACGTCCTTCGATTTTTGCCAGAACAGTCGCAGAGGAATCTCCAATAATATGGTTAAGCCGTACTAAAGGGGTTTTTCCTATGGACTGAGAATTATCTTTATACCAATTTGACATACAGTTACCTATTGATTAATTTGCAAAAGTGAATAGCAGGACTAAATTTTACCCACAAAAAAAGCCAGCGATCCCAACATCGGGGAGGCTGGCTTCCAGTTGTCCGGTCAGCTTGCAATATTCGGATTAAAATACTCTACACATTATATTTTGTCAACCAATCCATATAGAGAATGGACATCCAATGTGGTTAAAGCATCACGATTTACCTGTCGTTTTTTCCTTTGGTTTATTTTCTTCTTTCGGTTTATTATCCTGTTTCGACGATGACTCAACGATCTTCACTGTCTCGCCTTCAACCAATAAATCTGAAGGACTCGCCACCAACAGATGATTTAAATCTATTCCCTCCACTATTTCGACTTCCCTTCCAAAATCCCGGCCTAACTTAACCGGACGAAAAGCGATATGTTTTTCCGCATCGACCGTGACCACATGGGTTCCAGCCTGATCGACCACCAACACATTGGCAGGTACCACCAATGGACTGGCTTTGCTACTGACCACATTGATAGATATTTCCACATAAGAACCCGGTAAAATTTTACCGTCACTATTCGGTAGCGTGATATCCACCTGACGCGAGCGATTGACTGGATCTAAAGCACCGGCTACGTGTTCAATATGAGCAACAGATACTTTACTACCGGCTTCAAGCTGCTGACGTACACCGACTTCTTGACCCACCTTAATATCGTCGGCATAAACTTGTGGAACCCAAACCGTCAACCGGAGTGGATCGGTTTGGGTCAACGCAAATAACTCTTGAGTACCCACATTGATTAGACTACCCACATCAACTGAGCGACGGGTAATAACACCTGAAAATGGCGCTACAATGCGTCGATAACTTTCAATCTTTTCTATACGTTTAACATTCACTTCAGCTGCAGCAAAATCAGCTTCAGCCTGTAAAACAGCACTGCGCTTCTCATCAAACTCCTGCTGAATCACACTGTCTGTTTCTTTCAAGTGAGTCCAACGCTTTAACGTCGAACGACCCAGCTCCAATCTGACTTTAACTTGTGCAAGCGCCGCATGTGCTTGGGCTAGCTCCTGTTCTAACTCAGGCACATCAATCACAGCTAATAAATCACCTTTCTTTACCTGATCACCAATAGTCTTATACCAGGCACTCAAATACCCATTGGTTCGGGAATAAAGTTGTGTTTCAGTATTTCCCCTTAAGCTTGCCGGTAAAACAAGTTTTCGGGACACTTCACCGGGTTTAGAGTGTACGATTATGACGCTTCTGGACAGACTCGCTGCATTACGTTTATTTAAATTATTGGCTTCAACTTGATTGACTGACAATCGCCATCCACCAGCGACCAATAAAAACACCAGGAAACCCAATCCCAATCGCTTTGCAGTGACTAGGGTACGATGTGGATTATCGACAGAAGACACAGAAAATGAAGGCGGTTGACTACTATTCATAATAATTTTATTCAGCTAAAAGAAGCGTTCGATTAGAAAAACGGCGATCAAGCCAGCGATGCGTACTTGCGAATACCAGCGGAACAAACAGCAAAGTTGAGACCGTGGCAAACGCCAAGCCACCAATCACTGCACGTCCTAATGGTGCATTTTGCTCAGCACCTTCACCCCAACCCACAGCCATCGGTAACATACCGACGATCATAGCAAAGGCGGTCATTAATACCGGCCTTAATCGGGTCGCAGCGGCCTCCAGAGCAGCTGTAATAGGCGGCACACCGTCGTTGAGCCTTGTACGAGCGAAAGATACCAGCAAAATACTGTTGGCAGTGACTACTCCCATCGACATAATGCTACCGGTCAGAGCGGGTATACTGAGTGTGGTTCCTGTCAAAAAAAGCGTCCAGGCAATCCCCGCCAAAGCAGCCGGTAAGGCACTCACAATAATCAGCGGATCAAGCCAGGACTGAAAGTTAACCACCAACAATAAATAGAGCATCACAATAGCAACCGCTAAACCAGTAGCCAAACCCATAAATGAACTGTTCAAGGTCTGGATTTGCCCACGTACCGCAATTTCAGCACCCCGAGGCAATTTAGGTTTAATATCATCTGTCAGCCTTTCAATCTCAGCCCCAACAGCCCCTAAGTCTCTGCCCTCTACACTGGCATAAATATTAAATACGTTATTCGCGTTATAGTGAGTAACAGCCGCAGGTTGACCTGAACGCTTCAAGGTTACCAGGTTTCCTAACAACTGAGGCTCGCCATTATTAGCGCCACCCACAGGTATTCTCATCAAGGACTCAATAGTATCTAAATCCAGTGGATTACCCATCACCCCAATGTTAACGGTATTGCCATTGTTAGGATTCAACCAATAGGTCGGTGCCGTTTGCATGCTACCGCTTAAGGTTAATAATAAATTCTGAGCCACATCACGTGCCGATAAGCCAAATTGCTCTAACTGTGCACGATTCATCTCAAGATCTAAAGCGGGCTTACCCACCCGTTGAAAAATATGCGCATCAACAATACCGGGAATTTCACGGAGTCTATTATTCAGTTTTCTGACCAACGGCATAATGTCTTCGGGTTTTCCACCAACAAATTGAATATCAATCGGTGCTGGCACGCCAAAGTTAAGAGTCTGACTGACTTGATCCGCCGGTTGAAAAAAAAACTCTATACCGGGGAAGCGATTAGGTAATTCTGCGCGTAAATTCTGAATATATTGACTGCTAGGTGCATGCTGTCCCGATGTCAGTGAAATCATAATTTCACTATCCGCTGTTTCAACCGTACCTGAATTCCCAAACAGCGTATTTCTTGAGCTATAGGGGCCGCCAATAATATCCAGAACATCACCCAACTCGGCTGCAGGAATGCGCTCACGAATAAACTTCTCTATCTCGTCGATTAAAGTAGGCATCTCCTCTATACGTGTGCCTGTCGGAGCACGCACATGCAATCTAAGTTGCCCCGCATCAACGGCTGGAAACAGATCCCGACCTAAAAAAGACGTTAGTGCCAAAGAGGATAGGAAAAAAATCATAAACGTCGTACTGTAACGAGTACGATGCGTCAAGAAGTGACTCAAAAGTACTACATAATGACTTCGAAAATGTTCAAAACTGCGTTCAAATGCCAGATGTATTTTCTTAAAAACACTTACGTTAATATGATCCGAATGCACCTCTCTATGACTCGGCAAGGGGTGATGCCCTGACATCATATACATTACCAAAGTAGGAACTAACGTCCGTGATAATAAATAGGAGGCCAGCATTGCAAACACCACCGCTTCTGCCATGGGTACAAAAAGGCTGTGAGCCACCCCGGTTAAAAAGAACATCGGAACGAACACGATACAAATACATAAAGTAGAAACTAATGCGGGCATTGCAATTTCAGCCGCGCCATCAAGAATAGCCTGACGGGGATTTTTTCCCATCAACATTTGTCGCTCAATGTTCTCAATTTCAACCGTAGCATCATCCACTAAAATACCGACCGCTAAGGCCAAACCTCCCATGGTCATCAAGTTGATAGTTTCACCCAGCAAATACAACATAATCAGTGAACACATAATCGACAAAGGAATCGACACGGCAATAATACAGGTACTGCGCCAATTACCCAGAAACAGTAAAATCATTGCCGCTGTTAAACCGGCTGCAATCAATGCCTCGTGTAAAACATTACCGATCGCAGCCCGAACAAACAAGGACTGGTCAAACATCAGCCTCATATTAATACCCTCGGGCATTTGCGCCAGCATACTGGGTATTATTTCCTTTACGAAACCTACCACATCCAAAGTTGAGACTCTGCCTCTCTTAAAGATGGAGTTTAAAATACCTCTCTCACCATTTTGACGTGCAATCGTGGTCTGGGGTGAAGCCCCATCTCGAATAATAGCCACATCCCGAACAAAAGTAGTCACACCATTGACCGTTCGCACAGGAATATCACCAATCTTGGGGATTGATGCAATCGCACCATTTAAAGTGACATCATATTCTGTTGACCCCACTTTTAGGGTACCAGTGGGTAAAATTAAATTATGTACCGCCATGGCATCAACAAGATCTGAAGGTGTTAAGCCACGCGCTGTTAAAGCAGCTGGGTTAATATCTACCGTCACTTGACGACCTTTTGAGCCAAACGGATTAGTTACCGAAATACCCGGTTTCGCCTGCAAGGCATTTCGGACAATATTGTTTGTTAAATCATTAACTTCTGTTTCAGGAACCGTACTGCTGGAGATACCTAATTGCACTAGTGGTAAATCCGACGCAGAGTATTGAATTACCTGTGGTGGAGCAGTATTAGTGGGCAAAGAACGGTACGCGGAGTTACTGCTAGACATGACTTGGGCAATGGCTGTGCGGATATCGGTGTCAGGATGAAAAAAAACCTTTATCACCGCAGTACCAGCAAATGACAATGATTCACTATGCTCAATACCATCAATCAGAGACATTGAACGTTCAACAGACCCCGTCAAACGATCAGATAGCTCCTTAGCTGTCATGCCTTTGTATTCCCACAGCATCGCCACCACTGGAATATCAATCGTTGGAAAAATATCCGTTGGCATATTGCGCAACACATAAGGTGTTGACAACAGGATAAGTAAAGCCGCTACTATAAAAGTGTATGGGCGACGTAAAGCAATATGAACAATCCACATAACGTTAAATAATTCGATGAGGTAATAAATTGGTTTTTATGTTTATGCTGAGCGTTATTTAAATAAAGTGGTCAATGTCATGTTAAGTCTCATAATATTACGTGAATAATGAGACTACTCACCATAAAACTATGCAATTAATAAGCCAGAAAATACAGCAACAACTCATTACCTGATATAAATTATGCTCTGATAACGATTACAATCATTAACCGCTCAATCCAGAGTAACTTATCCTGTAAAATAGTAAGCCAAGCAATAAAACACTGCTGATAAATAAGCACCCTATCACTCGATGTTCAAGTTTTTATATTGACCTTTAAAAACAGTAAGTTAAGAATCATAAAATTCATGTTTTTGAGGTTATTTTATGTTGTTTCAAATATAATAAAACATAACACATTGATTTATAAT
>CAIMEB010000078.1 GCA_903839855.1 uncultured Methylococcaceae bacterium
TTAAAAACAGTATGACTTCCATAACGGTAATCCATAAGCCCCTCTACTTTTCAGTTCAGAGTAATATCATACGTCAAAAAATCATAGATAAATCTAACCGCCTAAAAGGCGGTGGTTTTAACCTTACTACGGACTAATAAAACCGAATGATTTTACGGCTGTTATCAATCCAGTGAGGCAATGCCCTCATGTTCACAACAATATCACCAGAGACGTCTTATGACTGATAATAAAATAAGTTCATCCGATAGTTATCCCCGTATTGCAATAGTGACCGGTGCCTCTTCCGGCATTGGCGAAGCAATCGTTAGAAAATTCGTTGCGAACGGCTATGGGGTTATTGGCAATGCCCGTAGCGCTGAAAAATTGGACGCACTTGAAAAAGAATTAGGACAAGCATTTTATGGTGTGGTGGGAGATATCACAGAACCCGCTATCCTGGATAAACTTTTTACTGTCGCGGTCGAACAGTTCAAAAAGCCTGCCGACATTGTTGTGGCAAATGCAGGTCGTGGCTTAGGTGGCTCGGTTAAAGATGCGGACTTATCAACGTTTGAAGAGGTACTCAAACTTAACGTCACCAGCACCTTGGCTTTGCTACAAAAAGCAGCCAAACAAATGGTTGATCAACAGCACACTCTTTTTCCCAAACAAGCGGCAGATATCGTGATTATTGGCTCGGTCGTCGGAAGGCATGTCTCACCCTTCAGTGCCGTTTATGGTGCCACCAAATTCGCTGTTCACTCGTTAGCGGAAGGATTACGCCGTGAGGTTGGCCCTAAAGGCGTTCGAGTATCACTGGTCGAACCGGGTATTGTGCTGAGTGGTTTTCAGGATGCAGCAGGCTACAGTGAAGATCTCGTCCATAACTTCAATGTCAATTTTGGCCCGCTATTTTACGGAGATGATGTTGCAAACGCGATTAACTATATTGTTACGCAACCACCACATGTTCATATCAGTGACATCATGATTCGCCCAACTCGACAAGACTATCCCTGATTCGAACTGCGGGCACTGTCACAACGTGACTTGTATGGCTTTATTTTACTGACTTCTTAACTTTCGGGAATCATTACTGAAGTTTAGCATGTTGCACAATACGCAACAAGATTAATCCTGTTTAGATCAGAATTGTTGCTCAACATTAATAATGAAGCATTATCTGCGTGGGTATCCTCACAACTACACGCCTTTAGCCACTTTAATCTGTGCAAAGGCTTCCCCATAGATAAACTCTGCCCAATATTCAAAATCATATCCGGCATTATCAGCCGGATATAAATCCTCGAACGCAGGAAAAAAACGACTCAAATAGGCATCATAAGACGCTTCACCGTTATTCCAGTCATCGCCTTCATAAATCTTTCTGGCGAGATCAATATCACCCTTAAGCAGCCAGGCAAAGGCTGTCCTGATAGCCACGGGCAAGGGGGCTTGTAAGCCTTGATACCAAGCAAAGACTAATTGTTCAAGTGTCTGAAGAGCGTCTGCTTTATTTAAAGACTGTATTTCAAGCACTTCATCGGCACCGATTATTAAAGTACGTAAGTCCAAACCTATCGCAGAAGCAGCCAGATGCTTAACCCAATACGTCATCAAGCGTTGATAACTTATTTTTTTATCTTTAAACACGGTTTGAGCCGTCACCATAATCATCACCCGCTCGCCTTTATCATTCTGACGTAAGCCCACTAAGTTTCCTGTGACATGAACCGTAACCGCAGGCGCTACCGAAACAGCCAGACTAATCACTTGAGCGGGTTGCTCATTAATATACTGCTTAAGAATGTCCTGATACTGAGCCCAGGCATTGCTCACGGGGTCAACCAAGCTCTCAAACGTTAATTTTGAAAACCCCGCTAAAGGCAATGCCCCTTGAGCGACCATCACTTGATAACGTTGTTTGAATATATCATCTATCGCTACCGCAGGATTATCATTGGCTTTTAGGGTGGCTAATAACTCATCACACTGTTGATAAATTTGCAGACTATCAAAGCCAAAAGGTTCGTTATCTTCGCTAGTACTGCTATCGTCTTCAAAACTAAACTTTAAGGTTTGATTACAGAAAGTCTTAACCGGCGCTCTAAGAAAACGCCCTAATGCTTCCAGAGAGATGGCTTTAGGTGCATCAAACTGGGTTTTTAAAACACCCTCAGCGCCTCGCGTTATGTTATCCGTCTCAAACCATTCTTTGCTGTAAGTAAATAAGCCGGCGGTTTTATCTGCTAACAAATAATTAACACTAAAGGGCTGTAAAGGATGCTCGACTGTTAACGCTTCCAGCCATTGATTCGGCTTATCTTCCAGGTGCTTCATGCCTTCAGGACACCCGCTTTGTGCCATAAAATCCCGTAACTGACTGATCAACACCGAAGGCGGAATCTCTGAATTATCTCGCACACTGCGCCCCACCCAACTGATATAAAGCTGTTCACGCGCTGATAATACTGCTTCTAAAAATAAATAGTGATCATCTTGTCGTCGTGAACGATCACCCGGACGGTAATGTCCACGCTGACTCATCAGATCAAAGCTTTGCGCCTGTTGAGTACGCGGATAATCACCGTCATTCATGCCTAATAAACACACGACTTTAAAAGGAATCGCCCGCATCGGCATTAAGGTACAAAAATTAACTCGCCCACTTAAAAAGCGTTGTTGCAGATTGGGTTCGTCAACAATACTTAACCAGGCTTCACGAACGATATTAACCGGTAAGCGTTCATCCAGCCCCAATTGGGCTTGTCGACAGTTATTTTGCCATTGGCTTAATGCTTGCGTTAAGGTCTCCAGGGTTTTTAACTCTCGCTCTTGAGTCGCGACAAAAAAATCATCCAATAAAGTTAATAACAACGTTTGCCATGCTTCAACAGATTGAGCTTGACGCAGTTTGTGTACATAAGCCGCCAGCTTTTCCTGTATCAAAAACAGGCCACCCAGATATTGCGCTTCAAGTCCCCCTATATCAGCATAAGGTTCAATCCCATTAAACGCCTGTCCAGCACCTACCGCATAGCCCAACAATAGCCGTTGCAAACCAAACTCCCAAGTATTAGCACTTAGCGTTTCTGGCATGGCGACGGCTTGTTGACGTTGCTGACTGTCCAAGCCCCAACGGATACCCGACTCTTGCACCCATTGATGCAATTTTGGAATGGCGATCTCGTCAATCCCAAACTTTTTCCTGAGTGCCGGCACTTCTAACAAGCCGAGAAACTCACTGACTTCAAAACGTGAATCAGGTAAGTTTAATAAGACTTCCAAGGCATTTAATAACGGATTTTGTCCACGTTGTTGTTGATCCGCCAAACTAAAGGGAATATAGCGTTTATCAGTCTGATCAATTTGTCCAAACACCGCACGAATATGCGGGGCATAGCTATTAATATCGGGAACCATCACAATCACATCACGCGGATGTAACGGTTGACCCGCTTTCTGGGCGGCATTAAAACGCGCTAATAATTGATCATGCAAAATCTCAACTTCACGCTGAGGGCTATGGGCTTTATGAAACGCCAGAGACTCATCAAGTGCTGATAAAATGATCGGCTGCTCTGGAATGGGTTCTAAATCTAAAATGGATTGTTGCACGTGTTGCAATAAACTTCGGTGCTGTGGCTCATCACCATAGTCCTCGAACAAATCAATTTTATTGTCCGGCCACTCCCAATCACGATAAGCACTCTGGTCGTCAAACAAATCCAGTAAGCGCAAATAATCACGACCTTGTTTACCCCAAGCGGCTAATAAAGGATTCGCTTGTTGGTGCAATTCTTCAAGACTTAAGTCGGCACTCATGCCGGTCTTATATTTTTGCCGCTGACGCTCGGCTTTTAATAACTCTTTATCCTCAATAATGTCGGCCCAATAATGCTGACAAGGATTATGCACAAACAACACCACCTGACAAAACTGGGCTATTTTCGCCAAGACTTCCAAGGCTTGTTGGGGCAGCGTCGATAAACCAAAGACAATCACCCGTCTTGGTAGTTTAGGTTGGCTTTGATCTATCTGCGCCATAAACTCGGCATGTACCGAGGCGCGACTGGCAATATAACTATTTTGTGTACCCAAATCGTTTAGCAACGCTCGCCAAAGTAAGGCTTGCCAGCGTTGTGCTTCAGGCAAAGGACTTGTGTCTCCTTTTGCATCTCGTAGGACATCCTTTCCCTCTGCCCAATCCGATAACCAGTCGGAACGATACACTTGATATTGATCAAATAGATCGGCTAATTGTTCTGCCAATTGATAACGTTTGCGCGCTTGGGTGTCGTCTTTTAAGAACTGCAATAAAATAGAGAAACCGGCACTCGCGGATAGGCTGGGTAGTAAGCGATAAAAGCGCCAAACCAAGGCCGGTTTGGCTAACAATTGATCTTGCGGAATCTTGTCACCTAACACCCAACGATACACCTGCCAGATAAAGGTAGAGGGCAATTTAACCTCCAGTGCTGCCGCCACGCCTAGCGCAGTGTTCTTCGCTAGATTTTGCTTAAGCCATTGCCCCATGCCATTGTTATTAACCAGAAACACTTCATTTTCAAGCGGAGCCAAAGGATAGGTCTGTAACCAATGCGTCACTACTTCTAACAACGATTCCAGTTTATTAGAGTGTATGACAGCAATACCGTTATCAAGTATTGAAGATTGCTGAGTATTGGTCATTAAAAATAATCTCTTATGAGAAGCGTTAATAGCGAAACGTAAGCGTTTAGTTTACACGCCAATAACGACAAATGGCGACGTAAGGATTAAAAATAAATATCACTTACCCACAATTATCTATTAAATGAATACCGTCCAGTATATCTATCTCTGTGTCGGTGGGGTGTATTGCCCAATTCAAACGATCAGCATGACGATCACAGGTTTTAATGATTTCAGTGATGGTTACTTTCATTGCAATAACACTCCAGTTTGTTTAGCGATACGGTAGATAGGTAATTCAACTGTACTATCTGCTCTAGGCAAAACAACATCAATTTTATTATCTGCAAGTACATTCAAGGATAATCTACATTAATTTTTAATCACTTCCCAGTATCCACCTTTAGCTGGTCCATTCCTGAACAAACGCTGTTCAGCTTGCAATTTTTTTAAGTTACGCTCAATAGAACGCTCTGTTACACCAATTGATCGGGCTAATTCAGCAATCGTTACTAACGGATTACCTTGAACCAAGACAAGAATTTTCTCCGACGTTTTTACCGACACTTTCTCCGACGTTTTTATTAAGACTTCTATCAACGCATCAAGCAATGCTTGCAACATGAATTCAATGAAAGGCGTCGAATTGGCCAGATTATCCGCATCAGACAGCGCTTTATAATAATCTGTTTGCCGATCTCTAATAATAGATTCAACCGGCAAATAAGCTAATAACGGTTGCCACTGGCTTAATATTAACGTTTGCCATAACCGCCCCATGCGACCGTTACCATCAGCAAACGGATGGATAAACTCAAACTCATAATGAAACACACAACTGGCTATTAAGGGATGTACCGATTCTGATGCCAGCCAAGCCATTAAATCTGACATTAACGCAGAAATCCGAGTGGCGGGTGGAGCCATGTGAACTAAGGTTTGATTATTGTAAATACCGACACCGCTGCTACGATAACAGCCTGCCTGATCAACCAAGCCAGCCATTAATAAACCATGCGCCGTTAAACAATCGGCTTCTAACTCGGCTTTCCAATGCGGTAATTGTTCATACGCGGCAAATGCATTGCGCACTTCTTGAATTTCTCTGGGCAATCCCAATACCCGTTTACCGTCTAATACTGCGGTGACTTGATCAATACTGAGACTATTGTTTTCAATCGCTAAGGATGCCTGAATAGTTCGGATGCGGTTGTTACGCCGTAACTGAGGGGTTAAAGACGCTTGACTGGAAATCTGCCACCGTGTTAATAACTCAACACTATCGGCAACGTGTTGCAGTATTTTAGGGGTAATGGTGTAAGGCGGTTGATAACTCATTAATCGAGAGACTTACGAGGAACATCGACACCCAAATCATCATCGTTAATATCACCTGGGAAATCGTCACTTAAGCCACCCGCAATAGAAGCGAGAAAAGCTTCAGTATCAACATTTGATTTATTAGAGGGATAACGTTGTTCAAGAAACTCAATGAAGTTTAAAACTTGACGTGCATTAGACTCTGACAGATTTAGGCTACGTTGATAAATGGTGTAGGCCAAATTCACGTATTACCTCGACTCATTAAAATCTACCATGAATTCATTTTAAACAAACGTCCTTGTTCACTTTCATCATGCAGTGTCAGTATGATTTCGTTAGTCGTAAAAACGGGTTCGTCACCCGTGCGTTTAGGTAAATCAGCATCTATCAAAGTAATTATTGATTGCAAACCAAATTCCTCATAACGCCTAATGACAGCTAGTAAGTTTTCTTTCTTACGATCATCTAACGATTCAAATACACCATCTTGATAAACAAACCTAGGAAACTTATCGTTGGCGTGTGCTCGAAGCACTGCTAAATCAAAGGCAATACATAAAAGCTTGCGATAGGTGTGCCCCATATCGGCGCTAGTAGCATTACCTGACCCATCAAGAATTTCTGCTTTGAACTCCAAATGCCCAAACTGGTTAGGAGAAACGCTAAGTAATGCTTTTCTATCTACAACTTCCTCTACGATTTCACTAAAATACAATCGAATGATCGAAAACAAACTTTCCTGGTCAGCGTTCTGCTGTTCGACATCAACTTCAATAAGTGCCTGTAAACTGTTACGTTCTTCAGTTAGCGTGCGAACTTCTGCACGAAGCTCCTGAAGTCGGTGCAGGAAACCACGCTGCCGTTCTAGAGATGCAATGTCTGCACGTAAAGTAACCATCTCATCGGAAAACTGTTTATATTTACTAAAAACATCAGTATCACTTAGAAATGCCAGCATTTCCGATCTCTTTTTTCCAAGACTATTTAATTCTGCATTGATCCGCTTAAGCTCAGTTTCAACCTCACTACGTTCTTCTTGAAGATAGCCTCGACGCTCCTCAGTAATCGCGCGATTAAAAGCGATAAGTTGTTGGAAATCTTTCTTTATTTGCCCTTGAAAAAGGACGCCTGCCTCTGCAAATAAACGTTGTGCATCATCAGGATTAAAAAGAATCTGATCATCTTCCAAAGAGGCGATAATCTTTTTCTTAGTCTGATTTAATGAATAACGTTCTGAGTTAAGTGTTGCAATACGTTCATCAATATCGTCAACCAGTGCCTTAGTACAATCCTCGTCTTGGATTTGAAAATCAAATGCATCAAGCAAATTTTGTCTTTTTTCAGCGTCTTTCTGCTTAAGCAATAAGATGCCTTCAATTTTACTAATGTCTTCAACGGAACCACCTAGCTCATTCTTAATGGTTTGCGCTGTGTCTTGCTTTTTAGTGAGCGACTGTTCTTTCTCGTAGTGCTCTGTAATTAGTTTTGCATTAAATCCAAGTAAGTATGCGAGAAAAGGTTTCCAGTCAGCGTGCTTAGAGGCAAATTTACGCAACTGAAATACCTCCCGATAATCTTCTTGAGAGCGCAGAAAATAGCCTAAGGCCTGTCGATATGGCCAGGGTTTTAAAGCCCGCCAATCAAGAATACCATCTAAAAGTACACGCGCTCGTTCGAAAGGTACATCCAGATGATCCCATTCAAATGGAGCTAGTGTTGTAAAATCCTGATGCCCTGCCTCATGTTTTTTGAAACTGATTTTAGTTGCCTCTTTTACACCCCGGCGAATTGTAACAAACGAGGCATCTTCCAGCTCAACTTCGAGAAAGAATATAAAACCCTGAAATTGGCTAACGTGCTTAAATAGAAAAAACTTTGGATCGCGCTTGCTAAGAAATGCAAAGTCAAGCAACCGACCTAAGGTTGTCTTACCTAAGTTGTGCGTATCCTTATCGCGATTTTGCGGCAAACGGATATCAGCCAGAACAACATTCAACCCAGGGATAAAATCTATAGCTTGAAATTGCTCGGGGTTGTTTGAATAAAGTTTAGATAGTTTCATTAGGCCCTATGTACTCCACAGCATCGATTTTTGGTCGGTAGTCTATTAAGCCCGTTAAATAAAGAAAGCTCAAGGCGGGTAAGAACAGCACATCACCACCAATAACGGCTTTTTTTACATAGTTGCGCAAACCATCATAATCTTCAATTCTACGTGCTTTCAGTCTTACCAAAACTAAAAGAGAAACATTGATGACAGTCCGATCAGGATGAGAGTGTTTAGTCGGCCTCAACATCACCCACCTCTCCGATATCACAATTCCAATACATATAGAACAGCATAATCCGTGTCAAACGTTTATGATCGCGTTGTCGTAAAACAGCATCGCGACTGTATAGTAAGCCAATCAAATATTCCATTACTTCATCGAAGGTTTGATAGTTCTTCCTTTTGGCAATAATCTTTAATTGAAACTCATCAACTATCGACTCATACATTCGAAGTAACTCTAGGTTTTCTGGTGCCGCCAAAAATGTTCGAATTTGCGTTGTTTCCTTTAAATATTTCTTACGTTGCACTTTAGCGTATTCTGCGCTCATATTATTAAGCAGATTTTTTTGCGCGAAAGTAACTCGTTCAGTAGGGAGATCATCGAGCAATGCAGTATCACTATTAAACTGTCTAGCAAGTGCTTGAACCACTTCTGCTAGATCGTCAGAACTGATGATCAGTGGTGAATCTACAGGGTCAAGATCAGCTTCTTTAGCAACTTCAGGGAATCGCTTTAACCATATTTCAATCTGTTCTATTCCACACAGATAAATCGAAGTAAGCGGAATCCCACATGCTGAGGCAATAAAGCCGCGTATTTCAGCCTCAGTATTACCTGTTAAACGCCGATTAGAAAACAACATATAATGATCAAGCTGATGACTCGCACGCAGTTTATTAATGCGTGGAATTTCTTTATTAATTATAGTGTTAACAGAAGTTGTACTAAAGAAATCTGATTCTGAAAAACTCCGGTTATAACCATTAGAGTGTTTGGCCTGAATGATAGTCGTACCGACCCAAGGATCGGCTTTACTTGGGTACAGTTCGGAAGTCCCTACAAATTTCGCGTCACGTCCACCATCTGGCCCTTTAGCAAATCCTTGCACTGAAATTCCCATAAGACGTTGACACAAGAGTACAACTAAAATCTCAAACTGATCATCACTGAGGTCTTCGTAGGCAAATTTCATAACGTGTGATCCATGATGTTAGCAAAACACAAAGCATTTCTAATTCTAATGTGTTTTTTAACTAAGGATTGTACCCACTCAGTCATAGGTTTACAACAAGCCATCCAGCAAATAATCTATAACTTTAAACCGTCTTTGTGGTTGACTGCCAAGAAATATCAATTTTTCGATGTTGCTGCACACAATCCCGAAGATACAAATTGATTAGACTTTGGTAAGGTACACCCGTACCTTCTGCCATTTCTTTAAAATACCCCACCACATCCTCACCTAAACGGATAGTCACTGATTTTTTCAGTTTTGAGGCATAAGGGTTTTTCCGGGATTTCATTTGAGAAAGATCATATTCTGCTTTCATGACTCGTTACCTTTATAATGACTACATTTAGATTTAGTTGCTTCGAGTGGCTTTAGCTTTTTTTACGACTTGTGTTTGTTCACGTTCGGCTTTAATTCTGGCTAATAACGCTTCTGCACTGTTTTCACCGCTGATGAGGTCAGGGTTTTGAGCTCGCCAGTCGGCTGTAAGTTCACCTCGAAAGGCTTTGGCTAGGATGGCTTGGGTAAGATGATTAACGCGAGATTGCGCGTCTTTAACACGTTGCTCGATTTGGTCAGCGTAGGCGAATAGTTGTTCGACACGGGCGACGATTTCGGTTTGTTCTTCGATGGGGGCAAGTGGATAAGTTAAACTTTCAACATCTGCAACTCGTAAATGTTTCACAGCAGTACCAACCGCACTTTTATTCATCCTCTCTTTAAATGGCAAAGACAAAATGTTTAGCAAAACATATTTAGGATTTGTAAATTCAGGCATTGGACGAAGCAACATGATACGTTGCCCCATACATAATTTTGTATTCGTGGGTATTATACCCGCCTCACCCATTGGAGCTTCTCGTGTAAATAAAATATCACCAGATCTTGGCATCCTTCATAGCAGCCTAAAAGTAGTTGACACTTTTGATGTCAATAAAAAATTAACAACAAGCTACCGTAGCCATTAAAAAACGGCCAGTGACTTTAAAGATAAACGGCTTAGCTGTTTCTTAAATTTAAGAAA
>CAIMEB010000079.1 GCA_903839855.1 uncultured Methylococcaceae bacterium
AGGAAGCTATTGACGATTGTCTCAACAAGGTGAAATCGACTTATAAGGATCAGGTGAAAACGCTTTTGAATCCAAAGTTTCAGCTTTTTACAAAATCCGCATCTATGCCCGCGTGAAGTATATATAAGTAAGATTCAATAAGAACTGCCGCTTTTGCTTTTTCTATCGGGGTTTCTTTTGTCGATAATACACCTTGAATTAATATGCTATTGTCACCTGTTACTTTAATATAACGACCGAACGGTACTGAAGACAATAAAGACAACCGGTCCATGGGTAATTGTTCAGCCATCATGGTTGACATATTGACTGTAAAAGGAATTTTGTTTGCTTCCAGATTTTGCTCAAGAATATTTACATCGTCAGTTGAATCAATCATCAAATCAATCTTTTTCTGACTAATTACCGAAGTATCCAACACCAATTCTTTCAGTTGAAATAGCTTATGTTTCTCAAAGAGCTCTGGATGAGCACTATAAAATTCATCAATCTCTTGATTACCGGGTTTTTTTACAGCTTTCATTTTCCGTTGCAGCCATTCTTCAGTTAAAATCTGACGTTTAGAAACCTCCAAAGCCATCATAACACCTGGGTCACGCTCAAGTTTATCTTTTTTAGCCTGTTGTATGATGAGGGACTGTTCAATCAATCGGTTTAACAATTGTGGCATCGCTTGTTTGCCTTTCTCATCACCTATTAATCCGGATTGATGTAAAGCTTCCTCTAATTGATAGATTGATATTTCCTCTCCATTTACAACTGCAGCAACTTGACCCGGAGCAGAGACTTGGCTTTGATCACCAGTACATGCTACCAATGATGCGAGGATTAATGCCATTATGATCAGTTTTTCATTACTCAGTTTCAGCATATTTACTCCCCTAAAAAAGGTTTCAAAAGACTCTTATTTACTAGCGCCAACCCGTTAGCACCTGCACTTAATTGGTGCAAATGTAATGGCATGTGCTTAAACATAACCTGAGCTTCACAATAGGCTGCAATGCTTTTAAGCTCTTGATCATTTAAGTGCTCTTCAACTCCATTCATTTTTGTATAATAATTTTAATATTTAAACGTTTAAAAAGAGACTTTTCCAATTAATCTAACCCTGTTCTCTGGCGAGAGCACTGCTAATAAATCCCGAATAAATTTTTCCTGAAGACTATAGGCACTCGCCTCATCACCTAAGCTAGACACACGGAATACCAGCCCATCTGGAATTTCTCCAATCAAACCATATCTCATTTGTATAAGTTTCCATTTAAGTCCATGTACTGTAATGGTATCGCCGACTTTAATCCAGTAGGTCACCGGTTCTTGCCGGCTCCCTTTAGAAGCCACCATGCGCTTTGTAGTTATAAAACCAAAACCAGTGTCGATACTATTGGTTATTATATTCTGAACTTGATAGCCCTGATCAAAATAGCAAACTTCAGGTTTATGAACTCTCATTGAATCGCCTTGATCACCACCATAAGCTATCGATAACATAATTCGATTTCCGTTATCGTCGAAATAGGTACGTGACAAATTCTGGCTATAAATTTGATTAAGTAACGCTTGTTTATCGTGGCTAACTTGTAGCAAAGCAAAACTATCATCCACTCGCCACTGGCCAAACTGTTTTGGAACAATCGTTTCCAGATTAAACTGTTCGTCATGGGCGGCTATATTATGTTTCGGCTTTAAGATAACAGATGAACTGGCAGCCAAAATCATCACTAACAAAATAATTACTGCTTTTAGTAGATCTGGTTGACTTTTGATTGCAACCATAGCTGAACCCGCACTGCTCATACTAATTTGATTAAATTCTAGTTCTGGAGATTGATCGAATATTAGGAAGCACAAGTACGAATAGGCTATCAAGCACAAACAACAACAATACTGCCACTATTAACAATACCGTGCCTGCAAAGCTATGCATGAAACCTTGTCCAGCAGCATCACCAAAATGGTATGTGATTAATATTAATGCAATAATCCGAACTACATTAGAGATAAACGCGATGGGTAGAATGCTGCTAAGCATTAGTCCATTATATAACCAGCCAGATCGTCCAGCCAGATACATGTACAATATACCTATCGCCGATAGCGAAAACATTGAATTCAGCCCTGAACAAGCATCTGCAACTAAAAGTTTATATTGGGCTATCATGATAACGACTCCATCACGGGCAATTGGATAGCCCGCGTCATAGAGGATTTCTACGGCAATTACGGAAACCCATTGCTTAAGCATGCTGGTGAGTGCATCGACCACCATACCCGGCAGTGGCAACATAAAAACCAGATATAGCAAAGGGAACCAAACACTGCGTAAACTCTCTACGCCCTGCATTAACAATAATATACCGGCAAAAACGGGGATTTGTGAACCAACTTCGAAAATAATAATGTCTTGGGATCGTCCTAAGACGTATAGTACTAGACCTACAAAAAGCAAGCTGTATCCAATAGTATTGCAAGGTACATAGGGATGCTTAAATGTTCCCTTACCTTGCCTTATGATAAGGTAAATAAAGACTAAAAAAATGATCGAGCCATGAGCATTTTCATCCAACCGCCAAATGCCGTGAATTAAATCCCAGTAGGTTGGAACATAAAGTCCAGCCAGACCAATAAATACAAACATCCATGAAATATTAATTGGTCTAGGTATCTCTATGCTGGTTATTTTACTCATATCCATAAAGTTAACCCGTCATATCATTGCTAGCCTTAATAGAGTAAACACTTCAAACGATAATAAAAGACTATTATCATAGAAATACCTTCACAAGTCTTTTATCGGCTTATACAATATTACTCGACATCAAAATCAAGCGCATAAGTGGCTTAGGATCTGGTAAAAAATAACTTCCCGAAATCAATTTGAACTCGGAACAGTACGATAATTCCAACGGGGCAGATAATCATCAAAAATGATCTTCATGTTTTCAAAGAAATTATCGGCGCACTTTTTTCCTGTCTGATA
>CAIMEB010000080.1 GCA_903839855.1 uncultured Methylococcaceae bacterium
AATGGCATGGATATAAACCTTCATTGTACAATGAACTGAAGGTTTGTGTTCATTTGTACATCGAAAGAAACCCGTTTTCATGACTTTATAAAGCCAGGAATTGCATAAAGTGTAAACCGGTAAATGAAGGATGCCAAAAATCAGTTCATTATGCTTGCGAATAGCTTGAGTCCAACCCGGAAAGACATCAGCGGAATGTTGTGCGGCAACACGTCCCCGCCATAACACATTATCCGCGATATAAAGCCCTCCGGGGTGAATCCGATCCTTACACATTAACCAGATATCGGGGTAATCACCTTTATCGACATCGTTATAACAAATATCAAACAAACCTTGAGTCTCAGAAAAAATAACTTGAGCCATGCCGACATTAAACTCAACCCGATCCCACAACGTAGCCGCCGTGAGAAAGCATTCAGCTCTGTCTTTGTTAAGAAAATCGGCTTCGCTACAAAGCACTTTTCCCGTAGCTCCCACCGCTCTGGCAAACCAATAAGCCGAATAACCATAACCACTACCAAACTCAAATACCCGCTGGGCTTGCACTGCTTTAGCCATAGTCTCTATAAATGACCCCGCCAAGCGCCCCACAATGGGAAAGTTATTTTTATCGGCAAAAGCCTCCATCTCAATTAAAGCCGGTGTATCTAAATAGCTTAATAAATCCCCCAGATAATGTTCAATCTCAGGATTAACCAGTGGCACTGACTTTCTTTTTGTCAGCGTTTCATGTTGTACCTCAGACACAATGGCTTCCTTTACACTCAACGATGCACCCAATCAGCTCCCAGCGTCCCCTGTAAACTTTCCAGGTAAGCCGGACTTGAAATATAAGCGAGTTTATCATCAATCTCGAGTAATTTATCGGTAAACAGTGGGGTAAGAGAATCTGTCGCTTCAACTTCACTCATTCGCTTCAAAACATAGTCACGATGCTGTTGCCAAATTTGTTGATCTCGGCCCTGCTTTATTTTTAAGCGTTCTAAATACCAATCGCTGTGCAGTAAATACTCATACGTAAACATTGAGCGAATGTCTGGGTCTGTAATGTTCTTACCCTCAAAGCTACCGAATGCCATAATGTAAATCAGCGCTTTTAAGGGCGGACACGCATCCTCAATTGAACCATCTTGCAGATAAATGTGTGCCACCCGTTGCTGAGCTTCATACACATTATTAACACCGTCAACAAAACTGTCCATATCCTGGGTTTCAGGCTTTAGCATTGCTTCATCAAAAACAGCGGTTGGATAATCGAATATTTTCCCAAAGTTGGTATGCACAAAACGCTCAGTAATACGATAACCCAAACGACTTGCATACACCGTTTTACCTTGGTATTCAAAATCGTCTAACTTCTCTAACTGCCCTTGTTCAATCAAATAATAAGGATCACGCTGATCAACGGGTAAACGAGACCATAGTTCAGGAATCAACAAACTAATATCATGATCTATTTTACGTTGCGCACCAATATAACCGGCTGCCGTAGAATAGCCATCATAGCCACACAAAATAAAAGACACCAAGGCCGTATTTAAATCAGCCGTCGTTGATAGTGCATTAAAAGGCCCCTTGGTGAGCGCTCCCTCTGAACCCGCTCCGGTAGTTGAGGGGGATTTACCTGTCAAACTACAGATAAAATCCATAAACAGCTCAGGCAATTCCTGATAATGAATCGGATTGTATATCGCTAAAGGTCTGATACCGGCGACACTATCGCGTGGATTATTACGTCGTCCGGTTAGCACGGCATTCACAGGAAAATACACCGACTGATCGATCTTCAGTCCCCGTGCCAAGCGAGTAGATAGCTCTGATAAATACCGCGTTTCAGGATTCACCAAGTCGGGTCTTAACTGCAAATAACGCACATTTAAACTGGGCTTGCCATCAACTAACCGGGGATGAGCTGAGGATACAAAATATTCGCCTTCTTCACTGTTAGCGGCTTGAATAATGATATCTCGCATAGGCTGACTGAACTCATCAAAATGAATCACGTCTTCCATAATTTCTCGCGCATCTTTTGCAGTTAAGGGTTCAAAATTAGAGATGAAGTTATGGGTACCCGAAAAATCCAGTTCTGTTTGTAAGTCTTTGCCGCGATTCACTGCATCATCAGGCCGTTGAAAAAAACTACGCTCACAGTTATCAACCAGCTTGACGCTGGGATTTTTATAATCAGGATTGAGTCCGTTGAGTAATCTAACCGGCACCACCACTGATGCAGTAATATCGTCTTCTAATTGAACTTTGGTTGAGGGCATAAAGTCTTGCCTTAATTTAAAGACCCGCCAAGCCCCGTTGGTATCAAAGCCGACTCTCAAATAACTGGCAATTAATTTACGACCATCAAACTTTAATTCATTACCGGGAAAGCCATTAACCAGATCAACAGAAAAATGTTCTCGCCAAGCGGCACCCCACTCTTCTTTGTAAAAGCGTTTTATCATCAGCACAAGCGCTAATACATGCTGGGGGATTTTCTTTAACCAATGATTGTAGTCAGGTGAATACGCAGTTATTGAAGGTGTCAATAATTTAATCACTGAGCCTAAGGTACGTTTATTACTTAATAGCTGGCGCTGATCTTTACCATTACGGACAGGATCTAAAAATCGGTTAGAGTAATCATAGCCAAAAACATCCGCGACCCTATCCATATCTTTATCAAACTTGTCCACAAAGACTGCACCAGAAATAACAGCACCTGCAATTGACTTAGAGATTTCAGACTTACCCCCCCCCGAAACGGTGCTAGGTTTATGGCAAAAAGTCCCTTCTGGATAGGTACCCACTAAACGCCAACTGGGCGCATTTGGGTGACGCTCCATACTGACCATAAAACCATTAGGATAAACGTAAGTCTCATTGATTAATAGTTTTTTGGTTTGTTCTACGCCATCAGATAACCAACTAACCTGTAGTTTTTGAATACTAATATGCGCATGATCCGGAATAAAAATAATGTTGGGATGTGCTTTATCAATAGCATAACCCTCAGTTTTATATTCAATAGTCGAACCTAAAAATTGGCTCAACTCAGTAAAGGAATGGGATTGATTATTTCCTATCTTCTGGGGTAAATAAATTTCACCCAAAATAGCACGTGAATAGGCTAAAGCACCGCCTGAATGTTCTTCTTCACAGCCTCCAAACATGTTTGCAGAATAGCTGATCTGGGATTTGATTTCTTTTTTACTGTAGCCAAAATAATTGTCCGCAATGATGGTCACAATAACACCTTGCATATCCCGACACACCAGTTTAAATGGCTTACCCTCATTATAAAGTTCATTTTCATTTTGCCAGCACATACCTTCTTTCCGTTGCCGATCCGTGGCATCGTTATAATGAGGTAGACCCAGTGCCTGTTTTCTAGTGGACACTAAATGGGGTGCTAAAATGATACAGCCAGTGTGGCTCGTCCAATGATTAATATCTAATGCGGCATCATTCTCAGGCAAAAAAGGATCGCCGGCATTCCCAAAAATGGATTCAACAAAATCCAGATTAGAAACCAAACCACCTGGTGCAAAGAATCGGGTTTCCATGACTTTCTGAGCGCTTAATCCAGGCACTTGAGGAACTACGATAGGATTAAGTAATAACGACAGCCAAAGCTTCGCAGGATTTTCCTGTTTGCTGGTAAAGGGTAAGATTAAAAGATTATCGGGGGGACTCAATGCCAGTTGCAACAGCTTTACATAAGCATTGACGGGTACTTCACTTTTATCAGCGGGAACCGGCAGCCCTCCAGCAGCGATATGAAAAACACCTTTAGTCGTGCGCCTATCATTCTGTGGATTGTGTAAAACGCCTTGTTTCATTCGGTACGAATCAACATAAGCTGAGTGAAACTCGTTGTGTTGAAACGGTAAAGACAGTTCTCTGGCCAAGCCTTTGCGCTCTAATACAAAGGTTTCTCTAGGTAAATAAACACCTACATCCAAACCATTTCGTTGAAAATAAACACTAAAAAAATCTTGAATCCGTTGATCCGCTGGACATCGGTACTTAGCCAGTAAGCGACGTTGTTGTGAATAATTCTTCAGTAAACTATCCGCAATCTTAAGATAGTGTTTATCCCCCTCTACATCACAGGTAGGTTGACCCAATGCAGCTAATTGCAAATTGATATATTGCAAATCTTCTAGTTCTCGCTGACTCGTAGAATCAAACTCAGTTGTAACAGTAGATAAATTCATAAAGAGGCTCCAACGTCTATTGATTAATATCGATGAGTAGGTCTTGACTTAAATAATGTGTACATTTTTGAATCAAAGATACCCGGCTAGATGCAATCATAAACTGATTAACCCCCTTTCTCCAAGTTAAGACTGATAAGCGAGCGATAATTTTTTTAAACAATAGCCCTACTGACCACAACACGAAGACTCAACTGAGCCATTTAACAAAATAACTTCAATTTCTTCTGTGATTTCTTCTTGCCGATAAATCTGTGATTTTCTTTGCAGCTTTATAACATCATCATCGATGTGCTTGAGTGCGCCTTCCAGATGTTGTAAGCGCTGTTGATTTTCTACCGCCAGTGAACTATAAAAAATAGCGTGCAAGACGACTAATAAATAGTGCTCCAGCAGATCAGCATAAAAATCACTGGGCGAAAGATTAAGTATTGGTGGCATACCACCAACAGGAATCACCTCGGGATTCTCTAACAAAAACGCAGGTAGTAGCCGTTTTTTCCTGATTTGGTTAGTCGCACTGTCATGATAAACTAGCGTTAACGCCAACGTCGATAAAGCCCCCCCTTGCTCACTGCGACTATCCAGCAATGCTCTTATGGTCTCAAGCAAATAATTAATAATCTCGGGCACTTCTTCGGCGACATTCGCGCCGCCCATTTTAGCGTAAACCTCAATGCCAGTATTATCCAAGTGATTGCCCAGTCGATGACCAATAGCAATGATCAAACTAAACGCTTCACCGGCCATCTCCTGAACTAAGCGCTCATTAAAATCACCACAAAATCCTCTCTCAGCACCTAACATCACGCCCAGATGTAATAACGAACTTGGCTGCTTTGCAAATTCTGGATAATGATATAGAAAGTCCAGCGCGACACCCTCAACATGCGCAACAACATGACTCTGCATACTTTTAACGCGCTTTAACTTACGCACTTCCATGAGCGCCAAGTTTTTCATGGCATTTAAGATACTGTGTATCTCGCGCAGTTGATTAATGTGTAGTTGCAGGGTGTGACTCAAGCTCATACAGCCTCTTTTGCCTCTTCAATAATGGGGCAACACTCAATGGGTCGCGGCAAACTCAATCCGTAAGCCTTACTTTTGCTCTCCGTATCAAGCAGGATAAGATTTTGTTCCTTCAGGTTTTTAATGATAGCTAGACTCATAGTAACGTTAAATCTAAGTTTACTAAGTATATCACGGACGGCGCTCCGTTGAGTCCTTGACACATAAGCCATGATGATTAACTTTTATGTTATGATGAGCCTGGTCTTTAACCCCTTCCTTCACTATTTATGATCAGTAAATACTTCAATCCTTACACGGACTTCGGCTTTAAAAAACTCTTTGGTGAAGAAGCCAGTAAGGATTTGTTAATTGATTTTTTAAATCAGTTATTACCGCCACAGCATCAAATAGCCCAACTCAACTTTAAAAACCCGGAGAACCTGCCCGACACGATCGATGAAAGAAGGTCTATTTTTGATATTTACTGCGAGAGCGTCACCGGTGAGCGCTTTATCGTCGAAATGCAAAAGGCTAAGATCCACTTCTTTAAAGAACGGTCGTTGTTTTACTCTACTTTTCCTATTCGGGAACAAAGTCACCAAGGGCTTTGGGACTTTCATCTATTACCGGTCTACTTTATCGCTATTTTAGACTTTAAATATGACGAGAAAGAAGA
>CAIMEB010000081.1 GCA_903839855.1 uncultured Methylococcaceae bacterium
CGGTAACGGTAACCCTGTAAGTGCCGCCAAACATCACTTTTTCGTAAAATGACAATGGAGAATAAAAAAACTTCGCGCTCAATAAATAGCTGAATCCCATGCCTGTCGTGGCTTGTAGCTTTTCCGTTCAGATACTAAGTACTTATGCACTTCGTTGGATAATAAAAAACCCGCTAAGCCTTATGGCTTGCGGGTTTTTGTACGTCTTTGAGTCTTGCTTAATCTACCCATGGAGGCTGCGGGCGGAGTCGAACCGCCGTAGATGGCTTTGCAGGCCACTGCATAACCGTTTTGCTACGCAGCCGTAAAGGTTAAATAAAAAAGCCGCGATAGTTCGCGGCTTTTAATTTATATATTGGAGCGGGAAACGAGATTCGAACTCGCGACCCCAACCTTGGCAAGGTTGTGCTCTACCACTGAGCTATTCCCGCACTGAATTGATTTGCGTATTATATATAATATAAAAATACTGTCAAACTTTATTTTTATTGAACATCAATCGACAATGCCCAACCTTCATTACCTTTACATGATCCATCTTCAATTCTAACTTTAGAATAAGATTTTTGCTTACCATAAGCATCAGCAAACTCAAGAACAGTAACAGGAGTACCTTGAGCCAAATGCTGACAAGCACCGTTTCTGTCTGCTTCTTCAGTATCATCATAAGCCGCTATAGCGCCAGGCGTTGACACTAAACGCACAGTTGCAGAAGCATCATAAGCATTAGCACTCTTTAAAGTATACTTTTGTCCAATGGCAAGATCTTTAAGAACAGGGCCAGTAATTGCTGGTTTTTCATCGCCACCGCTGATGGCAAACACTAAAATAAGTACTGCTATACCGGCAATCCCACCAAAAAACACTTTGGGATTAGACTCTTTTAAACCTAAAATTGAATTCAACAAACCGCCACCCTCACTCGCACTCGGAGCAGCAACTGCAGGCTCAACAACAGGCGCTACTGTTTCTGGTTGTACGATTTCTTCTTGATTTGCGCTATCTTCAGTACTCATTTCTCATCCTCATAGTGGTCTTATAATCTTAATTATTATATTTGTGGATCATTGCTTAATTAAAGTATGTATTCAAGCAACAGCTAACCTATAACCCGTCCACTTTTACTTAAAAACAGATGGATTATTACATATATACCTAGTTGAACGATAAACTTACCATAATCACAAAACTTTTCAAGTGCTTAATAAGCCTTTTGTAACAAATTCCATTTTAGACCTTGCAATTTATAACAGCGTTAAGCCTTTGTAAATAAGGCTCTTGGCCTTCCAATAAGTCGTTAAACTAAGCCCCACCTTTTTTCACCATCATCCCCTTCGATGGATTATAGCCAACAATCGCTGCCGCCATAAAAAGCAGGAAAGCCACTAAGGTATAAATAAAGGCCTGTTGATCAAACTGACCATATAAAGCAAATCGAATCATCTCAACGGCTTGAGAAAAAGGATTGTATTCTGCCAGCTTACTGAGAAAGACACTGGATTCTTTCATTTTCCACAAAGGATACAGTGCTGTGGACATAAAAAACATCGGGAAGATAACAAAGTTCATCACCCCCGCAAAGTTTTCTAATTGCTTGATAAAGGACGACAACAATAAACCTAAGGCACCCAGCATTAAGCCAGACAGTAATAAGGTAGGCATAATCCAAAGATACCCTTGCCAAGGCGCATGAATATCATAAAACCAGGCAATGGCTAAAAATACATACACCTGTAGAATAGACACCCCAGTACCTGCCAACAACTTACTGAGTAATAAGAACCAGCGCGGCAAAGGACACACCATCAAGATGCGCATACTGCCCATTTCTCGATCATAGACCATCGATAAAGAGCTCTGCATTCCATTGAACAGTTGGATCATGCCAATCAGACCCGGGGTGATGTAAACTTCATAAAGAATATAGGTTTCGTAAGGCGGCGTAATGGCTAGTCCTAAGGCCGCTCTAAAGCCTGCTGCGAACACAAACAACCAAACCAGCGGCCTAACCAAGGCTGAAATAAAGCGTTCCCTTTGAGTCACAAAGCGCCATAACTCACGACCCACAATACCCCACATCGCTCGCCAATAATGCAAAAAACTCATGCCTGCTCTCCTTGTGTTAAGCTGTAAAATGCATCTTTTATCGATGTAGTCCCAGTGTTCAGTAAGACCTCATCCACGGTGCCTTTGGCTTTGATTTGGCCTTTATGCAGGACGATTAAATGATCCTCAGGATAGATTTCATCAATCAAATGACTCGCCCAGAGTACCGCTAACTTTTCTTCAGCGACCAATTGATGAACATATTCAACAATCGCTAAACGACTCGGCACATCTAAACCCACGGTCGGCTCATCGAGCAATAATAAAGCCGGCTTATGCAATAACGCCCGGGCAATCTCAACCCGTCGTCGGTGTCCGCCATTTAATTGCCGTATTTTCTCAAAGCGCCGCTCATACATATTCAGGCGCTCTAATTCCTGTTGAATCCGTTGCAATGCTACTTTACGTCCCAACCCATGTAACGACGTGTGATAACGTAGGTTCTGCATGACCGATAAGTCCATATCCAGGGTGGTTTGTTGAAACACCACACCCAACTTAGCCAATGCTTGACGAGTTTGTTGTTTAACATTAAAGCCACATAATTCAATTTGTCCCTCGTGGCTATCGTACAAACGGGTAATTAAAGAGAATAAAGTACTTTTACCCGCGCCGTTGGGGCCTAATAACAGCGTGCATTCTCCTGAGTTAATACTAAAGCCAAGCTGATCTAAGGCTTTTTTACCGCCATAAGAGAAGGTTAAGTTTTCGATAGATAAAGCAGTTTGTGAACTCATGGCTTGACCGCAACGCCCCAAGGATAAGTACCCACACCCACCGACTTAGTCACGGTTTGTGTGTCCAGATCAATTAATGAAATATCGTTACTGGTGCCATTCGTGGTGTAAAGGCGTTTTTGATCAGGAGAAAAGGCCAGATTCCAGACCCGCTGACCCACTAATAATACTTTTTCTACTTCAAAGGTTTTCGCATTCACCACGGCAACGCGATTAGCTGGGCCTAAAGCAACATAAGCTCTATTTCGTTCTTTGTCGATGACCACCCCCACCGGCTGAATTTTGTCACGGGTAACGCCCTGCACTTCAAAACCAATGGTTTTAATAATTTGCTTGGTTTGGCTATCTAAGATCATTAACGTACCCGCCATTTCTGAAGTCACCCATAGTTGTTGACTATCCGCTGTAAAACTTGCTGCACGAGGCCGAGGATCAACCAGAGTATTGGCTTCAATGGTATTGGTTTTAGTGTTAATCCAATGCACCATATTAGTGGTCTCTGACACACTAATCAGCCATTTATTATCAGGGCTAACCGTAATCCCCTCAGGCTCTACACCCACTTTAATCTGCTTCAGTACTTTCTTCTTGGCAACATCAATCACCGTTACCAGGCTATCATCTTCATTGGAGACATAAAGCCGATCGCCTGCGGGATTTAATGCAAAAGTCTCTGGATCTTTACCTGACGGCAATTTACCCAGCTCTTTAAAGGTAGTGGCATCGATTATTTTTATGGTGTTCTCGTCACTGGTTGCGATGTACAAGAACTTATTATCAGGACTCACAAAGATACCACGAGGACGCTGACCAATCGGCACCGTTTTAATGAGTTTACCTTCAATGGGATCAACCACGGCCAAGGCATTATCTTTTTCTAACGTGACAAATACTGTTTCAGCCTGTGCGCTGGCTGTGAGTGCCAGCATTAAAAAACATTTTAAAGCCTTCTGTTTCATTCTTATTTATCCCAGTGACAGTGTGATTCAGGTTGATCATAACCGAGGGTATCAAGTTCAGTTTTTGGATGTAAAAACCCATCTATCGGTGCAACCGCAACTAATGACCGTGGTGCCGCCAATAAAACAGGTTGTCGTAATTGGTTATCCCAAGACCGAAAAGATAAAGGGGTACCTGTGTAACCGTTTAAAGCAAACGCATCACTGAACAGATAATCTTTGAGGGACCTGGACTCATGACTTTGAGTGCGGGTCGCTGCTTCACCGACAGCCCTGACCGCTAAATAAGCGCCATAATCTTCTTCTTCCATCCAACGCCCGGCTTTTTCTAAGAAGCGATGTTGAATTTGCACAGCCCCCCATTGTTCATGGGTTTTATGCCAAGGCGTAGCAATCAGTCCTTGAGTCCCCATCACCGGACGTGGAATCCAGGTACGATAATCTAAATATTCACCAAACTGACCTTGTTCATCAGCAACGACCAACACATCATAAGGGTCTTCTGTCTGGGTAAATACAGCCACATCGGATTGCACGGTACGCCGTGCATCATAGGTATGTTCCCAGGCTTTTTCTGCAACGATCTTCATACCAAAACGTTTAGCAGCGCGTTTGATGGCTTCTGCATACAAACGATCTTCTGGATTGGGGCCCACCACAAGAAACCATTGAGTCCAGCGTTTTTTCATCATATATTGCGCTAAGGCATCCGCTCGCATCGCGCGACTCGGCAAGATATGCAGCACATTTCGGCGACATTCTTCATTGCGTAACGCATCATCACGGGTACCGACATCAAACAATAGCAATGGCTTAGCGGCTGGTAAATCAGCCAGTTGATTCAAGGGTTGCGCCGGTAAATTCACCACCACAAACTGAAAGTGCGGGCTGATCTCTTTGGTAAAGGTATCGACGACATTGCCATCCAGGGGGACAATAAACTTTTTTAAATTAAATTGCTGCCCCGTAAATTCACCCGTAGTATTATCATCATCAATACCAAGCTCTGCCCCTATCACGCCTTTGTCTTTAATAAAGGGATCAAGATTAGACAGTGCCGCAGGAATAGCCTGCTCTTGCGTTAAATAAGCAATATTAATCGTCTGCTTGGGTGCGGCTTGAATAAAACCCAGGTTAACACACTGAGTTAATAATAAAATAATGGCAGGTATCGAATAAGGCACAGTAGCTAATCGCATGACTTGTTAACAATAAAGTTCGGTAGCTGTTAATTTTAACGGATTAACACCTGTTTGTATTGCTTTCGAGCAGTATACCTAAGGTGACATGAAGCGCCATTAAATAAAATAAGTTTAAACAAGATCAATTAACTATGACACAAAACACCTTAAGCGAAATAATACTTTATCCTGTCAAATCATTAGCAGGGATTAGTGTTTCTCAATGGCCTGTTATTAAAACAGGGCTTTTATATGATCGAAAATGGATGCTTGTTGATGGTGAAGGACAGTTCTTAAGTCAGCGTAAGTTACCCAGGATGGCGTTAATCAAAACAGCGTTAACAGATGAGTATCTGATATTGTCAGCGGATGGCATGGAAGATTTACTGATACCGTTACATCAAACCGACGGTGAGATTATCCGCTCTACAGTATGGGAAAATACGGATGATGCGTTGCATGTTTCAAAAGCAGCGGATCAATGGCTGAAGCAATTTTTAAACACTGAATGTTATTTAGTTTATCAACCGGATGAGGCTATTAGACCCGTTGATCCTGATTATAGTATTGCGACTGATAGCGTAGCGTTTTCTGATGGCTTTCCTTTTTTAGTGGTCTCAGAAAACTCCCTGGTTAAGTTAAATCAGGACATGCAATTAAATTTAACCATGGCGAGGTTTAGACCCAATTTGGTGATTAGTGGTTGTGAGGGTTATGCAGAAGATCACTGGCGGGAAATAACCATTGGCAGCATTGATTTTAGACTCCCAAAGCCTTGTTCACGTTGCTCTGTGCCGGCAATAGATCCTGAAACAGCAGAAACCGGTAAGGAGCCTTTACGCACGCTTAATCGTACAAGGAAATGGCAGAATAAAGTTTATTTTGGCCAGAATGCGATACATGATCAGAGCGGTATTTTAGCAGTGGGGGATAGCGTGCTGGTTAAGGTTGTGGGGGATAAACAGCCACCGATTTGATATAAAACGAAATAAATTGTTTTATCTATGAAAGATGGTATTGTCAGCACTCAAGCGATATTGGTTAAAGTGATTTGGTATCGTATATGCTGCGTAAGGTACACGACAATGACTCTTAAATTACTATAACGCTATTAACTAAAAATAAACGGTGCTATGTCGATTGATGCCAGCGAAAATTAACGACCTGAAACGATTAACTTCTAATTATTGATAAGAATTAAGCTCACTATTTGTACAGGATAAAACGATGACTCAAGTGGTTAAAGGAACAATTCGTGGATTAGGGAAGCGCTATGCCGATGGCACCGAACCTATGGAGATTTGGGTTACCATAGACCGTGCTTGTGGTTTGCCATACAGTAATGGAAATCGAATCCCAATAGACCTGCAAATCAACGGCGATCATTACCACGCCGGCCTTCGCGCCACTGTAAATAATGCTTATGTTTGGATATCACCAGACATAAAGACACAAGATGGTATTTCTAAAAAACTGGCTCATGTGCTTGAAACAGCAGGATTCAAGAAAAATGATAGAGTATTGCTTGCCACGAACGGTAAGAACATTGTACTGACTGCAGATTTAGACGACGAATAACAGGAGTCAGTGCTATGCACTCATTTAGCTCTACGTTCCAATTAAGCATGGAGTTAGGCTCTCGAATATCTAGCATATAATTTTTATAAAAGAGATTTTTCAATGGACTTTGAATGGAATTCACAAAAAGCAGGAATTAATGAGAAAAAACATGGTGTTTCTTTTGATGAGGCATCTACCGTATTTGGTGATTATTTATCATTTACTTACCCTGATTCAGGACATTCAATTCTGGAAGAACGTTATATTTTAATGGGGCTTTCAAATAAAAATAGAATTTTGGTCATTTCTCATACTCAACGTGGAGAAAGTATCAGAATTATAAGTGCTAGACAGGCAACCAAACGAGAGATAGATTTTTATGAATCCAGAAAATAATGATGAACTAAATGATGAACTAAATGATGAGCTTCTTGATGAATATGATTTTACCCAAATGAGCAATGGCGTTCGTGGAAAATATGCTAAGCAATATCATGAAGGGGTAAAACTAATTATGCTTGAAGCTGATGTGGCGCAAATATTTCCTGATGCAAAATCAGTTAATGAAGCATTGAGAACCTTATCAAAAGTTATTTTGCAACATCAAAATATAGCCTAATTCAAGAGTAAGAGTAACTAGTGAAGGTATCTGAACATTTTATTTCGCCCTATGTGATTGAAGAAGCCAATGCTGGCGACCCCGGTGCCGCATCAGAACGCATTAAGGCAATACAAGCTATTCCAGTATTACCTATCTCAGAAGAAATTCCTGTATTGGCTGAGTTTCTACTGCTCGGTGGCGGGTTGCCGTCTAAAGCAAGATTAGATGCATTGCATATTGCTTGCGTGGTCTATCATGAGATGAATGTGCTTTTGATTTGGAATTGCACACATATTGCTAATCCAAAGCAATTACCCGTAATGCGTGGCTTATGTGCTGCCAAAGGATATAAATTGCCTGAATTAGTAACCCCTTTTGAGCTAATGGAGACTTTATAATGAACATCCTACCACCTTGCAAAGATTCAATTATTGATGAAATCCACAATACACGCGAACAACTTGCAGAGCTATACCATAATGATTTAGTTGCCTACTCACAAGCAGCACAAGAACATTGTCTTGCCTTGGGATTTAATCTGGTAGGTAGCCCCCGCTTACAACAAGGGTCTGAAATAAGAATAACTAGAAGTCTGTCCGACTTATGAATCCGCCTTCTACTTGATACCAATGTCGTTTCTGAGCCTTTAAAAGCGTCCTGCGATAAGAGCGTACTTTCTTGGATTGACGAACAAGTAATCGAAACACTGTACCTCTCGACAATCAGCCTTGCAGAATTGCGTTTTGGTATTGCAGTGCTGCCAGCGGGTAAACGCAGGGATACACTTTTTTCCAGCCTAGAGCAGCAAATTTTACCATTATTCGCTGGACGCATCCTGCTTTTCGATGAGCAGGCATCGCAAGCTTATGCAACATTGCGTGCTCGTGCCCGTACTGCTGGAGAGGCCATTGCTACTGTAGATGGATATATTGCTGCAATTGCTGTGACACATGGTTTCGCGGTAGCAACTCGCGATACGTCGCCATTTGAGGCTGTTGGTTTAAAAGTCATCAACCCTTGGACATGGATGGCGCATTGACGCTCAAATCACATGATCTTAGCTACTATTCCCATTTTCGCACAAATCCTTAGTGCGCCAGTTAAAACTGGTAAGAGATAGTCTATGAAAGTTCGATACAGAGAAGAAATGGCGAATCACTCTGACCCCGAGTCATGTAAAAACAATTGGAACCCAGGAAAAGCTAAAGGAACTCAGGCAACAATAACTGGAATCGATGGAAAGATAAAGGAATAGTAGAAATGACGAAAAATAGTCTGTTGATTAGGGGTATAGCACCGTCTTTGTCAGGTATATCGTGGGATGATCTAAATAAGTCCGAATTCAATCTAGCAAATTAGCTTCAATCTGATCGTATGGTGAAAGGCAAGTTTTAGCACATACTTCTATTTTGGGGACGAACTGGCGATATCGACCCATCAGAGACATTGGGCTATGGATTTAGGCTTCCCGATACCGATCATTGGTAAAAGCACAATATTGGTACGGAACGGTCACTGATCTTTGTAAAATCGCTGCTCAAAACCAAACGGTTGCAGGGCTAGTTATGCTTCAAAAGTGCTTCAAACTACTCAATCGGCAACGGTCTACTGAAGAACAGATAACCCTGCCCCAGAGCAATAATTATGCGCACGATAGCGGCATCTTTGGGATCAATGCATCGCGAATGAAGGACTGATCAATCTTCAACTGGCTCAATGGCTATCTCTTTGAAATACCAAAGTGAGGAAAAACCATTTCCAAAATCATCCAGAGAGAATTTCACTCCCACGGCTTGCTAAACAAATACCCCTGCCCCCCTCCAAACGTCATCAAAAATATATTTTTTGATTTTAAGTCGGTTTTTTGAAATGTGGCTTTTTCATTCAGGTAATGTTCAGGGACGGCGCGTGATAATCATAACCGACGCCATTATTCTTAAGTCGATTGATGCCTGGATTGGTTTGAAACGGATCTTTTTTTGCACACAGAGATTATGTTTAAAACATTAGCCAGTGGGGGGATAAACCCAAACAGAAAAATGAGTGCCACACCTGAGCAACCGCTTGTACCGATTTTATAACCCATTAATAGAAGGTAAAAGTATGCAAAACTTAAGTTACAAATTTTCCCACGCTCGAATTGGACTCTGCATCTTACTGAATCTAGGTCTGCTGATGCAGCCAATGTCCAGTTCAGCCGCCAATTCTCCGGTCGTGGATACACGTGTACAAGCCTTGTCGACGATCTATGTCGAACCTGTTGCGCCATCCGCCAACATACAAATTCCTGGTCTGAAGATCAACGTCAACCAGCTTTTAAATAGCACAATTCGCAAACAACTGGAACAAGAAGCCCGGCTGCAAATCAATCCGAATGTCCATGCTTTACGGCTGATAGGCGTGATTTTGTCTTACAATGACGCTACCCTGGATGTACAGGGCGAGCTATTCGATGACGACAAACTCCTGGTTTACAGCAGAATCAAGCATCATATCGAAGCTGATGATGATTGGAATGAGGCATTAAACCTGGTCGTCGAACAAATGCTGGACGAACTGATTGGTGAAATGCGCGACAAAGCGCAAGCCGACTATGGCCGCTATTTTGTACCGAACAACTGTTACGCTAATTCCAGATGCAGCGACCCCTACTATGTAGGTTGGGGATGGTGGCGGGTTGCTCATCGTTATCCGACCCATCATGACCGGAACAGATCAGATAGGGATGATAACCGCTCTGTCGATGTCAAACGTAACGATCAGCACGATCAGCGCATTCATAAAGATTCAAAACAGCATTGGGATGCTGGCAAGCCAAGTGAACTACGTCACAAAGAACCCCGGGCCATAGTAGAAACGCCTAACAAAAATGCCCCCACTCACAGCCACAACGTAGAAGATCACGGTCGTCATGACATCGAGTTCGAAGCCGGTGGCGTTACTGGAAAATTATTCCGCGACCAAAGCTTCATGACTGTACCTTCCTCAGGCAAACAGCCGACAACTACCGTAGGTGCTGATATGACTCTCTCGCAGCCCACGACAGTACAGTCACCTGTGAGACCCTACCATCATGACGATTCAGCCCCGCAAGTAAAACCAGGAATACAGCCGGTCGCTATCCCCATCTCTCCTGTAGATGCAACACATGACGTTGAACGTCATCATAAATTACCAGGTGAAGCCAAACCGGTCGAAAGCGGCCAAACATCGTCGCTCCATTCCGAGTCAAGTGCCAAGCAAACGCAAGATATCCCCATCTCTCCTGTAGATGCAACACATGACGTTGAACGTCATCATAAATTACCAGGTGAAGCCAAACCGGTCGAAAGCGGCCAAACATCGTCGCTCCATTCCGAGTCAAGTGCCAAGCAAACGCAAGATATC
>CAIMEB010000082.1 GCA_903839855.1 uncultured Methylococcaceae bacterium
GATTTTTATGCATCTCTTCTAAGGTGAGAATTTCTTGCGAGGTGAGCTGTTTTATATAGAGCATTTATAATTTAAAAATGACTCTATCATACGCTAAACATGCCAGGCCTTAGTTAAATTAATTATTCATAAGTACTTAAATTATGATTAATAACTATCGTAATGTACACAAGTAAATAATGAAAGTAAAGCTGATGAAGCAGGAAATGCAAGGGCTTTAACTACAGTATTTAGTTAAAGCCCCTCTGGCTATGACATTATCTTAAGATAATAGCTTTGAGTTTTTACTGTTGCGAAAGACTAGCGGTTTTTCATTTGCTGATAACGCACTTTGAGTGGCTGAATCAATGGCCTCTTGAATCACGCCATGATGAGGGGATTTGCTACACACCGGGTCTGCGTTGTGCATATCACCCGTCAATAAGTAAGCTTGGCAATGGCAGCCGCCAAAATCTTTTTCTTTTTCGTCACAACTGCTACAGGGTTCCTTCATCCAGTCCGTGCCTCTGAAGTAACTAAAGGCTTTGGAGTCGTTCCAGATGTCTTCTATGCTGTAATCTTTTACATTCGGACAGTCAAGCCCGGGCAGTTCTCGTGCTGAATGACACGGTAACGCAACGCCATCAGGTGCGATGGTTAAAAAAGTGGTGCCCCAACCATTCATACAGGCTTTAGGGCGGTCTTCATAAAAATCGGGCACCACATAATAGATTTTCATTTTACCCGCGACCTTTTCTTTAAAGGCCTGGGCAATGGCTTCGGCTTTTTCAAACTGCTCTTGGGTAGGTAACAATAAGTCCCGATTAATATGCGCCCAACCGTAATATTGCGTGTTGGCTAATTCCAGATAATCAGCCCCTAATTCTTCTGCCATAGCAAGTATCTCTGGCATTTGATAAATATTCTCACGGTGTAATACCACACATAACACCATCGGATAGCCATGCTTTTTAACAAGATGCGCGACTTCTTGCTTGTGAGTAAACGATGCTGTACCCGCAATATGATCATTTAATTCCTGGCTACTGGCCTGAATGCTCACTTGAATATGATCCAGTCCCGCTTCTTTTAGGGTGATGATTTTATCTTCCGTTAAGCCATAGCCCGACGTAATTAAATTGGAATAATAACCTAGGTCTCGGGCATGTTTAACCAGTTCTGGCAGATCTTGTCGGGTTAGCGGTTCTCCACCCGAAAAGCCTAGTTGTACTGCGCCCATTTTGCGGGCTTGGCTAAGCACACGTTTCCAGCCGTCCGTGTCTAATTCATCTTGATATTTGCTGTAATCAAGTGGATTAGAACAATACGGACATTGTAGTGGGCAGGCATAAGTGAGCTCTGCTAATAACCAACGCGGAGGCGTGGGTTTAGTTTTGGTTAATCCAGCCATTTTGTAATGCAACCTCTAAAAAAGCGGTGATGTCGTTAGTGAGTCCTGAGGTACTGAAAGCAGTTTCTAAATCGCTGACGATTTGAGCGAGGGTGCGCGTGCCATCACAGAGTTTTAGAATCTCAGCCGAGCTTTGATTAAGTTCCACCATGCCTTCTGGGTAAAGAATGACGTTCTTTTGTTGGGCTTCTTCCCATTGTAAGCGGTGAGTGCGAGAAAACTGAATAGGTAGATCTGGATTTATACTCATTATTTATGTTTTGTATTAAGTTAAGAAGAAGTCTCAATATTTCGATAGTTGTTTTTAATGAATTTTAGATATGCTCCAATCAAGTTACTATTATGGATTGATATCTTTACTATTTGCAGCATTTGAAAATATTTTCGCCAAGTTTAAAAATAAATTCGACAGCTTCTTTTACATCGGTTTCATCGATACTATTACGTAAATTTGTTTGTAAATCAATATCAGCTTCATGAACGATTAAATTTCTTCGACTAACGATACTTTTTAATTTCTTTTTTATATCGTCGTCACTACTATTAAACAGCCTAGCTATTTCTTGCCATTTTTGCTTTTCTTCCCAAATAAAACTTAACGCATCCGCGATTTTATCGGGTTCTTGAAAAGCTAAATATTTATGTTTGACAATAATTTCCTGTTCAAAAAAGTATTCTGGGGGTTCTAATTGAAAGATATTCGGTTGTTGGCTGGTTTGTTGAATTTTATTGTAAGTTTCTAAAGAAATAGAAAAACAATTGAATTTTTTTGTTTTTGTACGTTGATTTATAAAAGCCTGTAACATGCCAATTTTAACCAATTCATGTATTAATTTATCTAAGGCACTAATTGCGTAAACTAATTGTGATCTTAAAATATCAGATAAATCATTAGGCAGTTTCAAATCGCTTATCAAGTGATGATAGAGGGTATCCATTTCATTAACGGCTTTAATATTGCTCTTAAATTGCTCAAACGCCTTTAGCATATTTTTCCAAGCCAATGATTTTATAAGCTAACGCCTTAAAATCCTCATGAAATCTATCTCTATTGGTTTCTAAACCTTGTAATACAGACCCTGTTTCTGCTATTTGTGCGCTTGTTAATGCAAATACGGGCACACCTGCTTCATAAGACTTTGGCAACAATCCTTGAAAATCCTTTAATTCTAATACACAGAAATCATCTGAAATACCAACTTCATCATAAACTGCTTGTGGGAAAAGCATGTGATGTTTAGCGATTTCTGGGGCAAATTTTTCGCGTACAATATTTTTTATTTCGCTAATATTATCTCGGTAAGGTCTTGCAGCTTTGCCTTTTCTTATATTAAACCTCTGAATTAATTCACCGATAAATTTAGGTTGTGCGTTTGCCAACGGATAGGTTGCATCTGCAAACAATGGGCGCATTCTCTCTGCCCAATCAACCCATCTGGGCAAAACAACAGAAAGAGTATTGAGCGCCATGATTGAGAAAGGGTCAGGATTAGTTGGGATAATGAAAGCATCACTGGAGATAAAAAGATTTTGATTAATAGCACTTAGTCCAGGATTAAGATCAATCAAAACAAAATCAATATTATATCTTGCCGCTGTTTTTCCAATTAACTCATTGAATGCACCTGGTAAGTTTTCAAGTGCAGTAATGGCGTTGTTTGAGTTTTGGGCAAAACTCAATGATGCGTCATATTCACTTAAATCAGCATGTCCCGCCAATAAAAACAAATTACCATTGACCGCAGGGCTGAAACAAGAAACGGCTTCTATGGGTTTGGGTTTTCCTTGAAAAGCAACTTTTACGCCGTCTTTTATATTTTGAAATTGAGTTGTAGGCTCAAAATAATATTTTTCGAAATCTTCGCCTAAAATTAAACTTGAGAGATTACATTGAGGATCTGCATCTACAAGCAATACTTTTTTCCCAAGAGAAGCCAGCATCCATCCTAGATTGTAGGTGGTTGTCGTTTTGCTTACCCCACCTTTGTGATTAAAAAGTACAATTTTTGTAGTCATAATGTATTCGCTGGCGAATGTGATTGGTTGTGATGCCCTGCGGTTTAGCGCGGTAGGCGTAAAGAGTCCTATTTTACTTAATGGTTAACTTGATGCCGTAAGTTGATTGTTCTAATTCCCCTGTTTTGCCATAATAATCAACAACGCCATTTTCCCAGACAATCCAAACTTCCTCTGCGCCTGCCTGCAAATAGAGCTGCACTTTGTTGGTCATTTCTTCTTTAGAGTTGGAAGGAGACACAATTTCAACGCACAGTTCAGGCGCGTATGAATAGGGCGTTTGATAACCATATTGTTTAATAAATGCCTTGGAACACCAAGCGACATCGGCGACTTTTACCCCATCGGTGGTTTGTACTGAGCATTCGGTGAGTGCCTCGCCTTTCTTGAGTTTGCGTTCAAGCAATGTGCCGATTTGTGACTGTAAACGACCGTGTTTATTGGAAGCCGGGGTCATTTCAACTTTTCCATAGCGGTTTAACTCAATCTTAAAAGGCAAGTTTTTAAAATACGGATTATCAATTACTTCTGACCATTGCATCGCATCTTTCCTGTTATATCAACACTAAAGCAAGCTAAGCTTCAATATTATAATACGGAGGCATGTCATTGATATAAGCCATATACATGGCATCAGCCATTGTCCATAGCACATCTAGTTTAAATTTTAATATCTCTATCATCCGGTCTTGTTGTTCACGGGTGTTATACCAGTCCAAGGTAATCGCTAGACCGTGTTCAACATCCCGACGCGCTTCGGTTAGACGCTTACGGAAATAATTGTAGCCTTCGATATCAACCCAAGGGTAGTGCTCAGGCCAGTTATCCAAACGTTGTTGATGAATTTTGGGTGCAAACAGTTCAGTAAGGGATGAACTGGCCGCTTCATGCCATTCAGCTCTACGGGCAAAGTTAACATAAGCATCCACTGCAAAACGCACGCCTGGCAATACGTGTTTTAAAGAGGTAATATCTTCGCGTGTCAAACCTACCGCTATACCTAATTGAATCCAGGCTTCAATGCCGCCTGGATCGCCGGGGTGTCCATCGTGATCTAAAATACGTTGTATCCATTTCGCACGGGTTTCCCGGTCAGGACAGTTAGCTAAAATATTAGCATCTTTAATAGGAATACTAACTTGATAATAGAAGCGGTTAGCGACCCAGCCCTGTAATTGTTCACGGGTGAGTTTTCCGTCATTCATCAGGGTGTGGTAAGGGTGATGAATATGGTAATACTTTTCCATACCGCGCAGGGCGGCTTCAAATTCGGTTGTTGTCCATGCTTTATTATCGTTATTGCTCATGGTGATTTCCAATGTGTGTGAGTCAGAAGTAGGCTTCTGTTAAATACTATCGATCGTAACTACTATAAATCGATTTCCATACCATCGTAAGATACTTCAATGCCAGCGGCATCCAAGATTTTACGCGGTTCGGAATCTTCGTCTAAAATAGGGTTGGTGTTATTGATGTGGATCAAAATCTTCCGTGATTTTGCAACGCCATTCAGTACCTCTATCATACCGCCTGGGCCTGATTGGGGTAAATGCCCGATTTCACGCGCTTTCTTAGGACTAATGCCTTGAGTACACATTTCATCTTCAGTCCAGAATGTACCGTCTACCAATAGACAATCAACGGCTTGCAGGGCATCCATTACATGCGGTTCAATTTCGCCGAGACCGGGTGAATAAAATACTTTTTTGCCGGTTGATATTTGTTCAATGATAACACCGATGTTATCCCCTTCGTGCGGATCATGGCGGTGCGGTGAGTAAGGTGGTGCTTTGCTTTTTAAGGCTTGAGTATAAAAGCGTAAGTCGGCTATCGCCGGAATTGTAAAGCCGCTACCATCCACCGGCACGGGATGATGATTGACCGTGCAATAATGTTCCAGCATGTTAAATAAAGGAAAACCGGTGGTCAGGTCTTGCTTAACCATGTCAGTACAGTACACCTCCAATGGCTTGCCTTCTCTAAGCATTAACAAGCCGGTAGTATGATCAATCTGGCTATCTATTAACATGATCGCTTTGATACCGGTGTCGCGTATGCCTTCTTTGGGCTGGATAGCGGGGAAGGCTTCCAGTTGCGCACGAATATCCGGTGAGGTGTTAAAAACCAGCCAGTTTTTATTGTCAGTACTGACCGCAATAGACGACTGAGTGCGGGATTTACCTTGCATGGTGTGGTTACGTATACGGTGACAATTATGGCAGTTGCAATTCCATTGAGGAAAGCCACCACCCGCACCTGAACCAAGAACTCTAATTTTCATATTGAAAGCCTAAGAAGAAATGTTTAAATGATACGGGAATAACGATTTTCAGGCAAAAAAAAGGGGCTCTTATGAACCCCTTTCTTTATACCGACCATTGTAGCTCCCGACAATTAAGTCAGGAAAAGTGCTTAACGGTTGTAGATGTACATTGTAACTTCAAAGCCGAAACGTAAGTCAGTAAAGCTTGGTGTTTCCCATTTCATAGTGAACCTCCGGTAATTATTAGAATAGAGTTGCTAGCTTGATCAAGTAAGCCAGTTAAAATTATACGATGAACTATTTTTTTAAGCAACAACTGTACGATTTACAGGGAACTCATATAAAATACCAAACAGTCAGTAACCTCGGTGACATTTTACGCCATCGAGACGACTGGCTGTAGTATTCTTATCATAACTACGTCATAATAACCCTCTATCTAGTTGACTTTTAAATTAAAAGCCATGGGATATTCCTATCAAAACTATGCTATTTAATTGTTTATGCGGCCTAAAAATAAATCGGCACGAGAGAGGCTGAATGCTACTTTTATTGGCTCAGGTAATGCTGATTGGCCGCTACTGGTTGAAAAATTAGTGAGTCTTCTTGGTATGTATGGCACCTAAAACTTTAGTGCAAGAAGTGCTGATTTTATGGTGGTTCGGTCGATTAATAGGCAATACCGATATGCATCTGGGCAATCTTTTTACCACCAAAGCAAACGAAACTTCTTTGATAATAAACGTAACGATCACTATTCATTACGTAACGTAGACAGTTTGAAACGTAACGTTCGCTATTGATTACGTAACGTAAGTAGTTAAAATCGTAACGTTCATAATTGATTACGTAACGAAAGTAGTTTGAAACATAACGTTTATTATTGACTACGTAACGAACGTAGTTAGAAACGTAACGTTTATTATTAATTACGTAACGAACGTAGTTAGAAAAGAACTCCAATCAGCAACATTTAGACAGTTAACTAATTACCAGTTTATTTGCCAAGGATCAGGCATAGAATGGATAGAATTAGATTATCATTTAAACATTGAAAGCATGCTACTTTCACAGATAAAAGAGCAGGCAGCGTAATAACGTGTAAATATTTTTGATAATCGATAAGGTCAGAGTAAAGTTATTGAAACTCATTGTAAAAAAGTATAATTTAGACAACTTATTGGACACAGGATACTAGTTCTTTTTTGATTTTTAATCCCTCCGTCTAATACTACTTAAATCAATCAAATTAAGTGAAGCCCTTATGTTTAATGAGATAATATACCGAATACTCAACCAGAAACAGGTAATGTTGATGGATCTATCAGCTTGGTTGGGGTTTACAACCCGTCAACTATTCAGGGTTCATTAGACTCATCGTCCATCGATTGTTTGTCAAAATATTCTGCTATAGATAACCCACCGAGTGAAACAACTTTCGATTGTTCCTCTTGGGTGTTCGAGCCATTAATAGCAATTTGTGATATTTTACCGTTATTAATAGGGGAAATACAAATTCTACCTGTTGATACTACTATAACTGATCCTGCTATTACCGATTCATATACAGAACCTTATGTCTATACAGATTATATTGACCCAGTAGTCGACACCGGAATCGTTAGTACAGATACACCAATCGATTTAACTGATGATACAAATCTTTCAGCAGATCCAACAGTAATCGATCCTATAGTGGTTGAGAACACTGATATTTTTTATTTAACAACAGACCCAATTCTGGCTATTGATCCGATCTATATAAGTGATCCAATAGTTGATACTGGAACAATCGAAACAGATACCCGAATTGAATCATCTGACGTTACAAATGAATCTACAGACCCTTCAACAATAGGATATTTAACAAATAATAATGAATCTGATCAACCCATTGAAAAGTCTATTTCAACTGATATTATCTTTACTATTGATCCATTTGTGGTAACTGATCCAATTTCAGACTCTGGTATTATTACTGATTCACCTAAAGTTATTTACGATCTAACAGATTCTAATATAGATACGTCAACAGACCCTGCTATTACAAAAACACCAGTTTATAAAGATGATTCCATAAATTCTATATTGTTAATCCCTACTGCGTCTGATTCATCGACAGCCACACCTTTAAATGATCTCTCTTTAGTGCTTAGTCCAATTACAGACAGCAGTATTTTTACAACAGCTAAAGCTAAAAAATAATCAAACATTACTTCGAGCCGAAAATGGCTCAATTTTATATAAAGTTTACCGTTTTTAGTTTCGTTATCAAAATTTTGGGGTTACTAAAGTGTTTATCGAGCGACTCTTGGACAGCATTTGTGTAAGTCATCTTCATTCTTGCGGTTTTCGCTAATAGCGCTTGGATGATCACTTTTATCAGGCGCTATTCGCGAAAAGCGCGCGGTATACGTGAAGCTCCTTATAATAAATATAACCGCCGTACCCGCCATCATTTTTAGGTTTATCACTTCAATTCACCCACTGTATAAAAATAAATTTAGAGTCACACCATGCACTGGTTATTTCCAACCAGAAAATAATTAGTGTTATTTAATAACAGCTTAGCTGTGTATCTTATTTGTAAAATCGAATTAGCCAGGATGTTTTAGCTTTTTCACGCATTGAAATATCAATAAACTCAGATAACTGTCTGAAAATAAAATATAAAAATTATGAAATAGGACTACACTGGATTTCCCCATAAACCTTAAGAGGTATTAACGTGAGAAAGATAGTCGTGTTATACGATTTCATCAAACTCAATACTGCGATAAAAATCATTTTTTATCGCAGTATTATCGATTCATTTACAAATAGTACTGTTTATACAATTCCCGACGTTCCCTTAGCGGATTCTATCGCAGCTGTGGATGCGCTTGAAGCGGCTTATCTGGGTTCACGTAACGGTGATCGAGTCGCGACATCAACCATACATGAGTGTGAACATGTGGCTGATGATATATTTCGCTTACATGCAGCTTATGTCGATCGAATAGCCAATGGTAATGAAACTTTAATTTTATCCAGTGGCTTTAATAAAACTAATGTTCCTTTAGCTCATCAAAAATCGGATTTTGAAGTCAAAGACGATCCTCATTCAGGTGATGTCATCTTAGTGAAAAAAGCGGTTGATCGTGCTAAATCTTACTTTTGGAAGTTTTCTAAAGGACCATTACCTGTTAATGCAGCCGATTGGAAAGAATTAGGTCACAGTACCCGTTCAACATTTCCAGTATCCGGTCTTGAAATAGGTGTTAATTATAATTTCATTGGTGCAGGAGTAACGCCGGAAGGTCTGACTGATTTTTCTGCTCCAGTGTCCAGATTATCACTTAAAACATTTAACGTTACATTTTAAAACTCACAAACCAGCGATTTGTGAGTTAAAATCAAATTTCCTCCTTCGATATTCTGAACAGGTTTTCAATATGACTAACATTACTTTTTCATCAGCCGACTACCCTGAGATTCGTCGTCGAGGCATTATACTGAATACCAAAATTTACAACAATCTCAGTTCCGAAGATATCAAAACCTGTGGTTGTGATCTTGAGGTGTGGGGGAAAAAAGCGTTAACGATTCATAGCGAAACAGATATGAATTTATTTGCTGATTACGCTATATACGCTTATTGTCCTAATGGTTTTAATATGGCCGAGAAGTTCCTGCGCTTTTCCCATCAGGAGGCTGATGAATATGAACTTGAATTGCTTCGGTATATGCGGTCTGCTCACTATGCAATGTATCAAGTAGAAGAAACGAACGGTATTGATACTTTTAATGCAGTGGATTTATTTAGTCAGGTTAAGTACACGATCATAGATCACATACTGGCTAAAAGCACTCATCAGGGACAAATACTGGCCAGTTATCTGATTGACTTTGAAGGCTTCTCCATTCAAACGGGTAGGAGCATAATAATGGCGCCGGAGCTTCTAGAGTCTGGTGCATTGAAGCAAGTGATTGACTTTATGAAAGTCACTTATCCAGGTGGATTTTTGAGTAACCCAGACATTGGTGCTCTGCTTGCAAAACAGATGGTTTCTTCGGCCTTAAAGCTAGGAAAGCCCTCAAATGTAGCGCGAGTGAAGTTTTAACAGATCCTGATTATCCGCTGTTGTTAACAGTCTACTTTTTCTCCACGGTTACTAAGGAACGAGCATGAGGATCTCTTCTCGCGACATAACCAAACGAAACTCCATAAAAAGTTGGATCTTGAAGTTGATGTTGATGTTGATGTTGATGTTATTGGATTTATCATTCAAAACAGAGTCTTTACTGCTGGGCTAATATCTTCATCGTAATCGATACCGTCAATGCCAAAACCAAACAGTTTTAAGAAGTCATCGGTGTAGGCTTTATAATCAGTCAGTTCTAACAGGTTTTCTTCAGTCACTTCAGCCCAAATCGCTTCAACACGGGCTTGTACACGGGTTTCCAGTTCTTTCTCATCAACGCGATAACGGTTGGCACTGTCTATTCGTGGCTCATCCGTATACAAACATTCGGTAAATAAGCGCTGAATTTGCTCAATACAATGTTCGTTAGTGCCTTCTTCTTTCATGATTTTAAATAAAATCGATAAATACAAGGGCATTAAGGGAATAGCCGAACTGGCTTGAGTCACTAACGCTTTTAAGACCGCTACATTAGCACTGCCGTTTACGCTTTGTAGTTTTAAATTAATCGCCTTAGCTGCACGATCTAGGTCTTCTTTTGCTTTGCCAATAGTGGCTTGACCATAAATAGGCCAGGTTAATTTATCACCCAAATAAGTGTAAGCAACCGTTTTTGCATTCTCGGCTAACAAATCAGCTTCTTGTAGAGCATCAATCCATAATTCCCAGTCTTCTCCACCCATTACTTTCACGGTATTAGCAATTTCTTCTTCAGTAGCCGGTAATAACGTAAGTTCGTTGATTTTTAGTTTATCTGTATTTAGATTTTTTGAAGTATGAGCGGCACCAATAGGCTTAAGAACCGACGTATAAACCTGTCCCGTGACCGGGTCAGTCCGACGTGGAGAGGCTAAGCTATAGATAATTAAATCAATTTTGCCCAAGTCCGCTTTAATTTTTGCCAGAGCCTGCTCTTTTATCGCCGTTGAAAAAGCATCGCCGTTAATAGTATAGGCATATAAACCCGCCTCAGCAGCAGCATCATGAAAAGCCGAGGTATTATAGTATCCAGCAGACGCTGTTTTTTCTGAAGGCGCCTGTTCATAGCAAACACCTAAGGTTTTTGCACCTGCGCCAAAGGCCGCCGTAATGCGAGAGGCTAAACCATAGCCGGTAGAACAGCCAACAACCAGCACATTTTTAGGACTATTGTTTGTTTGCTTGGCTAGCTGTCCATTTGCTTTGATATAAGCAATTTGTTCTTCTACATTTGCCTTGCATCCTTGTGGATGTGCGTTAGTGCAAATAAAACCTCTAACCTTGGGTTTAATAATCATAAATCGACCTTACTAAAAATAAATGAGTTTCTATTGAAATTATCAGAAAAATAGAGTGGCTGAATTATACACTAATGACCTTATCATGTATTAACTTGAACATCTTCTTGATAACGACGACTGACGAATATAAATAACACGGCGGTTAGTAACATTAAACCCGTAAAAAACCAGAAATAACGAGCACCTGGCAATTGACTGGTTCCATCTGGATTGTGTATAAAGAAGTTAACCCCGCTGGTAAACAGATTACCCACCGCCACAGATAGATAATAAAAAGCCATTATAAAAGACTTCATGGTTTTGGGCGCTTGAGTATAAGAAAACTCTAGGCAAGTAATTGAAACCATTACTTCCGCAGAGGTTAATAAAGTATACGCTAATAATTGCCAAACAATAGAAGGTGTTAACCCCTCATCCAACTGCATTTGTAAAATACTCGGTATAGCAAAAGCTATCACCGTTATGAATAAACCGATCTGCATTTTTATCAACGGTGTTAAGATCAAAATTCGACTCAACAAGGGATAGATCACATAAGAAAACAACGGCACTAAAAGCATAATGAATAAAGGGTTAGCCGCTTGAATTTGTGAAGGCAGTAATTCAATACCCAACACCATACGATCCATTTTTTGAGCCTGTAGAATCCAAGAAGATCCTGTTTGATCAAACAGTGCCCAAAACACGGCAATAAAAGTATAAATTACAGTTAACTTAGCAAAGCACGTTAAGCCGACCTGACTGCACATCTCCTTGATAAAACCAAGCCCCGCCGGAGGAACATGCACAAAACGATAACGCCCAAACCAAAAAATGAGCGTTGCCAATAACATCAACACCCCAGGTACACCAAAAGCAACACTTGCCCCATACTGTTGCAGTAACCAGGGTATAATCAACATAGCACTAAAGGCACCCAGGTTAATCGAAAAATAAAACCAGCTATAGACTTTAGACATCAAATACTGATTGCCAACACCGAATTGATCACCAATATGTGCAGACACACACGCTTTAATCCCACCGGCTCCAATAGCAATCAGTGCTTGTCCCAATAATAAGCCCATCCGGGTGTTATCAATCGCTAACGCAAAATGACCTAAACAATACAGCGATGATAACAAAATAATCGTTTTATATTTTCCTAATAGGCCATCTGCCAATAAAGCCCCTAACAACGGCATAAAATAAACGCTCGATACAAACAAATGAAAATACCCTTGGGCTTCATTATCTGACATCACATCCCGTTGACCGGATGCGTTCAATAAATACTGTGTCATAAAAACCAATAATATGGCTCTCATCCCGTAATAACTAAAGCGTTCAGCCGCTTCATTAGAAATAATATAAGCAATACCTGTTGGCAAAGACGTTAATGATGGGTCTGGTTTCGTTTTATACATAAGATTAAGTTATTGGCGCCTCTCATTTTCCAGTTGACAGTTTACCAAAATCCTCCAATGTATGTGACATGCATTTAACGCACTTACACCTAAGAAGAAGATTATTAAATTTACCCGCCGCCCCGATGCAATTAATGAGAAGTTACGTTTTTCAGCTTTATCTTATTGGTTTTCACAATAGTTTTGTATAGACTTCTTAAATTGGCTTGATGCAGAGATCTGAGTGTCTGACCTTATAATCAATGCTCAAGCAAGTAAGTTTTTTATGAGAAAGCAGTGCGGTGTTAAATGCCTCAAGAGCAGTTGTTCCATCTAGAACTCTTTCGAATTATCTAAAGAATTGAACTTTGATATTGCCGACCTAATCATATTATTTCATTTGTAGGATATAAAAACCAAAATACCAAAATAATTTCGTTAATAAAATAACACGTTACGTATTATAATTACTCCACTATAACCTTTTTCTGTCAGTAACAAGCGAAGCATGAACGCCCAATTAAAACTCTTACCTTACTTATTATTCGTTACCTTGGCAGCTTGTTCGACTCAAGAAGTCAAACAAACAGAAGTGAGATATACTGCTATCCCAGAAAAAAATAATTCAAACGCAGCCAATTCACAGTCAGGTCAAGTAATTGGGCTAACCCCACCAATGACGCTCATGAAAGAAGGTCGACAATTACAACTGGTCAAAATCATGGATGGGGGCATCTGTAAAAATGAGTATCAAGGCGCTAAAGGTGCATTTCTTCTTTATGCGGACACTGATGATATTGAACGAATAAAGCGTGAAAAAGGCACCGCTATATTCCGTGCATTTGAATCTAAAATACAAGACCTATCGGGCAATGTACTTCAGGCAGCAATCGATGAAACCAACCTGGCTGAAGACCCCTTCTCATTAGGTGAAGATGAGACTCAACAAAAATTAGCCTCTAAACTTGTTGCTAACTTCCGTCATGCTGCCACTTCCGTAGTCAGTGAGTTTCAAAAAGAAACATCGCTAACTATTGATATCACAGCCTTCCAACCTTCTCTGGTTTTTTATCAAAAAGGCTGTGATGAATCCCGACTTGATCAAGACGAGACTAAACAAAAAAGCTAACAAAGCAGATTAGTTATCACGTAACCGAACCGCCAATACATCGCATTTTGCATAATGTAGAACACTGTTGGCTGTAGACCCCAACAACAGAGCTAAACCATGTCGCCCGTGTGAACCGACCACAATCAGATCAACCTTCTCTTGTTCGGCAATATGGATGATCTCCTGTTTTGGAATCCCCCACAGTAACCAGCGATTCGAAAAATCAACGTTGAGCTGATCACCTTGGCTCATCAACTTGGCTTTTTCTACTTCCAACAATTTATCTTGTGAATCCTGATCCAGCGGAATAACTGTCCCATAGCTTGTATCAGGCATTGGAATATTATCCAACACATGCACAATACTCAATTTAGCCTGATATTGATTAGCCAGTGATCTGGCCTTTTCTGCAACATAATGAGCTTGTTCAGAAAAGTCAACCGCCAGTAAAATATGTTGATAGTCTGTCATTGTTTTTTACCTTGAATGTTAAAAGTTGCGGAGGTTAGCTCAGCGCAGTTGAAAAGTATAACCGTTCAGTGTGTTAAAATGTAACTCTGAATTTATTGAGTCCAACACATGCAACCAGCCTTTATTCATTTAAGAGTTCATACCGAATTCTCTTTGGTCGACGGTATCGTTAAAATAAAACCGCTGGTCAAGCGACTAACAGAACTCAATATACCCGCAGTTGCGGTCACCGACCATGCCAATCTCTTTTCTTTGGTTAAGTTTTATAAAGCGTCGCAAGGACTGGGTATTAAACCGATTGCCGGTGCCGATGTATTAATTTTTAATCCCGAAGACCCGTCCACACCCTATCGCTTAACGCTACTGGTAAATAACCACACCGGCTATATTACGCTGACTGAATTAATTTCAAAAGCCTATCAAGAAGGTCAGCATCAGGGCATACCAATGCTTAAACATGAATGGATAGAGGCGAATCATGACGGCTTAATTGCCTTGTCCGGCGCTATGCAAGGTGAGATAGGCAAAGCCTTATTAGCCGATAACCTTGAAGAAGCAAAACGCTTGGCAGAACACTGGGGAAGCCTGTTTAAGAACAGTTTTTACCTAGAATTACAGCGCGTCGGTCGCCCCGATGAAGAACGTTATATTGCACACGCTATTGACCTAGCTCTGGCTACTGATTTACCGATTGTAGCTACGAATGATGTTCGCTTTATTTATCAAAAGGATTTTGCGGCTCATGAGGTACGGGTTTGTATTAATCAAGGGCGCGTTCTGGATGATACTCGCCGCCCTAAAGATTACACTGAACAGCAGTATTTACGAAGCACAGCAGAAATGCTGACGTTATTTGCTGATATTCCTGAAGCTTTAGAAAATACAGTGCATATTGCTCAACGTTGTAATTTAAAACTCACCCTGGGTAAAAACTTCCTGCCTGACTTTCCGGTACCGGCAGGCATGACCTTAGGTGAGTTGATGGCGAATGAGTCTCTAAAAGGCCTGGAAGAGCGCTTGTTGCATTATCCAGCCGTCGGAAAAGGCACAGACGAAGAGAATCGCCAAGTCTACCTTGATCGTTTAGAAACCGAACTTAAAGTGATCACTGAAATGGGCTTCCCCGGTTATTTCATGATTGTTGCGGACTTTATTCAATGGGCTAAAAACGAACATATTCCCGTTGGCCCTGGTCGGGGGTCAGGAGCAGGTTCTTTAGTGGCGTATGCTCTTAAGATTACGGACTTAGACCCTATCGAGTTCGATTTACTGTTTGAACGCTTCTTAAACCCTGAACGGGTTTCGATGCCGGACTTTGATATCGATTTTTGCATGGACAGGCGAGATGAGGTGATTGATTATGTCGCACGTCATTACGGTCGTGACCACGTAGCTCAAATTATTACGTATGGTTCTATGGCCGCTAAAGCGGTTATTCGGGATGTTGGTCGGGTGTTGGGATTTGCTTATGGCTTTGTCGATCGACTAGCAAAGCTCATTCCCTTTGAAATTGGCATGACGCTAAACAAAGCCCTGCAAGACAGTCCCGATCTTAAACACTTGTATGACACCGAAGAGGAGGTAAAAACCCTCATTGATATGGCCTTAACACTCGAAGGTACGGTCAGAAATGCCGGTAAACATGCCGGTGGGGTAGTGATATCACCGACCAAGTTAACTAATTTTACACCGCTCTATTGTGAAGAAGGGGGTGGCAATCTGGTCACCCAGTTTGACAAAGATGACGTTGAAGCGGTCGGACTGGTTAAGTTTGACTTTTTAGGCTTGCGTACGCTGACTATTATTGATTGGGCTCTACAAACGATTAATTATAAAAAACAGCAAGGCGGTGAAGCACTGGTTGATATTACAACGATTCCTAGAGATGATCTACCCTCTTATCAGTTATTAAAAAACGGCCAAACCACGGCGGTATTTCAGCTTGAATCCAGAGGTATGAAAGAGCTGATTAAAAAACTAAAGCCCGATTGCTTTGACGATATTATCGCGTTAGTGGCTCTGTTCCGACCAGGGCCTTTAGAATCTGGAATGGTTGATGACTACATCAATGTAAAACACGGAGCAAAAGCGGAATATGCGCACCCTTTGCTAGAACCCATCCTTAAGCCCACCAATGGGGTTATCTTGTATCAAGAACAAGTGATGCAAATCGCCCGAGAACTCGCTCACTACACGCTGGGTGGCGCGGATATGTTACGGCGGGCTATGGGTAAGAAAAAGGCTGAGGAAATGGCTAAAGAACGGGTGAAATTTACCACGGGCGCCGTTGCCAATCAGGTCGATGAATCGATAGCCACGTATGTCTTCGACTTAATGGAAAAGTTTGCAGGCTATGGTTTTAACAAATCCCATTCAGCCGCCTATGCTTTGGTTGCTTATCAAACGGCCTGGTTAAAAACGCATTATCCCGCTGAATTTATGGCGGCAGTACTCTCTTCTGATATGGACAACACCGATAAAGTGGTCATATTAATTGAAGAATGTCGACAAATGAAATTGGCTATTCTGCCTCCCAACATCAATGTATCCGATTATCGTTTTACTGCCAATAATAACAATCATATCGTCTATGGCTTAGGGGCTATTAAAGGTGTCGGACAAGCCGCAATAGAAGATATGATAATAGAACGTAAGCAACACGGCGCTTTTTTAGGTCTCTATGACTTATGTAAACGTGTTGATTTACGCAAATTTAATCGTCGAGTACTGGATGCCTTGGTTCGTGCCGGTGCTTTTGATGAATTTGATCCGAATCGTGCGGCTCATTTGGCAGAGTTGCCAACGGCCCTAAGGGTAGCTGAACAACATAGCAAAGCCGCCGAAACAGGTCAGAATGACCTATTCTCTCTCATCGGTGACGAAACCAAAGCCTTAGAAGACACTAAAGAGAGTGATGCCTACACGCTTACGGTTGAACCTTGGTCTGATAAAGAACGCTTAGAGGCAGAGAAAGTAACTTTAGGGCTATTTTTAACTGGACACCCAATTGATCAGTATGAACCCGAGTTAATGTATTTTACCCATGGAAAAATAAGTTCACTACAGGTGTCCCGAGGAAAAATGGAGGCTCGTGTTGCAGGAATGGTGATAGAAATTCGAACTCGCCAAAACAAAAATGGCAAAACCATGGGCTTTGCCACACTGGATGATAAGTCTGGTCGACTTGAATGTGCTGTGTTTGGGGATGTTTATGATCAATATCGAGATATTTTCACTCGTGATAATCTGTTGATTGCCGAAGGTGGGTTGGCTATCGATAACTTTTCAGGCGCTTTACGCCTCACCGTTGAAAAGCTCTATACTATTGATCAAGCCAGAGAAAGCTTTGCCAGAGGCTTGCACATTAACTGGAATGTAACCAACAGCAGCGAAGAACCCCAGCGTTTTATTGAAAAGTTAAGTGAGACCCTCAGTCCCTTTAAAGGCGGTGCTTGCCCAGTGAATATCAGCTATACCTCAGCACAAGCCAAGGCTAAAGTTCAATTAGGTGATGCTTGGAGAATACAGCCGACAGATGAATTACTTGCGAAACTGAAGTGGCTATTTGGGGCGAAAGCCGTAGACGTCCGCTACAAATAAGGCGGAGTAACTGGGGGATATTAACCCCCCCAGGACTTAATTGACTACTCGTTATCGACGTCTTGTTTGAATGATTCTACGACTTTTGGAGCAGACACCGGGGCTGGAGCAGGCGTCGACTCAACAACTGACCGTGGCTCTGGTACAACAGCAGGAGCCATCACAGGTGCGACAACAATAACCGGCGCAGGCTCAGAGACGTATGCGGGGGTGACGCCTTGAACAGATGCTTGAGCTTCAGCACGTTCTCGTCTTTCTACTCGCTGAGCGAAATCATTATCATAAGACCGAATGGGTTCCGCTTTAGTCTCACCTGAAAAGACTTCACTCCCTTCATGGCTCGCAGCATTCGTCTCCCCCCCTTCATGATCAACACGCTTGTAATTAGGGTTACGGGGCCTCCTACGATTAGGCCCTCTTCGACTATTCTTTCTTTCTAATGACTTCGCTGGGACATCGGTCGAAACAACAGATGCTTCATTACCATCACTAACCAACACCGTCCCAGTGTTGACCACTTCGCTAACAGCTATTATATCGCTTTTAACAACTTCGATCGCCGCATCTTCTGACTGACTGACAGGCGCAAGATTTCGTCGTACATTGCGTCCCCGACCTCTCATATTCCGGTTAGCACGAGGTTCTCTGCTTTCACTACTCTCCTTATTTTCCCTATTATCCCTAACTTCTTTATTTTCCTTAGGTTCTTTGCTTAATTCGGGCGTTACATTTCGCTCTTGTTGAGGTGGACGATTAGGACGGGTGTCATGAGATTTTGACCCTTGATTCCTGCCACGTCTATTGTTATTGCGATTTCTGTTAGATGAAGTATCGTCGTTCGTATTCAGTCTTTCAACAACCGGGGCTGATGCTACTTTCGTTTCAGGCTCAGAACTAGAACACCCCACCAGCTTTTCCCAGAAACGCTTAATCAGGCTAGCTGCTTCATTTTTAGTTTGTATTGGAACAGGGGTCTCATGTGAGAATTCTTTAACTGCAGCTTTTTCAATTTTAGGCTTAACTTGTTGCGCAAATTCTGGAATAGAGATTTCCTCTGCTTTTATTTGTAGATAACTAGGTTTATCGTCAACAAATTCTTTTTCTTTAATGCGTTCAATATCGTAAGCGGGTGTTTCAAGGTGCTTGCTGGGTAAGATAATAATGCCGACCTTCAAGCGTGTTTCAATTTGCTCAATGGCATGTCGTTTTTCATTTAACAAAAAAGTCGCACATTCAATAGGTAAATGCGCAATCACTTTTTCGGTACCTTTTTTCATGGCTTCTTCTTCAAGAACCCTCAATACCGACAGAGCAACCGACTCCACATTACGAATAGTTCCTTGGCCTTTACAACGCGGACAGGGTAACTGAGTTGCATCACCTAAAGAAGGACGCATTCTTTGTCTGGACATCTCCAACAAACCAAAGCGGGAAATCCGACTGGTTTGAATACGGGCTCTATCTATTTTTAAGGCATCACGCAGATGATTTTCAACTGTCCGTTGATTCTTGTTAGATAACATATCGATAAAATCGATAACAAACAAGCCACCTAAATCACGCAGTCTAAGTTGACGGGCAATTTCATCGGCTGCTTCAAGATTGGTATTTAAAGCCGTTTCTTCAATATCACTGCCCTTGGTCGCACGAGCAGAGTTAATATCAATAGAGGTTAGCGCTTCAGTATGGTCAATCACCAAAGAACCACCTGAAGGCAACGAGACTTCCCGGCAATAAGCCACCTCAATTTGAGACTCAATCTGATAACGGCTAAATAAAGGTACTGCATCTTGATACAGTTTAGCTTTGGGCAAGAAATGCGGCATGACTTCTTTTAAGAAGTCCTGAACCAATTTGAAGGAGTCTTCATTATCAATCAGAATTTCATCTATGTTGCCTCGTAAATGATCACGTAATGCTCTGATAATGACGTTACTTTCTTGAAACACCAAAAAAGGTGCCCGTTGCTCAGTGGATGAGCGCTCAATTGCTTCCCAGAGTTGTAATAAATAATTTAAATCCCACTGCAACTCTTCAGCATTTTTGCCACACCCTGCGGTTCTGACGATCAACCCCATGGACTCAGGAATATCAAGAGTCGCCATCACCTCGCGTAGATCACTACGGGTTTCACCTTCGATACGCCTGGAGATCCCCCCTGCCTTTGGATTATTGGGCATTAAAACCAAATAAGTTCCCGCTAAGCTGATGTAGGTGGTTAACGCAGCGCCTTTATTACCCCGTTCTTCTTTTTCAATCTGAACAATGATTTCCTGACCTTCCTTGATCATATCCTTAATCGCAGGACGACGACCGTCTTCTGTCCCATTCTGAGCTTGTCTATAAAGCGGAGATATTTCTTTAAACGGCAAGAAACCATGCTTTTCAGCGCCGTAATTGATAAATGCCGCTTCCAGGCTAGGCTCTACACGGGTGATGATGCCTTTGTATATATTCGACTTCTTTTGTTCTTTTGAAGGGATTTCGATGTCAAAATCATAAAGTTTTTGACCGTCTACCAAAGCGACTCGCAGTTCTTCAGCCTGCGTAGCGTTGATAAGCATTCTTTTCATTTTATATCCTTGTAGTTCCCTGCTCCATTTTCAGATTTTACTGAACTAGACTTTTTGTTTATTGCATCAAATTATATGTCAATACAAACATGAAGTGATAGATCTAAGAGAAGCTATCCACTTAGTTTTACGGTCTTATGTTCCATCATCTGCGTTATTTGTCGTCATTTTTGGCTTCAAATTAGATGAAGTCAGACCGCGGTAACAGATGCTAATTTAATTTTTTTTAGTCTTAACTAGTAAATTCTGTTTTAAACAGGTTTTAAATAATCGTGCGTCTAGGGTCGAACGATGAACCCGAAAATCGTATAATGAAGCATTAACCACGCAATAGTGTTATTTTAATCTTCATAAGTAGCTCATAGTCAGTTTCTTTGATGAAATCCGCTGAGCATTAAGTCTGTTTTATAAAAACTTGTCTAATATAGCAACCTTATTGCCTTTCATCAATTTTAAAGAATCAATTTTTACAAGATACTGGTATTATTTACACCATGAGTATAGAAGAACCCCTACAACCGCAAGTCACCTACGTTGAAATTACTGAAGATAATAATGATCAGCGTCTCGACAATTTTTTAATTGCCCGCTTAAAAGGTGTGCCTAAAAGTAGAATCTATAGAATCGTCAGAAAAGGGGAAGTTCGCGTCAACAAGGGACGTGTCGACGTAAAATATCGATTGATGGCGGGTGATGTCATCAGAATCCCCCCTATCAGAGTTGCTGAACGCACTGAAGAATCTTATGTGCCGCAAGGTTTACAAGCCGCCTTGGAAGACGGTATTTTATATGAAGATGATGGTTTCATTATTCTAAATAAACCCGCTGGCTTTGCTGTACACGGAGGCAGTGGCGTCAGTTCGGGCATTATTGAAGGACTACGCTTAATAAGACCCGAAGCCCGCTTTTTAGAACTCGTCCATCGACTCGATAAAGATACCTCAGGCTGCCTGCTGATTGCAAAAAAACGCAGTGCTTTACGACTGTTGCAGGCATTATTTCGCAATAGCCAGATTCAAAAAACCTATCAGGCTTTATTGGTAGGTCGATGGGAAAGAAAAAAACTTATCGTAACCGCACCTTTATTAAAAAATATCAGCAAAGGAGGAGAACGCATAGTTGTCATTAGCCAAGCGGGTAAAGCGGCAGAAACCTTATTCAAACGCTTACAACTCTTTCAAAATGCAACCTTGGTGGAAGCCTCACCCAAAACGGGACGTACCCATCAAATACGGGTTCATGCTGCCAGCTTGGGTCACCCTATTGTGGGCGATGAACGCTATGGTGTTGATGAAGTCAATAAGCTATTTAAAAATAAAGGCTATAAACGCATGTTTCTTCATGCCGAAACTTTAACCTTTTTACACCCTGTCACCGAGGCGCCGATGCGGATTACCGCGCCTTTACCAAATCATTTAATCCAGCTACTTAACAATGAAAAATCAATTTGATTTAATTATTTTCGATTGGGATGGAACACTCATTAACTCCATAGACTGGATTACGCAAAGCCTACAGCAAGCGGCTTCAGCTTATGGATTTCCTGTACCCGAGAATCAAGCGGCAAAGGATGTCATCGGCTTAAGCATTGAAAACGCAGTACTCACTCTGTTTCCAGAGGCCGATGAACTAACCCAGATACACCTGGCTAACAGTTACCGAGATCATTATTCATCAAAACAACTCGGACGAGATGATTTATTTCCCGGTGTTTATGATATGTTGGTACACTTAAAACAATCGGGTTATCAATTAGCGGTTGCAACCGGTAAAACCCGGTCGGGTTTACAAGCTGCGCTATCGGGTACTGGTACAGAAGACTTGTTTTGCATGACCCGTTGTGCCGATGAAACCGCGTCTAAACCCAACCCAAAAATGCTTCTGGAAATCATCGAACAAACCCAAATACCCAAAGAACGTTGCGTTATGGTCGGTGACTCTGTGTTTGACTTGCAAATGGCACAAAACACCCCTATATCGTCTATTGCCGTTTCTTGTGGCGCACAACCCCCTGAATTATTGCAACAATATCAGCCCTTATTGTGCTTGCAACAACCTACTGAATTACTGAACCATATTTAAGGTTAAAAAATCATGCAAAACCAACAAGACCCTTATATCAAATCAGAACCCAGCAGAACATCCGACTGGGAACGTGAAATAATAGAGAAATTAGCCTTAGCCGCAGTAAAGGAACAAACCCGATCAAGACGCTGGAATGTATTTTTTAAATCGTTATTCTTTGTTTATCTGTTCGCCATCTTTGGCATAAGCATTTACCCGAAAGTTAAGAAGAATTTCGATGGGGACAGTAGTCATCATACCGCCGTTATTGATGTTACAGGCGTTATTGCTGAAGATAAAGACGCTAACGCTGCCGATATCATCAAAAGCTTAAGAGAAGCTGTTAAAGACAGTCAGACTAAAGGCATTATTCTACACTCAAACTCGCCCGGTGGCAGTCCTGTTCAATCCAATTATGTCTATGAAGAAATTAGAAACATAAAAAAAGAACATCCATCTCTACCTATTTATGCGGTAGTCAGTGATATTTGCGCGTCGGGTTGTTATTACATTGCATCTGCCAGCGATAAAATATTTGTTAATCCCTCCAGTTTAATTGGCTCAATTGGCGTTATTATGGATGGCTTTGGTTTTGTGGATATTATGCAAAAAGTAGGTGTAGAACGTAGGTTATTAACAGCGGGAACACATAAAGCCATGCTAGACCCTTTCTCTCCTCCTAAAAGTGATGAAACTCAATTTATGCAGGATTTGTTGAATCAGGTTCATCAGCAATTTATAAACGCCGTTAAAACAGGCCGTGGCGATCGTTTAAAAGAAACGCCTGAAATGTTCTCTGGTTTAGTTTGGACAGGTGAAGCGGGGGTTAAACTGGGTGTGGCAGATGCGTATGGCAATGATGATTACGTAGCTAAAAATATCATTGGTGCTGAAAAACTGGTTATTTACGCACAGGAAACTAGCCTTCTAGATAAAATGGCTGGCAAACTAGGTACCTCTTTTGGCAATGCACTAGGCAACTTAATAACCAGTCCTTCTTTACGGTAACCGTCATGAGTTCACTAACCCTTACGAGATCATGATTTCCTGCTGTTTTTATTAACTTCTTTGACAACTAAGCTTCGTTACGATAATATCATAGACGTTATTGATAGATTTAACAATCTGGCTCTTTGCTCTTAATTGAATCATTAACACTCTTTAGACTTAACACCAATCTGAACTTCATCTTTGATTTAAAAAATATTGCTTTAGGAGAATAAATTATGAGTAAATCCGCCAAAATCATGCTTTTCACTGTATTAGCTACTTTTAGCTTTTTTGTCCACGCTGATCCGGCACCAGTATGTGTACCTGAGATTGATGGTAGCTTGGCTATTTTAGGTATAGCGTTGGTATCTTGTTTAACGGCTATTGTCGCAGAGCGTCGCAGTAAATAATACACCGTTCCTTACATGCCTTATAAATGATCCCGCTTAAGGCGGGATCATTCAAGTTATCCTGCTCATTGAAGAAAATCCATTCGAACCAAGCGCATTTGATTGTGCATACTTTGACAGAAGCTGAGCGAACAACTAAGAAACATATAAGTATGCAAATAATAGCTCTTGACCCTCGCCAGCCAGAGCAAGACTTCCCTCATGTGGATAGCGCTTTGCGGGATCCCAATGGATTACTCGCAATCGGTGGCTGCCTATCTCGAAGGCGCTTGTTAAATGCCTATCGACAAGGTATCTTTCCTTGGTATAACCCTGATGAACCTATCCTTTGGTGGTCACCTAATCCTAGATTGATATTATTCCCAGATCAACTTATCATTTCACGCAGCTTAAAAAAAACACTCCGGCGAAATGCCTTTGTCGTCACTTTCGATCAGGCTTTTCAGGAGGTTATTACGGCCTGCGCAGATCTCCGTAAAGAAAGTACAGGGACTTGGATAACACCAGACATAAATCAGGCTTATACCGACCTACATAAAGCAGGTTATGCACACTCAGCAGAGGCGTGGCTGAATGGTCAATTAGTCGGTGGACTGTATGGCGTTGCTCTAGGACAGGTTTTTTTTGGTGAATCCATGTTTCACATCACAACGGATGCATCGAAAGTTGTTTTCGCACAGTTGGCTGAACAGCTTAAACGCTGGGGCTACCAATTGATTGACTGTCAGGTTCACACAACCCATTTAGCAAGCTTTGGTGCAATCAATTGCCCTCGAACTGAATTCAGGCATTTACTCGATAAATATTGTGATCTGGCACCCAGTCCTTCGGCCTGGCATTCTAAATGAAGTCCATTCCTTTAATATTAAGCCAGAAACACCCGTGTAGTTATCTGGATAATCATCAAGCTCAATCCCTTTTTGTTCATCCGGCTTATCAATTAACCCCATTCGTGTACGCCCGATTAATGACACAAGGTTTCCGTCGCAGTGGAGATCACGTTTATAGCCCACATTGCCAGCATTGTTCTGCCTGCATACCCATCAGACTAGCGGTTACTAACTTTAAACACACCAGAAATCAAAAGCGCTGTTTAGGTAAAAATATCAATACAAAAGCGATTATCAAACAGCCTGTTTTTGAGCAGGCTCATTACGACATGTATCTGCGATATCAAACAGCTAGACACAATGATGGAGAAATGGCTAATGCAAGCCCTGAGAATTACCTCAAGTTTCTTGGCAGTTCATGGTGCAATACTGTTTTTGTAGAGTTTTCTATCAATAATGAACTAGCGGGTATCGCTATCATTGATCAATTTGATCAAGCCTGGTCTGCAGTCTACACTTTTTTTGAACCTAGGTTCTCAAACTACAGCTTAGGTGTTTATGCCGTCTTATGGCAAATTGAAGAAGTAAAGCAACAACAAAAAGAATTTTTATACCTGGGTTTCTGGATCAAAGACTGCCAAAAAATGGCCTACAAAAGTAATTATCAACCTTTCCAATTACTGATTGATGCCGAATGGGTTGAAATAACAACGGTATAAAAACAAATACCAGCTGTTGTTCTATTGTTAAAAACCAGATTATGCTATAATCAGCGGCTTTAATAACTGAGATTTAATAAAAATGGCAAAAGAAGATCAAATTGAAATGGAAGGTAAAGTAATCGATACGCTTCCGAATACTATGTTTCGCGTCGAACTTGAAAACGGACACGTTGTAACTGCTCATATTTCAGGCAAAATGCGCAAACATTACATCCGGATTTTGACCGGTGACAGCGTTAAAGTTGAAATGACTCCCTATGATTTAACCAAAGGCCGCATCACTTTCCGTATGCGCTAATACTCATTACAACAACGAGTATCAGCGCATACTTTTTTGTCTAGGCAAACGTCTTTATTTAAGAGTTAGCTTCAGAAACAGCCCAGTCACTACTTTCGATAGCAAAAGCTATATCCCCCTTATCCACATAAATTCTGACATGCCCCCCATGCGCGAGCTTGCCGAATAGCAAGTCATTAGCCAGAGGCTTCTTGATTTTTTCCTGAATTAATCGCGCCATTGGCCTCGCACCCATTTTTGGATCGCAACCCTGTTCGGCTAACCACAAACGGGCGTCTGTATCTAACGCTAACGTAACCTGCTTTTCGGTCAGTAACGCTTCCAGCTCAAAAATAAATTTATCAACTACATGCCCAACGATTGAAATATCCAAGGGTTTAAACTGAATAATAGCATCTAAACGATTACGAAATTCAGGTGAAAAACCTTTTTCTATCGTTTTAATGCTATCGGTTGCGTGATCTTGCTGAGTAAATCCTATGGAAGCACGGCTCCCCTCCTCTGCACCCGCATTAGTCGTCATGACTAGAATAATATTCCGGAAATCCGCTTTACGACCATTATTATCAGTTAATGAACCGTGATCCATTACCTGTAGTAACAAATTAAAAACATCGGGATGCGCTTTTTCTAATTCATCCAACAATAAAACAGCATGGGGATGCTTAGTCACTTGCTCCGTTAATAATCCCCCCTGATCAAAACCCACGTAACCAGGAGGCGCACCAATTAATCTAGAAACGGTATGACGCTCCATATACTCAGACATATCAAAACGGATCAACTCTATCCCAAGCACTTTAGCCAATTGACGTGTTACCTCTGTTTTACCCACACCGGTAGGTCCAGCAAATATAAAGGAGCCGATTGTTTTCTGAGAATCACGAAGACCAGCACGTGACAATTTTATTGCTGAAGCTAACGCGGAAATAGCTTCATCCTGACCAAACACCAACATCTTGAGATTCTTTTCAAGATTGGCCAACTTATCTATATCATTAGAAGATACCGATTTTGCCGGTACACGAGCAATTTTTGAAACAATATCTTCTATTTCAGCAACATCAATGGTTTCTTTTCTATCGGCTTCAGTCGTCATTCTCTGCTTGGCACCCGCTTCATCAATAACATCAATGGCCTTATCTGGCAAATGTCTATCAGTAATATAACGGTCTGATAACTCGGCAGCAACACGCAATGCATCAGCCGAATATTTAACATTGTGATGTTCTTCAAAACGGGACTTAAGACCTTTTAAAATTAAAATAGTATCTTCAACTGAAGGTTCAACAACATCTACCTTTTGGAATCGACGCGCCAACGCATGATCTTTCTCAAAAACACCTCGATATTCTTGATAAGTGGTTGAACCAATACAACGTAATTGTCCAGAAGCCAGTACGGGTTTAATCAGATTTGAGGCATCCATAACACCTCCAGAAGCCGATCCTGCACCAATAATCGTATGAATCTCATCAATAAATAAAATAGAATTCGGTTCTTTCTTGAGCTGATTCATTAAAGACTTGAGGCGTTTTTCAAAATCTCCACGGTATTTGGTCCCCGCGACCAACGACCCTAAATCTAAAGAATAAATAATACTCTTCTTTAAAATTTCAGGCACGTCACCCTCGACTATCCTTTTAGCCAATCCTTCGGCAATAGCCGTCTTGCCAACACCCGCCTCACCAACCAATAAAGGATTATTTTTGCGTCGTCGGCATAAGGTCTGAATAGTACGCTCAAGTTCAAGCTCCCTTCCGATCAATGGATCTATTCGACCTTGTAATGCTTCGTTATTAAGGTTAGTCGTATATTTATCCAAGGGACTACCTGACTCACTGTCAGCCTGATTTGTTTCAGAAGCCTGTTCATTGGAGTCTTCGTGACCCTGATCAGTTTTCGAAATGCCATGTGCCAAATAATTGACCACATCAAGTCGAGATATATCTTGCTTGTTTAATAGATACACAGCGTGTGAGTCCTGCTCGCTAAACAGTGCAACAAATAAATTAGCGCCTGTTACCTCTTTTTTATCAGAGGCCTGCACATGAAAAACAGCTCGCTGCAAGACTCGTTGAAAACCAAGTGTTGGCTGAGTATCCTTCTTCACTCCTAACGGAATTAAAGATATTGTCTCATCAATAAACTGTGTCAATTGGTCATGCAAGGTTTTCATATCACATCCACAGGCCTTCATTATCACTTCTGCAGCACTGTTATGGAGTAATGCAAGCAATAAATGCTCAACCGTAATAAATTCATGTCGCTTATCATGTGCATTTTTAAAAGCAGTATTTAACGTAACTTCAAGTTCTTTACTTAACATAAGCTCTCCAAATTTATACTTCTTCCATTGAACACATCAATGGATGTTGATTTTCTCGTGAATAATCATTAACGATATAGACTTTTGTTTCTGCAACGTCTTTAGAATAGATACCACACACACCCACTCCCTGAGTGTGAACCTGTAACATGACTTGAATTGCCTTTTCTTCAGGCATAGAAAAGAAATCCATCAAAATTTCGATGACAAAATCCATCGGTGTAAAATCGTCATTTAATAAAATGACTTTGTAGAGAGGCGGTTTTTTTAGTTGCGGCCTCGCTTCTTGAACAGCCAAGTCATCGTCATTAAATTTAAGCGGATCAAAATCAGACATATTATCTAAATTAAAATACAGTGAACTTTCGTAATGGTGCCAATATTAGTGTATTTCAAGCCTACATATATAACAAATTAAATTACAAAAAAACATAAATGACTCCAGTATTATTTAACACTACGCTCTTAACTTTACTCTTTTTAACTTTTTTATCAACATAACTTCATAATATCTAGTAACATACCCACCTTTTTAAAGCTGGAAATTACTAATGGTTTGGAAACCACATGTTACTGTTGCTGCAATTATAGAACGAAATAATCGTTTCTTACTGGTTGAAGAGGAAACCCCCCGTGGCTTACAAATTAATCAGCCTGCTGGACATTTTGAACAGAACGAAGATCTGATTGCCGCCGTCAAACGCGAGGTTAATGAAGAAACAGCTTGGCACTTCGAACCTGTTGATATTGTTTCCATACAACTCTGGCGTAGAAATCCGGAATCTTCAACTTTTATTAGAGTTTGTTTCTCAGGTAACTGCTACAGTTATAATCCCGATCAACCTTTAGATGACGGTATAATAAAAACACACTGGCTGACCCGTGATGAAGTTGCCCAACAACAGCATCGTTTACGGAGTCCCTTAGTGCTTATCGGTATAGATGAATACTTAAGTGGTCATCGCTATCCCTTATCGCTATTGAAATCGTTTTTAGACCTTGACCATGAGTAAAAACATAATCGTCGGTATGTCCGGTGGTGTCGACTCATCTGTCACCGCCTTACTCCTTTTAGAACAAGGGCATCAGGTCACCGGCTTGTTCATGAAAAACTGGGAAGAAGATGACGGCACGGAATACTGCACGGCTATGGAAGATCTAGCTGATGCCCAACAAGTCTGTGACAAACTGGGTATCCCGCTAATAACAGTTAATTTTGCAACAGAATACTGGGACGAGGTATTCGAAGTATTTCTTTCTGAATTTAAAGCCGGTCGCACCCCAAATCCAGACATTCTCTGCAACAAACATGTTAAGTTTAAAGCCTTTTTAAATTATGCGATTGATGACTTAGGCGCTGACTATATAGCCACTGGTCATTATGCGCGTGTTTCCACAAGACCGGATAACGCAGATGAATTCCAACTGTTAAAAGGCCTAGACCCCAATAAAGAACAAAGCTACTTTCTTTATACTTTAGGACAGAAGGCACTATCCAAAACACTGTTTCCTATCGGCCATCTACATAAGCCAGAAATAAGAAAATTGGCCTATAAAGCGGGGTTCGCCAATAGTCGAAAAAAAGATAGTACCGGTATATGCTTTATTGGTGAACGTAAATTTACTGAGTTTCTGCAACGTTATCTTCCCACTCAGCCTGGAGAAATGCGTACCCCTGAAGGTAATTCTATTGGCAAACACATTGGTTTAATGTATTACACCTTAGGGCAACGTCAGGGCTTAGGCATCGGGGGTGTTAAAAACGCCCCTGATGAACCTTGGTATGTGTTGGATAAAGATCTCGAAAATAATATATTACTGGTTGGTCAAGGACACGATCATCCTCTTATGCTGCACAATACCTTAGAAGCCAGTCAACTGGATTGGTGTAACAATAAACCGTTAACAGAATCGCTACGTTGTCGTGCAAAGACCCGCTACCGCCAAGCGGATCAATCGTGTCTATTAGAACCTTTAGATAACAACTGTTGTCGGGCTACATTTGATCAGCCGCAAAGAGCCATTACACCAGGACAATCAGTCGTTTTCTATAACGGTGATATTTGCTTGGGTGGCGGCATTATAGAAAGCAAATACAATAAAAATTAAGAAACATTACATCAGTATTATCAGGATACACATTATGACTCATTTTGCATTAACCGCAATCTCCCCAATCGATGGTCGTTATGCCAATAAAGTAGAAGAGCTTCGTCCCCTCTTCAGTGAATACGGCCTGATACGCTATCGGGTATTAGTTGAAGTACGCTGGTTGCAAGCTTTAGCAAATCATCCGCTGATTAAAGAAGTATCATCTTTCAGTGCCACGGCAAGCAACTTGTTAGATAGCATTATCGATGACTTTTCTGAAGCGGATGCACAGCGTGTTAAAGACATAGAAAAGACCACTAACCACGATGTTAAAGCGGTTGAATACTTGCTAAAAGAAAAGATTTCCGGGTGTGCTGAACTGAAACAGGTCAGTGAGTTTATTCATTTTGCCTGTACCTCAGAAGATATTAATAACCTATCTTATGCCTTAATGCTCAAAGACGGTCGTGATGTCATCCAGACTCAAATAAGCGATTGCATAGACGCGCTCAGAAAGTTAGCCCTGGAAACAGCGGATCAACCCCTGTTGTCTCGAACTCATGGACAATCAGCCACACCCACCACCGTTGGCAAAGAATTCGCTAACATTGCCGCTCGCATGTTACGTCAACAACAACAACTTCAAGCGGTTCCCCTATTAGGTAAAATAAACGGTGCGGTAGGTAATTATAATGCTCATTGTGTTGCTTATCCAGACGTTGATTGGGAGGCGTTTTCCAAAAACGTTGTTGAGTCCTTAGGTTTGCAATGGAATCCTTACACCATTCAAATTGAACCACACGATTATATTGCCGAGTTTTTCCATGCCTTATCGCGTTTTAATACCATCCTATTAGACTTTGATCGGGATATCTGGGGCTACATTTCTTTGGGTTACTTTAAACAAAGAACTATTGCTGGTGAAATCGGCTCATCTACCATGCCGCATAAAGTTAATCCGATTGATTTTGAGAATTCAGAAGGAAACTTAGGGATTGCTAATGCTTTATTCTCTTTTTTAGCCGAGAAACTACCCGTCTCTCGTTGGCAAAGAGACTTAACAGATTCTACCGTTTTAAGAAATATCGGGGTAGGGATTGCGCATACCAGCATTGCTATCCAGGCCAGTTTAAAAGGCATATCAAAACTCCAAATCAACACAGATGCGATTGAAGCCGACCTGAATGCCAACTGGGAAGTGCTTGCCGAACCCATACAAACAGTCATGAGACGTTATGGCATTGAAAAACCCTATGAGAAACTAAAAGAACTCACTCGTGGTCAACGCATTACGCCTGAACAACTGCAAGTATTTATTGAAAAACTAGATATTCCAGCAGACGCTAAAGCCACTTTATTGGCATTAACCCCGCGTAATTACACAGGATATGCTGAAAAGCTCGCTAGAGACATTTAATATTAGATATCCCCTATCCCCCTCTTTTTCAAAGAGGGGGACTGAGTACATAGGATGCAACGACTATCCACCATTCCCAATCTCTAAACCTTCAACACGTTGAAAGCCTCTAGGCAAAGCAGTACCTCGTTTCGCACGACTATTGGTGTAATGGACTATGTCGGCTGCTTTTAGAAGTAAAAAGCGCTTTCCCGAAAGCACTTTTAACGTAGCACCCTCTGGGATTGATAAGACTGAAACAACATAATCTGTTTCCGACTGCAAATCTACTGGCGGGATTTGTATCAGTTTATTACCTTTACCGCGTCCCAAGGCGGGCAAATCAGCCACCGGAAAAATCAACAAGCGACCTTGCAGGGTAACAACCGCCAATAATTCAGACTCGTTCTGAAAAGGCACAGGCTTAAGAACTTTAGCACCCTCCGGCAAAGTGATTAATAGCTTGCCCGCTTTATTCTTACTGGCTAAGTCTTTTAATTGAACCCTAAAACCATACCCATAATGACTGGCTAACACATACCAATCCTCAGGGTTACCCGTTAATAAATGCGTAAATAAGGCGCCTGCGGGAGGATTTAACCGTCCGGTTAACGGCTCGCCTTGAGTACGTGCTGAGGGCAAATCATGAGATGAAGTACTATAAGCCCGCCCGGTTGAATCCAATAAATAAATAGACTGTGTTGAGCGACCTTTTACCGCATCCAGATAACTATCACCTGACCTATAGTTTAAGCTTTCTACCTCAATATCATGGCCTTTAGCGGCTCTTATCCAACCTTTCCGAGATAAAATAATAGTTAATACTTCATTACTAATTAAAGCAGTGGTTTCTAAAGCAACAGCAGCCTCTCTTGAAACAAGAGGCGAACGACGCTCATCACCATATTGCTCGGCGTCTCGCTCAATTTCTTTTCTAATTAAACGATTTAATAAAAGCTTTGAAGCCAAGGTCTTTTCCAATGAAGCCCGTTCTTTTTCCAGCGCATCCTGTTCACCCCGAATTTTCATCTCTTCAAGTTTGGCAAGATGTCGCAACTTTAGCTCTAATATCGCTTCTGCCTGGATATCAGTCAACCCGAAACGCTGCATTAAAACGGGCTTGGGATAGTCTTCATTACGAATAATGGCAATGACTTCATCAATATTCAGATAGGCTATTAATAAGCCATCCAGAATGTGTAACCTCGCTAATACCTTATCCAAGCGATATTGTAGACGTCTACGTACGGTTTCAGTTCTAAAACTTAGCCATTCAACCAGTATATCTCTCAGACCTTTCACTTTAGGTCGACCGTCCAAGCCTATCATGTTCATATTAACACGGTAGCTTTTTTCTAAATCTGTCGTAGTAAATAAATGCGACATAACCGCATCAACATCAATACGTTTAGATTTAGGAATGATCAATAAGCGGGTAGGATTTTCATGATCAGATTCATCCCTAAGATCTTCAATCATTGGCAATTTTTTTGCTAGCATCTGCGCCGCTATTTGTTCCATCAACTTCGCGCCAGACACTTGATGAGGCAAAGCAGTTATAACAATAACGCCTTCTTCCTGCTCATAAATGGCACGCATTTTTATAGAACCACCACCACTCAGATACATCTTTTGTATCTCTTCGACAGGGGTAATAATTTCTGCCTCAGTCGGATAATCCGGCCCCTTGATATGTCTAAACAACGCTTCCGAAGGACTATCAGGATCATCTAATAACTGAATACAAGCAGCGGCTACTTCACGCAGATTATGCGGGGGTATATCCGTTGCCATCCCTACTGCAATCCCCATCGTGCCATTGAGCAGAATATTTGGCAATCTGGCTGGAAGCAATATTGGTTCTTTTAAAGTCGCATCAAAATTATCCGACCATTCAACAGTACCCTGTCCCAACTCGCTTAACAGCGAGTTGGCATAGCCTGTTAACCGAGATTCCGTATAACGCATCGCCGCGAAAGACTTTGGATCGTCAGGCGAACCCCAGTTACCCTGACCATCTACTAAGGGATATCGATAGGAAAAGTTTTGCGCCATCAGCACCATGGCTTCGTAACAGGCCGAATCACCGTGCGGATGATATTTGCCCAATACATCCCCTACGGTACGTGCTGATTTTTTATACTTTGCAGTAGCCGTTAAACCCAGTTCTGACATCGCATACACAATGCGCCGTTGCACAGGCTTTAAACCGTCTGCTATATGGGGCAAAGCGCGATCAAGGATAACGTACATGGAATAATCCAGATACGCTTTCTCTGCAAAATCCTTTAAAGGCAATTGTTCAAAATTATCTTGTAGTACCACTTAAAACTCATCCTCAGATATTTCATCGTAAAGTGCACGACTTTTTTCTAAGCTTTCCTGACGCATGGCTCTACGCATTTCAGCCGCCTCATAATGCTTTTTTTCTGCCTCAGTTTCCAATAGTAAGCGGGGAACTTCAAACGATTTACCCTGCTCATCAATGGCTACCATGGTAAAGAAACACGAAGTCGTATGTCTCTTTTCATGCGTCCTTAAATGTTCTGCAACCACTTTAACCTCAACTTCCATTGAGGAGCGACCAACATGATTAACCCGGGCAAAAAATGTCACCAGCTCACCCACATTAACATGCTGCTTAAAGAAAACCTGATCCAATGCCGCAGTAACGACATAACTTTTGCAATATTTTGCGGCACAAGCATAAGCCACTTGATCCAATAATTTTAATAAAGAACCCCCATGAACGTTACCCGAAAAATTTGCCATATCCGGTGTCATCAGGACTGTCATTGTTAAAGACTTTTCTTGTTTAGTCATTTTTAATGGATAAATAAAATTATATTTTTATAAAAAACTAATACACAACTTGTATTCTGCTCAAAAAGACAGCGTCAAGCATAAAAAAAGGCAGCTATAAGCTGCCTTTTTTCGACCGTATAACAAAAACGACCTAAAGTTTTTCTTTAATACGAGCCGCTTTACCGGTTAAATCACGTAAATAATACAATTTAGCACGACGGACATCACCACGACGTTTGACAGTAATCTCACTGATCAAAGGGCTGTGAGTCTGGAAAACACGTTCAACGCCTGTACCATGTGAAATCTTTCTGACGGTGAAAGCAGAATTTAATCCACGATTACGTTTAGCAATCACGATACCTTCAAAAGCCTGGATTCTCTCACGCTCGCCTTCTTTTACTTTAACTTGAACAACAACAGTGTCACCTGGATTAAATTCAGGAATCTGTCTTAGTTGCTCTCTTTCCAATACTTCAATAATATTGCTCATCACCACACCCTATTCAACTTCACTTTTAAATTGTTGCAGCAGATAATTCTGTTCTGCACTTAAATTCTTATTCTTTAATAAATCAGGTCGTCTTTGCCAAGTCCTACCTAAGGCCTGCTTCATTCGCCAATTATCAATATCAGCATGATTACCGCTCAATAACACTTGAGGTACTGAATAGTCTTCAATTTGCTCAGGCCTGGTAAAATGAGGATAATCCAAGAGCCCATTAATATGAGAATCTTGTTGTGCAGATTGCTCATGCCCCAAAACACCGGGCAATAAACGCGTAATAGCGTCAATCACGACTAAAGCTGCCAGCTCGCCGCCACTAATCACATAATCACCAACAGACCACTCCTCATCACAATCCCTGTTAACAAAACGCTCATCAACACCTTCATAACGCCCCGCAACTAAAATCAACTGGGAAATCTGACAGGCTTCTGATAATAAACGCTGTGTAATGGGCTTACCTTGAGGGCTTAAGTACACTACTTTCTTAGTATCCTTGCTACCTGCCAACTTTGCCTGATTCACAGCATCATGCAGAGGCTGATACTTCATAACCATCCCGGGGCCACCGCCATAAGGACGATCATCAACCGTTTTATGCTTGTCGCCAGTATAATCTCTGGGATTCCATACGGACAAACTAACTATTTCACGCTCAATGGCTCTGCCTGTTACACCGTAACTGGCTGCAGCTGTTATCATTTCGGGAAACAATGTAACTACATCAAAACGCATCAAAGTAATTAAAAGTCAGGATCCCAATCCGCAACCATTATTCCTGAATCCAAATCAATACTAATTATCGTCTGTCCTTGCAGAAACGGAATCGCCCGCTCACGCTCACCTTTAACAACAACAACATCGTTTGCACCGGTTTCTAATAAGCTTTCAATAACGCCTAACTGAACACCTAAAGTTGTCTCAACACGCAAGCCAATCAAGTCAGACCAATAATATTCATCTTTTGCTGTTTTGGGTAATTGACCGGGCGATATAAAAATATCCCAACCCATTAAACTAGCAGCTTGATCCCTATCATTAATACTTTCAAGCTGAGCAACAACGGCTTTACCCTGAAGATGACCATCAATAACATTAAACGACTTGGTTTCGCTGTCTTTCTTTAATAACCAGGGAGAATAATGTATGATATTTTCTCTATCATAGGTAAAAGAAAATACTTTTACCCAGCCTTTGACACCAAAAACGCCAGAGATCTTCCCAACGTTTATGTGTTGTGGCCTAAACAAAATATTAGGCCGCTGCTTTAACGGTGTCTTTAATTAATTTTGCAACACGATCAGAAGCTTGCGCACCATTGGATTTCCAATATTCAACACGCTCACTATCTAAACGTAATCTTTCTTCATTACCACGTGCTAATGGATTAAAAAAGCCAACACGTTCAATATAACGGCCATCACGACCACTTCTGCTATCAGTTACTACAACGTGATAAAAAGGGCGATTTTTAGCGCCGCCTCTTGAAAGACGAATGGTTACCATCTAATATCCTCAAATACATTTGATCATTGTTAATCTGCACATTTTACGCGATTTTTGCTATAAGTGAAGAATAAATTGGAAATATTCAGCACCTACTTCGTAATTTTCGCATAACTATCTGTTAAATATGTAAAAAACTATCTTCTCATGCCACGCATATTACTTTTTATACCGCGTGCCATATTCGCTATATTCCCTGATTTAAACTTCTTCATCATTTTTTGCATCATCAGGAACTGCTTTAAAATACGATTAACATCTTGCAACTGTTGACCACAACCAGCAGCAATACGTTTTTTTCTATTCCCTTTAATTAAATCAGGGTCACGCCTTTCTTGAAAGGTCATTGAATTAATCACCGCAATTTGACGCGCCAAGGCCTTATCATTCACTTTATCTTTCATTTCCTGAGGGATACTATTCATCCCAGGCAACTTATCCAACATGGAACTGACTCCGCCCATGGTCTGCATCTGCTGTAATTGTTCACGAAAATCTTCTAAATCAAAACCCTTGCCTTTCTGGATTTTACGGGCAAGCTTTTCGGCTTTTTCCTTGTCAACTTTTTGCTCAATCTCTTCAATAAGACCCAGCACATCCCCCATACCTAATATACGGGAGGCCAGCCGATCAGGATAAAAAGGCTCTAACGCATTCGTTTTTTCACCAACACCAATAAACTTGATGGGCTTACCGGTAATATGACGTATGGATAATGCCGCACCACCCCGTGCATCACCATCCGCTTTAGTCAAAATAACACCGGTCAAGGGTAACGCATCATTAAAAGCTTTTGCTGTGATAGCCGCATCTTGTCCAGTCATACTATCGACAACAAATAATGTTTCGACCGGGTTAATCGCTGCATGAAGGGCTTTAATTTCACCCATCATTTCATCATCAATATGCAAGCGACCGGCGGTATCGATAATAATGACATCCAGGAATTTTTTCCTGGCGGCATCAATAGCATTTCTAGCAATATCAACGGGCTGTTGCGATAAATCACTTTCAAAAAAATCCAGATCCAGCTCATTAGCCAACATCTGCAACTGTTTAATCGCTGCGGGTCGATAAACGTCAGCACTGACCACACCGACCTTCTTGTTTTGGTTTTCTTTCAGCCAACGACCTAATTTAGCGACTGTCGTCGTTTTACCTGCTCCCTGTAAACCCGCCATTAAAATAACTGCGGGCGGCACGGCATTTAAATTAAGACCTTCATTAGCTGCCCCCATGACTTTAACCAATTCAGACTGAACCAGCTTAATCATCGCTTGACCGGGACTCAGGCTAGCCTGTACTTCCTGACCTAAAGCCCCTTCTTTAACACGTGCTATAAAATCAGTAACCACTGGCAACGATACATCAGCCTCAAGTAAAGCCATACGCACTTCACGCAAAGCATCTTTAATGTTACCTTCAGTCAGACGCCCCTGACCCTTAAGTTTTTTAAGTGTACTACTTAATCTATCGGTTAAATTATCAAACATATCGAGGTCTTTGTGGTTTAAACTAAGAAAACTACCCGCTGGTACAAATGCGCTAGGACTATTTAATCTGATATATTACCATATCCAGGAAGCGCTTTGCACCCGTTGCAATAACAGAACCTTTTAAACATTGTAGACTGTGTAAACTTAGCAACCCCCCGTTTCTACGAAAATTAATCATAAGCCCATGAACGCCACTGCAATAGCCATTCTATCTATTTGTGCTTACCTCATCAGTACTTTGCTAATAATCAAAGATTTTGATCAACATCGATTGCAACGCAGTGCCCTTTATCTGGGATGGACAGCGGCCACGACACACCTTTTATATACTGGGCTCTTATTTCAGCAAAATAACGGCTTTAACTTTAGTTTTTTTAGCACAGGTTCATTAATTGCCATGATTGTTGTCTGGCTTCTATTAATAGCCAGTCTCAATAAACCCGTTGAAATGCTTGGGTCTGCTATCTTTCCAATTGCCGCTGGCATGTTAGCTCTGGAACTTAATTTTTCCCATCAGATGCAATCCCTATCTCACTATAACTGGGAAATGAGCATGCATATTTTAAGCTCCATTATTGCTTTTAGTCTGTTGAATATTGCGGCACTGCAAGCTATTTTACTGGCACTTCAAGAACAACAGTTAAAAAGACATCCACCCAAGCGCTTTATTCAATCATTACCGCCCTTACAAACCATGGAGTCTTTGTTATTTCAAATGGTGGGCGCAGGTATTTTGTTTCTGACTCTTTCTCTGGCAAGTGGCTTTTTGTTTATTGAGGATTTATTTGCTCAGCATCTCGTACACAAAACAGTGTTATCAATACTCGCGTGGATTATCTTTACTGGACTTTTAACAGGCCGATGCCTTTATGGGTGGCGTGGACAAACAGCCGTAAAATGGACTTTGATTGGTTTTATACTGCTGTTATTGGCTTACTTTGGCAGTAAGTTAGTCTTGGAACTTATCTTACCGACATTCCGCACCCACCTGAGGTAAGGTAACTCGCAATAAATAAAATAGTTAAATAAAACACTAGTTGTTAAAAAAACAGGAGCGCAATAGCTTTTTATGGGGGGTATATTGCAAAAATTCTCAAAATCTGCTATCAGCACTTGGTTAACCGCAGCTATTGGCACGCTTTTCATTGTTGCTTTCGGTATCTATATCACTGCCGAAGAGCGCGTTAATCGAGCAAACGAACAGCGAATAACTTCCGTTGAACTGAGTGATGAACTGAGGCAATCGTCAGATGATTTGACCTGGATGGTGCGTGCTTACGTTGCTACGGGGAACTCGATATACAAACCGCGCTACCTGGAAATTCTGGCGATACGTGATGGCAAATCGCCGCGTCTGCCGTATGACGATGCATATCACCAAGCCAAGCTCAACATCATGCGACCGATTGGTGAATTCATGGACTGGGTCGATCAGCGTACACTCGCTACGGTTGAGGATGCCAAGCTCAATCTTGGGCTCACACGGTTGGTTTTTATCGTCCTCGGGGTTGCGTTGGTTTTCATGCTGGCACGAACACTGTATCTGATCAAAGCCGAAGCAAAGGAGAAAGAACAAGGCGAAACCTTGTTGAAGAGTACCGAGGTCGCCCTGTGCAAGAGTGAACAGAGCTTTCGCCAAATGTTCGAGAACATCGTGGCAGTTATGCTGCTGATCGAGCCTGATTCCGGCGTCATCGTCGACGCCAACCCGGCAGCTGCTAGCTTCTATGGCTACAGCGTCGAGCAACTGCGAGCCATGCGCATTGACCAGATCAATACATTGACGCCATCGGAAATCGAAGCGGAGATGGGACGCGCTGTGCGGCAGGAACGCGATTACTTCATCTTTGAGCACCGCCATGCCAACGGCGAGATTCGGACTGTCGAAGTGCGTTCAACGCCCATCATTGTTGACGCTCGGATCCTGCTTTTTTCCATTATCTTGGACGTCACCGAGCACCAAAGGGCACAACAAACACTCAAGAGAAACGAAAAGCTGCTACGCGAATCGCAGAAGGTCGCCCGGATCGGAAGCTACATCAATACGCTTGAAGCAGCGACGTTTGAGAGCACAAGCGTCCTTGATGAAATCTTCGGGATCACCGAGCACTATCCGCACACCAATGAAGGCTGGGTGAAGTTAATGCACCCGGATTTTGTGCAAGCGATGCACGATGTGCTTCAGGACTCAATCAACAACAAGAAACCTTTTGATGCCGAATACAAGATCATTCGGCCGAGCGATGGTGCAGAGCGCTGGATGCATGGTCTCGGACATATTACCTATGACGACAAGGGCAAGGCGATCAGCCTGATCGGCACAGTGCAGGATATCACCGAGCGCAAGCGCAGCGAAGAAAAAATCGAGGAGCAGCGCCGCTTCCTGGATACAGTGATCGACAATGTCGACACCTATATCTACATCAAGAGCCATGATGGCCGCTACCTCTACGTCAACCAGGCAGTCGCCCATCAATTCGGTCGCCCGGTTTCCGACATCCTTGGCAAATCGGACCTTGAAATCCTGCCGCCTGACACAGCCCGGCAAGTCATGGAATTAGATAGCAAAGTGTACCTGAGCGGAGTCAAGCAGGCGTCTGAAGAAATGTTGACCGACAACAGCGGCAATAACCGCTATTTCTGGTCCGTCAAGATGCCCATCGAAATGCGTAATCATCCGCAGGCGCTGATCGGCTTTTCCTCTGACATTACCGATCGGCATGAAGCAGAAGAACGTCTGCGCCAGAGCGATGAGCGTTTTCGTAAATTGTTCTACGAATCCAAGCTGCCCTTGATGCTGGTTGAAAATGGGCTGTTTATTGATGCCAACCACGCTTCGTTGCAAATACTAGGTATGGACTCCATGGAAGAAATCATAGGGCTTAGCCCAGTGCAAATATCACCCGAATATCAACCGGATGGTCAATTATCTTCAACAAAAGCGATAGCGCTGCATCAGAAAGTCTTGTCCGAAGGCACTAACCGCTTTGAGTGGGAACATATAAAGAAAAACGGCGAACATTTCTTTACTGACGTCATACACACGTCTATCAAATTTGACGATAGAAACCTCATCCATGCCGTGTGGAATGACATCACCGAGAAAAAGCGTACCGAAAAGGAACTTGAGAATTACCAATTACATCTCGAAAAACTTGTTGAAACCCGCACTGCCGAGATTGAGAAAGCCAAGCTGGATGCAGAGATCGCCAACCAGTCCAAGAGCATGTTCCTCGCCAACATGAGCCATGAAATCCGCACCCCAATGAATGCCATCATCGGTTTTGCCCATCTTTTGCAAGCTCAAATCAAGCAGCCGTCCCAGCAAGACAAACTGGACAAGATCATCTCATCGAGTGAACACTTGCTAGGCATTAGGTGATTTCCGGAAATTAATTTACCCATTAGATGGGTCGAATCAAGATGTCCCATTTGGGTAGGATTGGGTTACGTTCCAGTCTGGCTTCAATCGTCCGCATCGCTACTTTGGACAGTGAAATCCCTTTCTGGTAAA
>CAIMEB010000083.1 GCA_903839855.1 uncultured Methylococcaceae bacterium
AATGGCATGGATATAAACCTTCATTGTACAATGAACTGAAGGTTTGTGTTCATTTGTACATCGAAAGAAACCCGTTTTCATGACTTTATAAAGCCAGGAATTGCATAAAGTGTAAACCGGTAAATGAAGGATGCCAAAAAAAGGTTACAAAAATTTGTATGTTCGGAATGCGCTGGAGATAATAAACTAAAAAAGGATATTTTTGCAGTTAAAAAAAAACAAAAAACATGTAGTTATTGCAGTAGGAGACGTAATTGTATTTGCTTAGAATCTTTAGCAGATGCAGTAGATAAAATTTATAGAGAAAATTATTTAGTGTGCGAAGACGCCTCTTCCCCTTCGGAAATTATTTCTGAAATGTTAATGTTAGATAATTCAGCAGGAAGTTTAGATATTGATTTAGTCTGTTTTTTATCTGAAAAAGAGTCAGGTAGTAGCCGATATAAAGATGAAGAACCCATGTACAGCTACTGCACTGTTTCAGAAAAATATCCGCAAATAAACGATGGAACTAAACATAAGGAATTGTGGGATGATTTTTGCAACCAAATTAAACACCGAACAAGATTTTTCAATATTAAAATAATAGGCTGGTTAGATAGAATATTTTTTGGACTCGACAAAATTAAGTATAAATCTAATATATCTGCAGTACGCATTATTCCAAAAAATGTTATTTTTTATCGTGCTAGAAAAGCTTCTTCTATTCACGATAGACTAAAAATATGCTGTGATCCAACTCAAGAATTAACATCGCCTCCGGTTCATCTTGCGACTAATGGTAGAATGAATCCTACAGGAATTTCAGTTTTCTATGCTGCATTTGAGTTAGAAACATGTATTGCAGAAATTAGATTGCCGGTGGGCGATATGGCAATAAGTGGTGAATTCAAGTTAGAACGACCAATCACTGTTTTTGATTTAACCGTCTTTGATAGCATAGACTTCGATAAGACCATAAATCCAGATTATGATTTCGATCAGATTTTTGGCGCTGATAAAAATTCAACTTCTAGTAGTGAAGATATTGATTCACTTGAAGATCGTCTTGCTTTTTTACAAAAGTTCTCCGACGAAATTAGTAAACCTATACATCCAAATAATGAAGCACTAGAGTATGTGCCTACTCAGGCATTAGTCGAGTATCTAGCTAATCACTATAAACCGAACATTGATGCGATTATCTATGCTTCAACTCAAACAAATCGAAAAGGAAGAAACATAGTTTTTTTGAATAATGCCACTAATGTATTAAAGGAAAATAAGCATAAAAATGGAACCTACAAAGCATTTTTTGAAGAAAATCACTATCGAATATTTACTCATTCGAACGATCCTATAGATAATTTTTATTCTGCGCAATTTGATGAATCTTCTGATATTACTTTCGTCGAAAATTTAATTTATTTAGACCAGAAAGAATACCTATCATTTGTAGAAGGAAGTTTAAAGTTACATGAGGTACTAGCTATCAATTATGAGATTAAATGTCGTGATGTTACCGTTACTGAATAGCTTACTTTTATAAATAGGACCGCGAGGATTCGTGTCAAAATGGGCAATAACAACCAAAATCGTGCGCCAAAAATCCATAGTTTGTAGTTTACGCATAACGCGCCTTAGCGACACCGTTTTACGTATATTTTTAATGGCGATATGATCGGAACAAGCAGCACAAAAACTTTTCGACTTATCTGAGCAACCAGAAATTAAACAATCATTTCAATGTCGCTTAGAGGCGTATATGACCCGTTATCGCAAGCGATATAAAGCTCAGCTTCGTCAGTATTTTACACAAATGTAATGCTCTATTTTTGCTGAGTACCACCCATTAATCATTGGCTTGTTGGCAACTACTAGGGTAGAGTAAATCGAATATTTCATAGAAAGCGACTTCGTGAAGTACTTAATCCGGTAATAGTCATAAGTAGGATGAAATGTGATAATTAGCTTATTTTTAACGGAACGGTTTGTATGTTTAAGCAATAAAATGCAAAGTTACCCAAAAAAAATCATCTCTCAAAGCCAATTAGTCAAACAACACAGAAAAACCACCGTTGAGGTCAATGTTTTTTGCAGTACAAACACAGCTTATCGCGCTTCAACCACACTTGATCGTCCCAAGAACCCAATCAACCAAAGCAAGACTAAACATCTCTGGGGCAAGAACAGGCTTGACCTACCCCAGAACACAGTCATTCGCCCCCAGAATGTCATTATCTCACCCAAGAATGCCGTATTCTCACCCCAGAATGCCATTTTCTCACCCAAGAACGCACTTAATCGTAGCTAACACACTGTAAGTCTCCCAAGACCTACCCCAATCACCCCCTTACCAACGCCATTCTTCCCCCAACTAGCTACTATCTTGCCCCAGCAAACTCCAATCTGACCCCAGAAAACCGCATTCTTGGGTCAGACTGCTTCATACCATTAGATACCCACTACAGTTCAATCCCTCCCCAGCTTACTCCAACCACCGCCTAACTCATTGCTTGTTATGCCTAACCCATTTCAAAAAATAAAAGTCAGATGGCTTAATGAAATGTTATAAAATAGTCAGCTTTAACTTTTCAGGCCGATTTGTCGGTGCATAAAAGAGCAATATAACGATGCGATGTCCGTTTTGTGGGGCGCAAGAGACTCGAGTGCTCGATTCCAGATTAGTCAATGAAGGAGATCAGGTCCGTCGTCGGCGTGAGTGTATTAGCTGTAAAGAGCGCTTTACGACCTTTGAAGTCGTAGAATTGGTGATGCCACGGGTGATTAAACGGGATGGTAATCGAGAGGTATTTGAAGAGCATAAATTACGTTCTGGCATACTCAAGGCACTGGAAAAAAGACCGGTTGCAAGTGATGCCATTGAAGCGGCGATTAGCCGGATTAAGAAAGAAATAATGGAATCCGGTGAACGTGAGATTCCGGTACAAGCCTTGGGTGAAAAAGTAATGAAAGAACTCAGCTTATTAGATCACGTTGCTTTTGTCCGTTTTGCGTCTGTTTATCGAAGTTTTCAGGATGTGAGTGAATTCACTGAAATGATTGAAAGTTTAAAACAAAAATAATGACCGACTCACCAGATGCTTTTTTCATGGCTAGAGCCATAGCGTTGGCAAAGAAGGGTCGTTATACCACCGATCCCAATCCGCGTGTCGGCTGTGTTTTAGTTAAGGATGGCGTGATAATTGGTGAAGGTTGGCATGTCAGAGCAGGCTTTGAACATGCAGAAATCAATGCCTTAAAAAGTGTTCCGCACGATCAAAACGCAGCAGGTGCAACGGCTTATGTCACCCTGGAACCCTGTAGTCATCAAGGTAAAACGCCCCCGTGTTGTGATGCTTTAATCAAGGCTAACGTGGCTAGGGTCGTGGTTGCCATGCAAGATCCTAACCGTTTGGTATCGGGTCAGGGGCTTCAAAAATTACTCGCTGCTGGTGTAGAGATTACCTGTGGGGTTTTAGAAAAAGATGCGCAAGCCTTAAATCCTGGCTTTATCAAACGGATGACTCAAAATCGCCCTTTTGTGCGCAGCAAACTGGCGATGAGTCTGGATGGTCGAACGGCTTTGGCATCGGGTGAAAGTAAATGGATTACCTCGACCCAGGCCAGGGCGGATGTGCAGCGTTTAAGAGCGCAGAGTTCAGCTATTTTGACCGGCATCAATACCGTCCTGGCAGATGATCCACAAATGAATGTGCGGGGTATTGAGGAAGTGCTTCAGCCGATTAGAGTGGTTCTGGATTCTCAGTTAAAGATGCCATTGACTGCAAAGATGGCTGGCTTGGAAGGGCGGTCACTTATTCTAACAGGCTCTAACGATTTAAATAAGCGTCAAGCATTGCAAGCCGTCGGTTTTGAAGTCTATCAATTAGAGACCAAAGATGACCGCCTGGATTTATCAGCCGTCATGGCGTTCCTGGCAGAACAGGAAGTTAACGAGGTACTGGTTGAAGCGGGTTCAATACTAAATGGCGCTTTGATGGCGGGAGATTGGGTCGATGAATGGATTGTTTATATGGCCCCGTGTGTTTTAGGTGATCAAAGTCGTGGCTTATTTTCTATACCCGGTTTACACACCATGGCCGACAAGAAAAACTTAAGTTTGCGAGAGGTTAGGCAGGTGGGTCCTGATTTAAAGTTAACGCTGTCATCAGCGAGTTAAAGGAGTTTAATGTTTACAGGTATCATTCTTGCGATTGGAAAAATAGCGGCCATTGAGCATAAAGCCGGTGATTGTCGTTTAAAAATCGATACGGGTAAATTATCCTTAAGTGGGGTAGCGCTGGGTGATAGTATCGCCGTTAATGGCGTTTGCTTAACAGCGGTGGAATTAGGGTCGCAGTCATTTATTGCCGATGTATCGAATGAAACCTTGTCCAGAAGTACCTTAAAGACAGCAACCATTGGTATGTCAGTTAATTTAGAGCTGGCTTTAACGCCTTCTACCCGAATGGGCGGGCATATTGTCAGTGGTCATGTGGATGGGATTGGCAAAGTGATTGAGAAAAAAGCCGATGCGCGCTCGGTTAAATTTACGGTTAAAGCGCCCGACAATCTGGCTAAATATATTGCCGAGAAAGGCTCTATTTGTATTAATGGGATTAGTCTAACCGTCAACGAAGTAAATGGTGCCCGCTTTAGTGTTAACATTGTCCCTTACACCCTTAAAGACACGACGCTGAGTGAGGCGATTATCGGTACAGAGGTTAATCTTGAAGTCGATTTGCTGGCGAGATATATGGAACGCTTAATGCAAGGCGAGGCAGCCGCTAACAGTCATAGCGGTATTACAGAAGAATTATTGCATAAGAGCGGATTTTTTGGCTAATGAATACAATTGAAGAAATTATTGACGATTTACGTCAAGGTAAGATGGTTATCATCATGGATGATGAAGACCGTGAAAATGAAGGTGATCTAGTGATGGCGGCGGCGTTTACTCGCCCTGAAGACGTCAACTTCATGGCGCGTTATGGCAGGGGACTGATTTGTTTAACCTTAACCAGTGAACGCTGTCAGCAGTTACGTTTGCCGTTGATGGTGAATGAGAATAAAACTTCACACTCAACCAACTTTACCGTATCTATTGAAGCGGCAACGGGAGTCACTACCGGCATTTCTGCGGCAGATCGGGCCAGAACGATTCAATGTGCGGTTGCTCCCGATGCTAAAGCGGATGATTTGGTACAGCCTGGGCATATTTTTCCCTTAATGGCTAAACCCGGTGGGGTATTGCGTCGTGCGGGTCATACTGAAGCGGGTTGTGATTTAGCCAAGTTAGCCGGTGTTGATCCTTCGGCGGTGATTGTAGAGATTTTGAATGAAGATGGTTCCATGGCCAGACGGCCTGATCTGGAAATCTTCGCTAAAGAACATGACCTTAAGATGGGTACGATTGCTGATTTGATTCATTACCGTATTCAACACGAAAACACTCTGGAACGGATTAGCGAATGTTCTTTCCCGACCGAGTTTGGGGATTTTCGTTTGTATGCTTATCAGGACAAAAACGACAATAATGTCCACTTGGCCTTAGTCATGGGACACGTATCCGGTGATGAACCTGTTCTGGTACGCGTTCATGCCCGTAATTTACTGGATGATGTATTCTCGTCAAAACGTAATGAGGGTAGCGTCTCCATTAAAGTCGCTATGGAGAAAATCGCCAAAGAAGGACGCGGTGTATTAGTGGTCATTCGCCAAAGTGAAGACAGTAAATCATTGGCTGAGTTGATTCATCGCTACCAGCTGGAAGACAATGGTGTCGTTGCGTCAGGTGCTTCTGAAGCGGCAGACTGGCGGATGACAGGCACAGGCTCAAGAATCCTGGCGGATCTTGGCGTGCATAAGTTAAAGGTATTAGGAACGCACAAGAAGTATATCGGCCTGTCTGGATTTGATCTGGAAGTGTCTGAACACGTAGAAAAATAAAGCAGAACCCCATGGGGTTTTAGAAAACAGAATTTTAGTATATTTAAAGTAGAGAAATAATATGTCAACTATAAAAACGTTTGAAGGAAATCTATTAGTTCAGGGTGGTAAGTTTTGTATCGTCGCCTCCCGTTTTAACAGTTTTATTGTTGAGCAGTTAGAAGCAGGCGCTATTGATGCGCTGGTTCGTCATGGTGCAGATAAAGAAAACATCCACTTGGTAAAAGCCCCCGGTGCCTTTGAATTACCTTCAGTTGTACAACGTGTTGCAGCGACTAAAAAGTATGATGCCATTATTGCCTTAGGTGCAGTCATCAGAGGTGGCACACCGCATTTTGAATATGTAGCCGGTGAATGTGTTAAAGGCATTGCGACGATCTCTTTGCAATATAATATCCCAGTCAGCTTTGGCGTGTTAACCGTAGACAGTATCGAGCAAGCGATTGAACGTGCAGGCACAAAAGCAGGTAATAAAGGCGCTGAAGCGGCCTTGTCTGCGATTGAAATGGTTAGTTTATTTAATAATTTGGAAGCCTAATGAGTCAAGCCCGTACCAATGCTCGTAAGGCTGCTGTGCAAGCGTTGTATCAATGGCAGATGACAGGGCAGAGTTTAGTTGAAATTGATCGTCAGTTTCTGGAAGAAGAGCGTCTAAAAGACGCTCAAAAAAGTTACTTTACGGAGTTGTTTCATGGCGTACCTAAAAACTTACAGATCATCGATGAGACTTTAACCCAGTTTGTTGATCGTCCAGTGGATACCATTGATCCCGTAGAGCGTGCTATTTTAAGAATAGGGACCTATGAATTACTGAATCGTTTGGATATGCCTTACCGGGTAATTATCAATGAAGGGATTAATCTGGCCAAGTATTTTGGTGCCGATGGCAGTCACAAATATGTGAATGGTATTTTAGATAAAGTCGCCCAACAAAAGCGTACTGTGGAAATTAATGCCCATGCGAAACGCAAGGCACAAAACAACACTTAAATGGCGCTAACCGAGTTTTCACTCATTCAACAGTTTTTTACCCGGCAAAAAGTAAAGAACGCTTCAACAGACCTCGGGATTGGCGATGATTGCGCCTTGTTGTCTATTCCTGAGGGTTATCAGCTCGCTGTCACCACCGATACCATGGTGGAGAATGTGCATTTTTTTGCCGGTACTGATCCCGAAGACTTAGGACATAAATTACTGGCAGTTAATTTAAGTGATCTCGCCAGTATGGGCGCCAAGCCGCTGTCTGTGACACTGGCTTTAACCTTACCCCAGGTGGATGAGTCGTGGTTACAGGCGTTCTCTAAAGGTTTTCTGACCTTGGCAGAAAAATATGGCGTTGAATTAATCGGTGGAGACACCACTTCAGGCTCGTTAACGTTAACCGTACAAGCGATGGGGCTAGTCCCTAAGGGTCAGGCAGTGTTACGCTCGGGTGCAAAACCCGGAGACTTTATTTATCTAACCGGCACCATTGGAGATGCCGGGCTGGGTTTAAAAATCAAACAAGGTTATGTGTGTGAAAATCCCCAGCGACCTTTGCAACAGTTTAATCACCCTGAACCTCAGGTTGAGGCTGGCTTGGCTTTACAATCCGTAGCGAATGCCTGTATTGATATTTCTGATGGCTTAGCCAGTGATTTAGGACATATTTTAGAACTCAGTCAGGTAGGGGCTTGTCTGGAGTGGGAGGCCTTACCCTTATCGACAGAAGTACTCTCTTATATTAATGAAACCGGTGATGGGTCGTTGCCACTAACAGCGGGCGATGATTATCAGTTGTGTTTTACTATTAGTCCAGAACAGCTGCAACATCTCACTATTCCCTGTACAAGAATTGGCGTTATTGAAACGCAGTCTGGCTTACGGGTGCGTAAGTCGGGTATTCTTCAACCCTTTAGTAGCAAAGGTTATGAGCATTTTTCTTAATGCCGAGTACGGCAAAAACAAATTAACACCTAAGCAAATCATAACCGATCCTGTTTTGTTTTTGGCCTTTGGATTTGGGTCAGGGTTAGCCAGGAAAGCACCTGGGACTATGGGAACCTTGGCGGCAATCCCTGTTTACTGGTTATTTTATCAAACTCAAAGTCTTTTAATTTATAGCGTGTTAACGGTGCTGGTCACCGTGGTGGGTATCTGGATTTGTGATGAAGCGGCTAATAAATTAGGTGAACATGATTTTGGTGGCATTGTTTGGGATGAAGTGGCGGGGTATTTGATTACGCTTTGGTTTGTACCGTTGTCCTGGCAAACTATATTAGCGGGTTTTGTATTATTTCGCATTTTCGACATTATCAAACCCTGGCCTATCAAGTGGTTAGATCAGCATGTAGAAGGCGGCTTTGGTATTATGATTGATGATGTCTTGGCAGCCGTGTTCGCAGGTGGCTTGTTATTTCTGATTGTCAACTTGGGTTGGATCAGTTAAGACAGCATGAGGGTTTGAAAAAAGATCAAGATAAAAGCATTGCACTTTTATCTTGATCGGAGCATGAAGTTATTTCGCAGCTACTTGCTGTGGTATGCCAATATAGGCTTGCAAATCAGCGAGAGTAACCAGACGTGGGCCGTGTAATGCAGCAATCTTTTCAACATTCAAATTTAGTTTTTGAATGTTTTCATAAAGATTGGCAGAATAAGGATTCACTGTTGTTGGCACAGGTGCGTTTGCGGCTAATGGAGTATAGGCATCCGCTTCTATAAGCACTTTGTCGTTTGGTAAGTAAGCTAAAACAAACGCATCATTGTGACCATTGTTAGCAATGCTGTGTATCTCGATAGGATGTTTTTCATCGGCTAATACGCATTTATCAGTCAGGGCAACAAAGTTGGGTGCTTTCTTTGAGACTTCTAAACGGTCGGGATGAATGCTGTGAGGCGTTGCCCAAACTTTTTCATAATAAGGTTTGTTAGCTTTCAAAGTGACAATGCTAGCACCTTCGTCCACAAAAGTTCTTAAGCCACCGGCATGATCAAAGTGAGCATGGGTATTAATTAAGTACTTAATGGGTTTGTTAGGAATCAGTTCCTTAGCCTTTGCAATAACAGCCAACGAACGCTCTTCATTTTGAGGTGCTTCAACAATGGTGATATGGTCTGTTTGATCAATTGCTAAACTGTGATGAGTGCCACCCGTCAGATAAAAAACCCCTTCTGAAATCTTCTCGGAAGCCACATTAACAGCAGGGGCTTTAGTTAGATCTTGAGGTACTTTAATTTCAATATTTGGGTTAGCTTTGGCGGTTGCTACATTAATATCCAATACGGGATGACCACCTTGGGTACGAACGATTTGGCTAGGAAACTGGATACCGCCAAAATCTTTGTAATCAAAGAATTTGGTTTCTACCAAAGTATCACCTAAGACTGGATTATCAATCCAGGTGCTTATTTCAGTGACTTGATTTTTAGCGTTTACCGTGCCTACGTAATGATATTTACCACCCACAGTAAATGAAACCTCAATACCGTCGCTAAGCGGTTTTGAAGTGCCATTGTTTGCGATAGCCGCTTTTAAAAAGCCTTGAGGGGTAGACCAGATTTCTGCTACCCGTTCTTCAACGGCAGCAGGTTGTTCGGTGGCTGTGTTGCCAGTAGTTGATTCATTCCAGGCGGTGTTGCCACTGATAAACTGGTCGTTACGTTGTTCAACGGGGGCAGGTTGTTCGGTGGCTGTGTTGCCAGTAGTTGATTCATTCCAGGCGGTGTTGCCACTGATAAACTGGTCGTTACGTTGTTCAACGGGGGCAGGGCGGAAACGACCTGGTTCAACAACCTGAAAACGGGTTGATTGAACGCGAGCGCTGACTGTTTCGTAATTGATATCGCCAGTATAGCTTTTAACCTCGAATGGAGGCCAAGCTGATTCAGGGTTAGGTGCCTGACCAAATTGATACCAGCGTCCAGTACCTGAAAACTCAACTGATTTGATTTTAGATACGCCAGCCGCATCTGCAGCTTCTTGTAAGGTCTGTGCTTGGGCAGCAAAAGAAGCTGCGGCAGCAACTGCTATAGAAAGACTAGCAATCGTTTTATGTATCGATTTACGCATGAAAACTCCTTAGTGTTGTTGTCAGTTAATAATTCTTAAAGTAGGTATAACTGCTTTATAATTAAGCAAGGGTCATACCAAGTGATAAATATTATCTTAAGGATGGCGTATCTCCTTGTATAACAAGGAATAACCGATTATTCAGAAGCGGATATAGGGTTTAAAAACCGTGACAGGTGTTGAGCTATCAGCAGTCTATGTCTAGATACTGTTTGTTTATCAGCACATAAACAGCAAACTGAGGGTGAATGCTTATTCCAGTGAAAGTTACCACCCAGCCAGTCCAAGGGAAAGCCGCCACCCCAAAAGGCATCATAATCGTCATTGCTAATTGCTCTTTAATGTTGTTTAGTCGTTATAATAGTGATCGGTGATATTATTCAAGATCAGCAGAATCAAATGATATTTTTACAACTTTTTTATATCGCTTTGTATAGAATTCTTTTCTTACCACAGAACCATTAATTAGAAGATGTTATGACCGTACAGAATCAATCTAAAGAACACTTAACGGGCTTGATACTTGGAGCTATCGGCGTTGTGTTTGGTGATATTGGCACCAGTCCATTGTATGCGCTTAAGGAGGTATTTCTAAGTGGCCTGGCGATTGATAGGCCGCATGTGCTAGGTGCTTTATCACTGGTTTTTTGGACGTTAACGCTGGTGGTGACGACTAAGTACGCAATATTTATTATGCGTGCCGACAACAAGGGTGAAGGCGGGATTATGGCGCTGATGGCGCTGGCTTTACAGGGATCTAAAGATAATCCTAAAAAGATTCATTTTATTATTATTATCGGGTTGCTGGGTACCGTATTATTTTACGGTGACAGTATTATCACTCCAGCGATTTCGGTGCTAAGTGCTGTCGAAGGTTTACAGATTATCGCACCTTCACTAGAAGAGTATGTGTTACCGATTACCATTGCAGTACTCGGTGGATTGTTTATTTTACAGGTCAAAGGATCGGGCAAGATGGGCAAGCTCTTTGCTCCTATCATGTGTATCTGGTTTTGTTCACTGGCGGTTTTGGGGATTATTAATATTATCGAAGAGCCTTCAGTATTGATGGCGATCAACCCTTATTATGCGGTGCATGTACTGATTGAGTTAGGCTGGCATGGCTTCTTGATTATGGGGGCGGTGGTGTTGGTGATTACAGGTGCTGAAGCACTGTATGCTGATATGGGGCATTTTGGCTTAAAACCGATTCGTTATGCATGGTTCGGTTTTGTGTTTCCGGCGTTGCTGCTCAATTATTTCGGGCAGGGTGCTTTATTAATTAATCATCCCGAGGCCATACAAAATCCTTTCTATCTCTTGGCGCCAACCTGGGCGCTGTATCCTTTACTGATTTTATCGACAATGGCGACTGTTATTGCCTCACAAGCGGTTATTTCGGGTGCGTTTTCGATGACTAAGCAAGCCATACATTTAGGTTATTGTCCACGGATGAATATTTTGCACACATCAGGCAAAGAGCAGGGACAGGTTTATATACCGGCTATCAATTGGTTGTTGATGGTGTCGGTTTTTATACTGGTGCTAAGCTTCAGGTCGTCTACTGCATTAGCTTCTGCTTATGGTCTTGCGGTGACAGGCACCATGATGGCGACTACGTTATTGGCATTTATTATTATTCAAGCACTCTGGCAATGGAGCCATTTTAAAAGTATGGTCTTTTTGTCGGTTTTTTTGACGATAGACATTGTTTTTCTGTCTTCTAATAGTGTAAAGATACCAACGGGTGGTTGGCTACCTCTGGTGGTGGCGACTGTTTTGTTTTTAATGTTAACGACATGGATTAAAGGACGCGAGTTGCTTTCGGCTTATATGGATGAGCGGCGGGTATTATTCGAGGATTTTGAAGAAAAAGTAAAAGATAAATTACTGAGGGCACCCGGTACTGCCATTTATTTGACTAGAAGTTTGCACGGTGTCCCTCAAGTGTTGTTGCACAATCTGGCTCATAATCATGTATTGCATGAACAAGTGATTGTGTTAACGATTGTCACTACAAATGCACCTTATGTTGACGAAGCGCATTTAGTAAAAATCAGAACCTTTGGGCAAGATCAAATATTTTACCGTGTAAAACTGTATTATGGCTTCAAACAAAATGCAGATGTACGCCGGGCTTTGGAATTATGTGCTCAGCAAGGTTTGAATTTTGATCCAAAAGAAGTTTCATTTTTCATCGGAAGCGAGCAAATCTCTTTTCGCAATAAAAGTCCAATGCCGAAATGGCGCAGGGCGTTGTTTAGATTTTTATACCATAATTCCAGTAGTGCCATTGATTTCTTTAAAATACCGGTTGATCAAGTGGTGGAGCTTGGAATTCGTATTGAGCTTTGATGAGCGTTAATACTCATCACCGTTCGCTTAATTTTTCACGAGGTTCGTGAAATGGCGTCAGTCTGAAATTATTTCATTAAAACGTCATATTCTCCCTTTAATATGGATAGCTCAAACGGATCAGGTAGCCCTGAACATATATAGCTTTGATGCACACGCTCAGCTATTGTCGACTATTAAACAGAAATAGATACCATCTAGGGATTTTATGACATTAAGAATTGCGTTTATCACCGATGCTTGGCATCCACAAATAAATGGCGTAGTGACAACGATTCAGAACACTTGCTCAACCCTAGAACAATTGGGACATCGCATTACAATTATTTCTCCTGATCAATTTACCACTATTCCTTGTCCTTCTTACCCGTCTATTCGGTTGGCGGTTGCCTGTTATGGAAAACTAAGTCAGCAGTTGGATGAGCTTAAGCCTCAACGTATTCATATTGCAACAGAGGGACCGTTGGGAATAGCTGCGAGGCGATACTGTATAAAACATAATCTATCCTTCACGACCTCATTTCATACCTTATTTGCAGAATATATTAATTTACGGTTTAAAGTTCCCATATCGATGGGTTATGCCTTTTTACGTTGGTTTCATGCACCTGCTAAAAAAGTCATGGTGGCTACCCCATCGGTAGAAGCTGATTTGAAAGCCAGGGGATTTAAAAATCACTTCGTTCGTTGGTCTCGTGGTGTAAATTCTGATTTTTATTATCCAAGAGATGACGATTTTTTATCACTGCCCCGTCCTATATCCATGTTTGTTGGCAGAGTCGCTGTTGAAAAAAATATCTCGGCCTTTTTATCTCTGGATTTTCCCGGAACAAAAATAGTGGTAGGAGATGGACCGCAGCTCAAAGAGCTTAAGGATAAGTTTCCTGATGCGGTTTTTGCCGGTTTTCAATCAGGTGAACCTTTGGCGAGATATATGGCATCTGCAGATGTATTTGTATTCCCAAGTCTTACTGATACTTTTGGTATTGTGATGTTGGATGCCTTAGCGAGTGGCGTACCGGTTGCCGCATTTCCGGTAACCGGACCCTTGGATGTCATTACCAGTGATAAAGTAGGTAAACTTGATGAGGATTTAAAAAAAGCGATGACTGAGGCTTTGAAATTAGATCCGAATGATTGTCGACGTTTTGCGCTCAATTATTCTTGGGTCAATTGTGCCGAACAGTTTTTTAATCACCTTGTTCCTAGCCAACCGCATGAGGCACACATCCAATGAATCGTGGTTTTTATGTTATTCTATCGGCACAATTTTTTTCTTCATTAGCCGATAATGTTCTGCTGTTCGCGGCTATTGCGCTACTCAAAAACTTGGCCGCACCCTCTTGGCAAATCCCTGTATTACAACAGTTTTTCGTATTCGCCTTTATCGTGCTTGCGCCCTTTGTCGGCGCATTCGCGGATGCACTACCCAAAGGGCAGGTTATGTTCATTAGTAACAGTATCAAAATAGTCGGTTGTGCTGGTATGTTATTAGGGATACACCCACTTCTTGCTTATGGCTGTGTTGGCATTGGCGCTGCTTTGTATTCACCTGCCAAATATGGCATTTTAACTGAGTGTCTTCCTGCCAGCCGACTGGTATGGGCAAATGGCTGGATGGAAGGTCTAACGGTTGCTGCTATCATTCTGGGCGCCATATTAGGCGGTTTATTGTTAGGACATCGGGTTGATGAGCATATTATTCAACAACTGGGTAAGCTTGAGTTTAACGGAGGTATTGATACAGCCCCCGAGTTTGGCATTTTTGTCACGCTTGGACTTTATTTTGTGGCGGCGCTACTGAATTATTTTATTCCCAAACTACCTGTTGAGCATGAATTGACAAAGCGAACGCTAGGATTTTTATTAGCAGATTTTTGGCAAAGTTTTCTTTTGCTTTGGAAAGACCCTTTAGGACAAGTATCTCTTGCCGTCACCTCATTGTTTTGGGGGGCGGGAACCTGTCTACGATTCATTATTCTTGCATGGTCTGCATTAGCTTTAAAGTTCGATTTGGAGCAGGCAACGCAATTGACTGCACTGGTTGCCGTTGGTCTTGCTATTGGTTCTGTCGTGGCTTCTAAAGCGGTGCCATTAGAACATGCTGTAAAAGTATTACCCTTAGGAATAGCCATGGGCTTCGTTGTATTAGGTATGGTATTAGTGACTGATTGGCGAGTAGCGGTACTGATGCTAATATTAATTGGTAGTCTGGCAGGCAGTTTTTTAATACCCATGAATGCATTGCTCCAACACCGTGGGCATCAATTGATGGGGTCTGGACATTCTATTGCAGTACAAAATTTCAACGAAAATCTTAGCATTATATTAATGTTGGGTGCTTACGCTTTCATGATTCATGTTGGATTTTCAATCAATACCATTGTGATTGTGTTCGGATTATTTGTAGCAGTCACAATGGGGTTGCTGACCCGACAACACGGTCACGATCAAGATTAATTATGGAGCCTGCGGGATTTTCTTTTTATCGAAGGTGGGTTAGCAAGCCCGGTTTGACAAATACTTCTTTAGACCCCATTATTCGCTCTTTGGGAGCGTACTTTATTGAATTTTATTGAATTTTGAGGAGTTTGACTTTGAATAATCCTTCTAAAATCAAAATATTATCCTTTAATAACAATTAGTTATAGTTAATGGCGAAAAGTGGGTATTATGATTAATAGACGACATTTTATGTTTCAACTGGGGGCTGCTACTGCGGGAGTGGCGCTTGGTTTTTCTGGGTTACAACGTAGAGCTATGGCTTTTTCTATTGATAGCTCATTGCTTTCATTACGTGCTTCAGGCTTTGGTGAGTTGATTCCTGCTCAAACAGAAAACACCAGTGAAACTTTTCTGGCTTTGCCAAAAGGCTTTAAATATAAAGTGCTGGGCAAAGCAGGTTCTCTCATGGCAGATGGTAATAAAACCCCCACCTTGCATGACGGGATGGCTTGTTTTACTGTGGGTAATGAACTCCGTTTGGTACGTAATCATGAAGTGACTAATGGTGAAACGCCTAAACCCAATGCGGCGATTGGTGTTAACCCTTATGATGAAACAGCAGGCGGTGGAACGACAACCCTGGTCATTAATCCTGATACCCTTGAGGTTGTTAGAGATTTTGTCAGTCTGAGTGGTACATTGGTTAATTGTGCGGGTGGTAGAACCCCCTGGGGAAGCTGGATTTCCTGCGAAGAAACAACCCTGGGTCAGGGGATTCGTCAGCCAAGTGCCACTAAACAGACCGGTGGATATCCCAAGTCACATGGTTATTGTTTTGAAGTCTCTGCTTCAGCAAATGCCCCCGTAGACGCAGTACCGCTTAAAGCAATGGGACGTTTTAGGCATGAAGCGATAGCCTGTGATAAACAGAATGGCATTATCTATCTGACCGAAGATGCGACAACGGCTGGTTTTTACCGGTTTTTACCCAAAAGCAAGCAACAATTGGCAAAGGGCGGCACTTTACAGATGTTAAAGATAAAAGGCAAAGGCGCTTTTGATACGCGCAAGGGCTTAAAAGTTGGTCAACGCTTTGAAACCACCTGGGTAACCATCAATGACCCTGATCCTATTGCCGCTGATCTGGATGAAAATGCGGTTTATAAACAAGGTCTGGCGCAAGGTGGAGCCACTTTTGCACGTCTCGAAGGGGCTTATGCAGACAAGCACGGGCGGATTTATTTTGTCTCGACCAGTGGTGGTGATAATCAGGGTGGGCAAATCTGGCGCTATGAGCGTAAAGGTAAGATGAGTGGCTTTGTGACCTTGGTGTTTGAATCGCCGAGCCGGGAGGTTCTGGATATGCCGGATAATATCTGTTTAAAACCGAATAGTGATTTGCTCTTTATCTGTGAAGATAGTGATTATGCAAGTGCGGGTGGTACTCCAGATAACTATATCCGTATTCTTGCGCCCAATGGGAAAATAGCCGATTTCGCTAAGAATGTAACGAAAGGCTTAGAAGCTACTGAGTTTGCAGGTTCGACCTTCTCGGAGGATGGCAAGGTGTTATTCGTTAATTTACAATCAGTCGGTGCCACTTTTGCCATCTGGGGGGATTGGGATAGTTTTAATGCACAGTAGGCAATGCTAGCTAAAGGCAAGAAATGATTGATTAAGATTAGATGCAATGGTTAGTTTTAATAAGTCTGTTTTGCAAATGGCGTCTCAACAAATCCAGGGTTAATAACGCTGCCTGATTTTGTTTCCGTTTCATCGAGCCTACGACCTCATGATGAGTTTCATAAAACATTTCTCCGATCAATAAAACACTTAACACGCCAAGCGATTGATTCTTGTCTCTTAAAGCCGCCTGCCCACCACTATAAAGTTGCACTAGTACCATTGTGACTCGGGGATTTTCTTGAACTTCTCTCGCCAGGCGTTTTGCTGTATCCAGTAATTCTGTCGGGTTTAATGCTTGTGTAGACTCTACCAAGGCTTGTTCATAACTCGCCTTAACCAACCAATCATAACCGACACATTTTGCGGCTAGTAGTCCATAACTCGCCGTTTCAACCACTGCCAGTGTTTGATTCTTTGCAGTCATCAGTTTATCTACTTCAAACGCTAAATCATCAGTGACTTCACCTAAGCCATCAATGGCAAAGATATAATCACCTAGGGACTGAGAAAATTCAGAGACCAAAGCGGTAAGAGCTAGTTTAGGATAATCAAACCGGAATAATAATTTAGTTTGTACATCTTCAGTACCCGCCCTAAAACCTAATTCCACGTCCACAGGTATTTGAATATTCTTAATGAGTTCCTGAATAGCCGACTCACCCAGCCCTATGGTTTTTAGCGTGACTAACTGCGGTGGTTGTAAAGTAAACCTCGTCAGTAGATCTGGTTTAACGTGATCTAAAAATAAGGGCTTCATTTCTGAAGGTACACCGGGTAAAAAGACAAACCAGCAGCGTTGGTGTTTTAAGGAAAAGCCGGGGGCTGTTCCCCAGGCGTTATCAATCCGTGTGGCTGTTTGAGGCAACATGGCCTGTTTTCTATTAACCTCAGGCATCACTCTATTTCTACGAACAAAGAAGGCTTTGATTTGTTCAAAGGCAATCTCGTCAAACTCCAAGGATCTATTAAAGGCTTGGGCTACTGCTTCGGCGGTTAAGTCGTCAGACGTAGGGCCTAGCCCCCCCGTGCAGATACAGCAATCCGCCCTTTTTGAAATATCCAGTAATAAATTAATCAGATCCTGTAATTTATCACCGACTGCAGTATGTCGGGTGACAGTAAAGCCGCAATGAATAGCTTCCTGGGACAACCAGGCTGCGTTCGTGTCCACTGTCTGTCCGGTAACAATTTCTTCGCCCTGAGAGAAGATTTCAAGTGTTGGATTCATTTTATAAACTCATTAACAAGAGAGTGATGCCAATAGGGTAGGGTTAATAAACTTAATGCAGTGGTTACTGTTACAGTCATGGCATACAGAGAGCTGTCCAGTCGGTAGCGATCACAAAAAACAACTCCCAAGACCATACTGGGCATGGCTAAATCTAATACACTAGCAGCTTTATAGCTCCCATCCATGGGGAGGTGTGAGACTAACATAATGGCAAAAAATGGCATTATGAATAGCTTAATTAGCACGATGGGGAGTACATAAGGAATATTTCGAACAGTAACAGCTCGCCAGCTCAAGGCTAATCCTAAAGAAAACAACATTAAGGGGACAACAGCAGCCGATAGTTTTTGTAATACACCTATTAGCCAGAATGGAGGTGTCTGTCCGGTAAGATTTAACAGCAGGGTGCTGATTTAATTAAATGTCCCTAAGCACAATACTGAGACCCGAATTGGTCAATTTTATTCCAAAATTGTTGCCACCGGTCACTTGTCTGAATCAATGCCCGTAAAGAGAGGATCACTTTTGCACCTTGTAGCTTCCA
>CAIMEB010000084.1 GCA_903839855.1 uncultured Methylococcaceae bacterium
TGGAAGCTACAAGGTGCAAAAGTGATCCTCTCTTTACGGGCATTGATTCAGACAAGTGACCGGTGGCAACAATTTTGGAATAAAATTGACCAATTCGGGTCTCAGTATTGTGCTTAGGGACATTTAATTAAATCAGCACCCCTTTAAGTTTTAAAAAATATGACACTAGCCCTTAGTATAAACACCATACGTCAACGTGCTAGCGCATTCTCTAAGGAATTTGAGGGTGTTACCTCAGAAAAAGAGCGCGATCAAGATTTTATGCGCGGGTTTTGCGCCATCTTTGGTATTAATCCCAATCGTATTGACTGGCAATACCCACTTAAAGAACTTAATAAAGTTAGTAAGAAATCGAGCACTATTTGGGCTGATGGCGTTTTGCGTGGCACGCTACTAATAGAGATGAAGTCAGCCGGTAAAGATCTGGAAGAAGCCTATATCCAAGCCAGCGGTTACGTGAGCTTGATGAACGATAAAGACAGGCCGGATTATATTCTGGTCAGTGATTTTGCCAACCTGCATTTATATAATCGCATCACCGGTGCGCCCCGTCTTGAGCTTAAACTAACCGACCTACCGCAACAAATAGAACCGTTCCTGTTTTTGGCAAACTATGAAACCATCGCCATAGAACAGCAGGTACATATCAATAAAGAAGCAGCAGAAACTATGGCCAAATTGCATGATGCGATTAAAGCCACCGGTTACAACGGCAAAGATTTGGAAACCTATCTGGTGCGTTTGCTGTTTTGCCTGTTTGCGGAAGATACCGGCTTGTTTGGTGAAAACGGTGTGTTTCTCGATTATCTGGTTAACCATACACAGGAAGATGGTTCAGATTTACATCATAGCTTAATGTCTTTATTTGATACCTTAAATAAACCGGATGACAGTTATTTACAGGACTATCCAAATTATACCGGCGTTAAACGCTTAAAAAACTTGCCCGAACATCGGGCTAAGTTTCCTTATATTAATGGCCAACTGTTTGCAGGCACCTTGGCCGAATGTTGTTTTGACGAAGCCGCCAGAAAAACCCTGATTGATTGCGCCAAGCTCGATTGGAGCCATATCAGTCCGGCTATTTTTGGTTCCTTGTTCCAAATCCCTGTTGCCTTTGTGTCCACCAACAGCCTGACCCAAGGCGAACAGGTCGCCATTTTGTGGACTGAGTTATTAAAGCTTAATATCAAATTACATTTTGCGCACCGCACGTTTCGTTGGAGCAATGAAGGCAAAGGGGTTGCCGCTGTGCATTGTGTGATTATGGGTTTTGCTACGGTAGGAGAGGCTTTAGCCTCGACAATCGAGGCTAAAGCCTCTCCTACCGTTTGCCGCCTGTTCAATTACGGTGACGACATCGCAGGCGAGCCGATTGAAATACAAACCAAACAGATTAATCCCTATTTAGTCGATGCACCGACTGTGCTGATTGATAAAAGGCAAAAACCATTATGTTTGGATGCGCCGAAAATGACAAGAGGCAGTAGCCCTGTAGATGGCGGCAACTTATTAATGACCTCTGAAGAAGTAGAAAAAATTCGTGTCAACGATCTAATTGCCACTCAGTATATTCGGCTTTATTTAATGGGTGATGAATTTATTAATGGCATTAAGCGTTATTGTTTATGGCTGAAAGACAGTACAGCTCAGGATCGTAAACTCTCACCTGAAATTAAACGTCGAATGTTGTCTGTAAAAGCAATGCGCCTAGCCAGTACAAAAATTGCGACACAAAAACTGGCTGAAACACCTTATTTATTTGGAGAAATTCGCACTTCGTCAACGCGATATCTTGCCATTCCAAAGGTATCTTCAGAGCGTCGTGCATTTATACCAATTGGATATCTGGATGCTGACGTAATTTGCGGGGATAAATTATTTTTTATCCCCGATGCCAGCTTGTTTCATTTTGGTGTTCTTACAAGCCACATGCACAATGCCTGGATGCGAACAACCTGCTGCCGATTAAAAAGTGATTACAGCTACTCCAACACCATCGTCTACAACAATTTCCCGTGGCCGCAAACCATCAACCCTACTCAACAAGCAAAAATCGAAACCGCCGCCCAACTGGTTTTAGATGCCCGTACTGCTGAAGAAAACCGTTGCACAGAACAAGGCCAAAAATGTTCACTGGCCACGCTATACGCGGCAGGCAATATGCCGACCGATTTATTGAAAGCCCACGCCCAACTGGACAAAGCGGTCGATGCCGCCTACGGTTACAAAGGTGGCAAAGACGATACAGCACGGGTTGCTTTCTTGTTTGAGCAATACCAAAAACTGGTTTCTTTGCCACAAACGCCACTACCAAAACCCACAATAAAACCAAGCAAAGCAACTAACAGGTAACAATTATGTACGCAGAAAAATTAAAGCACTTTGAAAACGTCGAAAATTTAGGCGGTAAAGCATGGGAACACGCGGTAGCTATTGATCTGCTTGCTACCGTCAAATTAAAAGATTGCTCAATGCACTGCTTTCATTATCAACAGATGTTAGAAATGTTGCTAAAGCATTTGCTGGAAACTAAAAGTATCTACGGCGCTTATCCACATACGCATAAACTTAATAAGTTATTGGAAGCTTTAATTGGTCAAAGTGAATTTAGGACGGACAAATTAAAATACTTCATGCCGCTGCAAGTTATCACCGTCTGCGCTGAAGAGTATCGTTACAATTTTTTGATTGACTGCGAAGGTTATCGTGAAAGTGTGCGTATAGCTGATATGTTGCTTGATGAGCTAATTCAAAGCTAAACCGCCGCCAAATAACTAACCAGCCCCTTTAGGCCATTAATGCCTATAGTATTTACATCAAACTGAGCATAATAATCACCGCTTTCATTCAACTCGATAAAAAGGTTAAGCCGTTCGTGGTGAGGCCAGTCGAACCATGAGCGGCTTAACCGTACATCCTTCGACAGGCTCAGGATGAACGGTTAATCCTAGCATCTGTCCTGTCTTAAGTTGGCAGCACCCAAGCAAAAGTAACCACGGAACCCAAAACAGCCTCAACGCGGGGCGGGGTTTGCAACCCCGCCCTAAACGTTTACTATTTACCGTTATACAAAAAGTTTACATTAGGCATGTTTAGTTCAGGCAGGGTAAAAACGTGAGTAACGGGGTTGCAAACCCCGTCACGCCGAAAAAATTTAGAGTCAATGAATGGCAAGAAAATGAATAATGACAGGAAAAACTCAACGCGGGGCGGGGTTTGCAACCCCGTCCCAAACGTTTAATATTTACCGTTATACAAAAAGTTTGCGTTAGGCATCTATAGCTACTTAGTTCAAGCAAGGTAAAAACGGTTTGCCGCCTGTTTGATTATGGTGATGATATTGCAGGTGAACCTGTTGAAATTCAAGCCAAACAGATTAATCCGTATTTGGTCGATGCACCGACTGTACTGATTGAAAAACGGCGAAAACCCTTGTGCGCTGGTGTGGGCGTAAGCCTGTTCTCTATTCTACTCATTTTTGCATCCTATGGCCTTTTGATTGCCTCCCCCGGTTTTGCATGCTCTCCATTTATTTGTGGGTGATAGTATCTTGAGAGCCATATCGAGAGCCTGAGGTTATGTCATAACTTCTTGACGTTGTGGAGCAATTTGCACTTTCGATGGCTTGGGTGATTAGGTTGAGCGCTTTCAATTGATGGTCATTAATGAAAACGGCAAACTGTTGGTTTACTTCTGCTGTGTGGGTGATGTGACAGGTTGTCAGAATTACCGTTTCTCGAAAGTGGAGGGGGGCACAATAACCTGAAGTAACGGTGTGAGTTTGACCGCTATTATCCTTGTAGTTAGAACTGCCACCATAGCAATTTTCTTTAGGGCTAGGATAATCTGAATATGTATTATTAGGAGTCTGGTAATATTTGATAAAAGTGGTATATATATCGATGGGTTGTCCTGGATTGAAGACTGCTTGATTAAATCGAGTTAATGTCACATCGTTGACCTTGATGTCGACATAGTGCTGGGATGTTTCGTACCAGTCTTCGCTAAACCAGGTGAGCATGTTTAATGGAAAAATCCAGAACAGTGGGATTTTGGATATCGTTGGGGCTTTGAGCGTAACCGTGGCTGATTGGGTACTTGGAGAGTTTGGTTTTTTGTGAAGGAGTGACGCGCAGCCGGTCACCAAGGCGAGAGTAAATCCTAGCAAACAAAGAAAACCTAAGATTCGCATGCCTGTTTCCTTTTTGATTTTTTGGGGTATTAAAGGGTTTTTAGTGTGGAATATAGAGTCGTGAGTTGATCAAGGTACATTTGAACAAGCGTATAGAGTGTCTGGTAAACTAAAAAACGAGATGACACGCTTGGTATTTTTTTGCAAAGCATCTAATGCAGAGACGAGTCGTTCTTTCAAATCCTGTTTGTTTTTCACAGCTTGTTTTCCAATATGGTTGTTCTTAATCTCATTCCAAACCTGTTCATCGGGATTGAATTCGGGTGCCCGTTTTGGTAAGAAGAATACTCTTAACTGACTTCGATGAGCGCGTACAAAATCCCGTACCTGTTTAGAGCCATGGAATGTCGCGTGATCCACCAACAAAATAAGAGGAGTGCTTCGATTTGAAATCAATTCTACTAAGAATTCGATATACCGCCCCCCATTAATCGTACCATCCTTGATCGTGTAATTTAGTTCTCCTTCTGCCGTTACCGTTGACAATACGTTGTACCCACCTCTTTGCATACTTACTTTGACAACCGGGGTTCGCCCTTTTAAGCCCCATGTTCTGCCGTGTCGGGTCATAACACCAACACCCGCTTCATCTTCAAATCCAATGTCAGCCCCTATTTTATTTGCAAGTCTTTGTATCCTTGGGAATTTATTATGTAAGAAATACTCGATTTCATTCTCATCCCTTTTTACATCTTGATACTCAGGCTTTTGACAGGTTAAATTCTGCGCTTTAAGGTGAAGCCTAACCGTACTTTCACTGACCTCAACGTTAAATTCTTTCTTCAATAAATCAGCTAAAATGGTACTTGTCCAAAGATTGGTATCATACCCAAACACAGTTGGCGTGGATGTCAAAACGGTCTGTTTTAGCCAGTTGTCTATTTCAGCAGTAATCGACAGTTCCGCTCCGGGGGGCATCCGGCTTTCCAATGCATCATAACCGCCTTCATCATACTGCTTTAACCAACGGTAAATACACGTACGATTAAAATGGTAGGCCGTGGCTATCAACTCTGGACTGAAGTCAAGTACGCGAACAGCATGTACCGCCATTATCCGTATATGGAACATAACATCGTCGGGAATTTTTCTACCATCATCTAACCAATCTATGTTCATCTCGCACCTCATAATCAGTTGCTAAATTTCGGCTATTCGTTTGACACCTAAATATCAAAAATGTTGCTTAATCAATTGTCGACTCTATATAGGGTGTTATCGTATCAACTTTAAATTCCAAAGTAAAGCTGCCAACGCTCCAACGCGGGGCGGGGTTTGCAACCCCGCCCCAAACGTTTAATATTTACCGTTATACAAAAAGTTTGCGTTAGACCGAAAAATGAATAATTACAGGAAAACCCAATCATGATGACCGACCGCGAAGAGAGTCTTCTTATCTGCGAAATCGATGCACTGTCGCTGCAACTGGCTGCCCTTTTGGATAATCTGGAGCAAATGCAGCAAAAGGAAAAGCCTTATTTGTTGGCTTTGTATCAAACCCGTCTTGGCGAACTTGAATATCATTTGTTAAATTTGCAGGTAGAATGCCGAGCCTTGCGGCGACGGATTGAGCAGGCGGTAGCGCTGTTAAATCGCGGTGCAATGCTGACACAACAGATTTTGAGCGACATTGAGGCGCAGGTAAAGCGGGATTTATTGGTTTGGCAAACACAAATCAGCGATCAAGCACAGGCGTTGGCAGCCGGAAAGGCCTTTTTTTCGGAACTGGTTGTGATTGACAGCACTACCCAGCAACGCGCCAAAAAGGCTTATCGCCGCTTGGTGCGTTTGCTCCACCCTAATATCGCTTCAGCTTACGCACCTAAATCCACAGACCCAACAGCAATAGTTGATGTCAGATTAAGAATTTCGTTGCGCGAGTAACTGCCGTATTGCGAAGCTTTAGATCACAGAGGTAACAACCAATAGATGGGGTAAAATAGCTTTAGCTATTTTTACAGGCAATAGCTGAAGCTATTGCACTCCGGTATTTATTTATCTGAAAATCTATAGTTTGATATAAATAAGCAGAATTACTCTTGTCCAACTCCGATTGCTTGCAACACCGTAGAGACATGTCGCGACCTGCCCCGTGTGCTTAATCAATGTAGTCAATCAAAGTAGTTTGACTGTCACTAATTTATGCACCTATCCATTGCTCAAGGCTTTGCAGCGACTGTTGAAAATACAATGCCAACAGTTTTAGGCGTTTCCGGCGGAATGTAATCAAAATAACAAGTTTTTGCTTCCAATCCACAAAATGCATCATTCATCTTGTACGGATGAAAATAACTTTGAGGATCAATCAAAGCAGCCTTTAATTCTTCAACATCCTTGGTTCCGCTCACTTCAATGAGGAATTTCACATAAGGCGACTCAGGCTGAAAAGTGCAGCACCAATGCAATACCAAAAATCGATGAATATTATCATCGTCGTGATCGGAATTCGGATCACAGAAATAATAATTTGTTAATCGCTGGCTAGATTTATTAAATATCACCTTTAACATCAGCCCCCATCACCAACCATTGTTCGCTATCGATCATATCAATGATTTTGGCTAACATCGCCGGGTCCTGGATTTTGTTTTGGCTCTTGGTAAATATCTGCCCTAAAATCCCTTTGGTCGTGCTTAACTCAGGCAGTAAAGTGGCATAATGCAATTCCAGTTCCGCAAATACCATTGACACCGGAGAAACTTCTCCTCGCCTAGTTCAATTTGACACTCCAGAAAGTGACACACATTGAAAACCATGTTAGATTGGATCGACATAATAATAAGTAAAATCTTTCATGTCGACCAAAAAACTACTTAAGAAGCTGATTATAGTTCTTACGACATCATTTAATCACTTTTTAGCCATTTTGCTAATAGGTTTTATTGGTGGGGCTATGTATCCATTTTTGCTTGGATGGTTGAAGCCCTTAAGCGTTAATACTCCTGATGCAGTGTCCATTGCTAACACCTACATTGTTTTCACGACTATTATATTTGTTGGCATTACTGTTATTCTTGGTATTGCTGGATATATTTTTACGCAAAAGCTTTCGGAGTCCCAGGAATCTCAAGAAAATAGAATTGTTGAAAATTTAATTAAGGATGTTCAAAAAAATGAAACACTTGGTATTAGGTTAGTACAAACTATTTTAGAAAATGGAGATGTACAACGTTTTTTTAATGATCAGATTCGGCATCCTTCATTTACCGGTTTACACTTTATGCAATTCTTGGCTTTATAACGTCATGAAAACGGGTTTCTTTCGATGTACAAATGAACACAAACCTTCAGTTCATTGTACAATGAAGGTTTATATCCATGCCATTAGCTAA
>CAIMEB010000085.1 GCA_903839855.1 uncultured Methylococcaceae bacterium
AGAGATCATTCTAATTTACGGGTGACACCTCAGGAGATAACTCATTTTTTAGCCTGCCAGACTACAACCAAATATTAATCACATCGTTTTGATGCTGATATTTTTTTAAAAAACGGCTTTTTCGTTCAGGCACTATGTACATCATTATAAAATGCGTGATGAACAAGACCAGACTTTAACACCGCACGGTGGCATTGGTTGTTGGAGTTAAAAAAGTTTAATTCAATTCAAGTTGAAACAGAAGACCAACATTGGTTAAAATTCTTTAAAGACGGTGAGCGCTTAAATGATAAGGCCCTACCCGATTGGATGATTACTCAGGAGTTGAAACAAGCCATGAGCACCTTAAGTACGTTTTCAGAAAAAGATCAGCAAAATAATATGAGTGCTTGTAACAAACTATGAGTGATCCGTCCACCAACAACCCGAACGCAGTCCCACTTGAACTATTAGAGGCATTGCGTGGCTTAATTACCCAAACCCGTCAGCAGTTGTTACGTAGCGTAGATGTGGCGCAGGTACAGACCTATTGGGGTATCGGTAGGCATATCGTGGAATTTGAACAAGGAGGACAAAACCGTGCCACCTATGGCAAGCAGTTACTCAGCCGACTTGCCGAATCACTTACTCATGAGTTTGGAAAAGGCTTTGATGCCTCTAACCTCAGATATATGCGCCTATTTTATCAGGCATTTTCAATTCGTGACGCACTGCGTCACGAATTGAGCTGGACTCATTATCGCTTGTTGCTTAGAGTAGATAGCCCCAAAGCCCGTGATTGGTATATGCATGAGGCTGCCAGTCAAAACTGGAGCACTCGGCTGTTGGAACGGCATATCGGCACCTTGTATTTTGAACGCTTGTTATCCAGCCAAGATAAAGCAGGGCTGATCGCGCAAACCCAGCAAGAACTCAATGCCGAAATACATCAGCCTCGTGATTTTGTTCGCGACCCAGTCATACTGGAGTTTTTAGGTTTACCCGATACCGGCAGGTTATTGGAATCCAATCTTGAGCAAGCCTTGATGGATAAGTTGCAACATTTTTTGTTGGAGCTGGGTAAAGGCTTTGCATTTGTCGCACGCCAGCAGCGTATCAGTACAGAAACTCAGGATTTTTATATTGATTTGGTGTTCTACAACTATCTGCTTAAGTGTTTTGTGTTGATTGATTTAAAAACGGGGCATTTATCCCATCAAGATATTGGGCAGATGGATATGTATGTGCGTCTGTATGATGACTTACGACGGGGTGAAAGTGATAATCCAACAGTGGGAATATTGCTGTGTGGCAGTAAAGATAAATCTGTGGCGCGTTATTCCGTATTGCATGAGAGCGAACAATTGTTTGCTAGCAAGTACCGCTTGATTTTACCCAGTGAAGAAGAGCTACGCCAAGAACTTGAGTACGAGCGTAATGCGCTTCTCTCCGTTGAAAGCAATATCCATGATTCAACAACAAAACCAACGATAATAGAATAGTAATTTCCAAAACAGCAATATGTGTAATATCTGAGATTGCGTTAATTAATCAAGCGATAGATGAAGTAAATTAAGTCATTGAATACGCCGAGTAATATCAAAATTCTTTTTCAAATCACTTACGTAACGTAATCAATTGTGATCGTTACGTTTCTTTTTGGAGAAACATTTAGTGTGGGTTGATATTCTTAACCCTTATAATGATAAAGAATTTCGGCATCCTTCATTTACCGGTTTACACTTTATGCAATTCCTGGCTTTATAAAGTCCTGAAAACGGGTTTCTTTCGATGTACAAATGAACATAAACCTTCAGTTCATTGTACAATGAAGGTTTATATCCATGCCATTAGCT
>CAIMEB010000086.1 GCA_903839855.1 uncultured Methylococcaceae bacterium
CATTTTCTGAATTTAAGGAAGCTATTGACGATTGTCTCAACAAGGTGAAATCGACTTATAAGGATCAGGTGAAAACGCTTTTGAATCCAAAGTTTCAGCTTTTTACAAAATCCGCATCTATGCCCGCGTGAAGTATAATACCGTAAACCACTGACCATTACCAGCTTCTTTTAAGGCTTTGATCAACATGGCCGTGGCGCCTTGAGTAACGGCGGTTGAATAGGTAATGCCGGTGTTTTCTTTGTATTGACCCGTTTGATCTTTAAATTTATAGATCGTCAACACAATTTTTTCTTTAGGTGGTGGCAAACTGCGCAAATCTTGCGTCACTTGAGTGACATACCCTAAAGAGGCTTTTGAAGACGGTATGGGTTGAATTTTGCTGCTACAGGCCGTCATTAAGAATATTGATAACAGTAATAAGCGGTAAATTGTTTTTATACAATAAGCGTTCATGGCGTAGCAGTCAAAGTGTTTAATTCCAGGGTAACCAGTGGCACATTGGTCGTCTTGTTAATGATACTGACAGTATTATTGGTAGCGTCATTTACCACTATATAATCACTCGCAGCATTAGTTACAATATTCTGTGACAGTGTGCTCAGCATTTGGTTAATGATGTTGGCCTGAAGTATTTGCTGGGGTGTTTTAGCGGCAGGGGGGACATAGCCCGTTGACCCACTCACTGTAAAGCTGTTTTGTGCGTTGGCGTTGGCTAAGAGTGGCGTGCCATTCAGTGGGCTGCCACCAAAATCGGGGTTAACAAAGCCATGAGTTAACTCACCCGCAAAACTTTGCGAAGTAGACAGTATACACAGACTGAATATCAAATTTTTATACATGGTTATAATCCTTGTAGTTCTTTAGAAATTAAGGCTTCTTGCACAATCACTTCAATGACCCTAGCGACTGCCGCTGCGACTAATTCGCTGATACGATCGGCTTGTGGCGTAAGAATGGATTCAAATAATACGGTATCATTCATACTGACAATAATAATTTTGCGGTATAAATCATTGCGTTCACTAATAACGATATTTTCATTTGAATTCAAAGAACCAAAAAGCTCATTAAATGAGTCATAAAACTCATGTCCGCCTTTGGTCAGGGTTTCATCAATCACCAGGCCGGTAATAATGAAATTATTATCATCCTCTTTGGGTTCGTTTGAGAACACTAGAGTACTATAGCTTAATAGCAAGATAAAGATAATTTTTATTAACAAGTTCATAATTATGATTTTGTAAACCGTTCTATTAAACTTATCCAAACCTACCCATAGGTAGCTTTAATGTTAACTTCCTGTCTCACAGCGGCTGGTTTCGTTCTAACCATTCGGTTAGAACCAGAGCCTTCCGCTTCACAGGCTGATATCGTGGAATTCACGGTGTAGTTAGCGAGGTTAACGCGGCGTTTTTATCTCTGTTATGATAACTCTGACAGTTGGAGCATAGCGATAATAAGGCTTCCACCTCACCGCAGACCGAACAGGTTTTACTGCTGTGCTGGTATACCAGCGGGTAGCCAGTGCTTTGACACCTAAATTAACACCGACTATACTTTTTTTGAATTGCTGATAGCTTGTGCATCATGCAAGAATGTCTAGTAACAATAATATGGTTAACACCTCTTTCCGGAATTTAGCATGTTTTTTAGGTAAATACAAATAAAATTATGTTTGTGATTGCCCCGCTAAATTTTATTATTAGCACAAGTCTTTTAATCCGCGATCTTTTCATTCACTACGAGCGATAACTATGCCATCCATATTATATCCTGGGTCTTCACACTGAATAATCCAGGAAGAAGGAAGAAGCAAAAAATAAAATACCCTGGATGGGGTATGTTGATTTGTTACTGTGAAAGCTCGGTAAGTTATAATACCTTGATGATTACCCGCTCTGTTGGATGATGGGTAACGTGTTATTCTTGAATTGGCGATTAAATAATTAGGAGAAGTGTGTGGCAAAAGCGAGTGATTTAAAGCGTGGAATGGTGGTTGAGATTAATGGCGTGCCACATATCGTCAAGCAATTTGATGCAAAAAGTCCTTCTTCACGAGGTGCATCAACCTTATACAAGATTCGTTTTACTAATCTTAAGACAGGACAAAAACTCGATGAGTCTTTAAAAGGTGATGACTTTTTAAAAGACAGTGATTTAGTCAGGGCTAAAGTTCAATTCTCTTATGTGGATGGTGAGAGTTATATTTTCATGGACTTAGAAGACTATACGCAATACACTTTAAGTCGTGAGGATTTAGATGACCAGGTTAACTATTTAACAGAAGGGCTGGAAGGTATTGTGGCGCTGTTGATTGATGGTGTTATTTTGGGTATTGAGCTGCCAAGCTCGGTGATATTAGGTATTGTAGAAACAGCGCCTTCTATTAAAGGGGCAACGGCCTCAGGACGTACTAAAACGGCTCGTCTCGTCACCGGCATTGAGGTGCAAGTGCCTGAGTATTTAGAAGTGGATGATTTGATTAAGGTCAATACTGAAAGCGGCAAATACATGGCGCGTGTTTAAAGCAACCGCTTTATTTCCCGATTGATGGATAATAAAACAGAAAATTTACTAAGCGTTCCTCAAGGCGAGTTTGAGTTGAATCGCCTGCCGAAGCGCTCCTTAGAGTTACTCCGTGCTTGGGATGCAGCGGATGAATATTTATTAAATACGCTAGCTGAAGATATTAAACCCGCCGCTAGTGCGCGTATGTTAATTTTGAATGATAGTTTTGGCGCATTAGCTATCGCCTTAAGTGTCTTTAAACCGGAAGCCGTATCAGACTCTTATTTGTCTCAGCAAGCGACACGGCTTAATTTAAAAGCCAATAACCTGACCGAAGACAGCGTTACCTTAATTAATAGCCTTGAGTCCTTAGAGGGATCATACGATTATGTATTGATTAAAGCCACCAAGACCCTGGCTTTCCTAGAAGATCAATTGATACGGTTACATCCTCATTTACACGCCTCAACGCAGGTTATATTGGCGGGCATGATAAAAAGCTTACCCGCTGCTATCTGGAAGTTGTTAGAGCGTTTGATTGGAACGACTACCACATCGTTGGCGCGTAAAAAAGCCCGACTTATATTTGCTACACCTGATCCTGAGTTAAGAATCCCTGTCAGTCCTTATCCTGTTTATTATCAGCTTGAAGGTTCGACGCATTTAATTTGTAATCATGCGAATGTGTTTTCAAGAGATAGTCTGGATATTGGCACCCGTTTTTTTCTTCAACACCTCCCGCAGCTTCTTGGCAGTGTTGAGGTTGTAGATTTGGGCTGTGGTAATGGGTTACTGGGGTTGATAGCGGCTGAAAGAAATCCAGAGGCCAGAGTACATTTTGTAGACGAATCGTTTATGGCAGTTGCATCTGCCAGGGAGAACTTTTCCCGGGCATTTGAGGAAGAACGTGAGGTTGTTTTTATTGTGGGTAATGGATTGGATGGTTTTGAAACCGCTTCGGTTGATTTGATTCTCTGTAATCCACCTTTTCATCAGCAGAATACAATAGGCGATCAAATTGCAATTGCCATGATTAAAGGGTCAAGGCGGGTGCTAAGGAAAAGAGGAGAGTTGTGGATAGTGGGTAACCGCCATCTTAATTAGTATCTGAACGGAAAAGCTACAAGCCACGACAGGCATGGGATTCAGCTATTTATTGAGCGCGAAGTTTTTTTATTCTCCATTGTCATTTTACGAAAAAGTGATGTTTGGCGGCACTTACAGGGTTACCGTTAC
>CAIMEB010000087.1 GCA_903839855.1 uncultured Methylococcaceae bacterium
AAATAAAGCCTTTTTTATCAATAAGTTGTTTAAATAAGCATGTTTTAAGCCAGAATCAGGATAGTTAATATTCAGATGTGTATTATATCACAACTTATTGTTTTATATTAGATTATAGATTACCGTTCAGGCACTAATTAAAAACCCGATCAGCTTCGTCCAGTATCAGAACAACCTGTTTCTGCGGATCGGAAAGAACAGCACGCTCTATAAAGTCAGTAGCACTGTCTTTGGCGCCCAGAAACTCGTTCCAATAATCACCCGGTTTATCATCAGTATTAAAATCCCGAGCCAAGCGATGCATCAAATACAGCAACAAACTGTTAAGATCCATCAGTTTAGTCCCATCAATTCCTTGAAAATCGATATAGCAAACCCCGCGACCTTGTTTCTTAGCGTGTTCTGCCGCTCTTACCAGCAGCGAGCTCTTCCCCATTTGCCGAGCACCTTTAATAGTGGTCGTGGTACCTCGACGCTTTAATATAGTTTCAATGTCATCATCAACCATTCTACGAATATAAAAAGGTGAATTGCAAACCATAGATCCGCGTTCCATAGCTAATTCCAAAACACGAGGATCAATTTGAGGCAAAGGTGCGCCACGCTTTTCAGTGACATCATGCAACTCCTGAACTTCAGTAAGCGAATCAACTTCTCCTTTTGCTTGGCCGGCAAACGGTAACATCCCAGAATTGCAGATCGCTAAGCGCAAATTTTCTATAATTTCTGTGAACGGTTGGCCTTTAACCCATAAGGCATATTGTAAGGGATTCAGATAGCCCCCTAAATCGTAAGGCAGGGCGCCGGTAAAATTGATTCGCACGGGAAGAATACGCAGCTTTTCCTGCTGTTTTAATTTATGAGCAAGCATGATTTCCTGGCGAACCATATCGCTGAGAATTGAGTCAGGAGAAATCAAGATGATAAAAAACTGAGAATTCCGAAGCTGCTTATCAATTTCGGACGCCCACTCAATGCCCACCTGCATACGTCGATCCACGAATACTTGGAAGCCATCCTGCTTGAATGCCGCTTCCAAGGCCAGAGCCAAATCTTCGTCCGGTTTAACATGGCGGTAGCTGATGAATACTTGCTGTGTTTTAGGAGACCCAGAAATTTCATTGCTTTTTGATGGTTTAACCGGCTTGGTGGTTGCCGGTTGCTGGTGCATTGCAGATTTTAACTCTGGCATCATATCGAGTATGAATGCTTTTAATAACCGATGTTGATCAGATGTATTGTTTAACGGTTTGGCAATAGAGAAATGATCAGAATCAGCAATCTTAAAAGACTCGCCAAAATAACGTGCGCCGGAAAAGGGTTCAACGACCTGCTTACGCCAAAAGCTTTTTAAAGTGACAAATTTATCTTCCAATAATTCTTTACCAGAAATTTTTAGACGGTTTGATTCTTTCAAATTAATGAAGGCTCTATCTAAATCGTTCAGCCATTGATTATTCTGGCTAAACTTGAGGGCTTTAGCTTGCTCATGCCCCGCAAATCGTGCAATTGGTTCTAACCATTTTGCGTAATCCGATCCTAAAGAAGGTGAAGCCACTAAATAGAGACCTAATTCAATCTGCTTATGCAAAAAATCAGCCTCCCTTTCCACAATAAGTTTTCGGACGACTATGCCACCCATGCTATGACAAATAAAGACAATTTTGTGACTGTCCGCTATGCCATCTAACTTAAAAAAACGCTCTTTAAGGTCATCTACAACATTGCTAAGTGAATAAGAACCTGAATTAAAGGCCGTTTGATAGGTATAGACGTAAATGCCCAATGAGGTTAGAGTGGGTTCCTGCTCCAGCAGCTCAGGCCAGTATGTTCCATTAGGGTGCCGCCAGCACGTTTCGCCGCTAGACAATATCCCATGTACAAATACCACCGATGCAGCATCGGTTGGTTTCCTAAGCCACTTGCCAAACATACGGTCACCTAGATTGATTATTAGTGTTTTCTAGAATAATGGACGTTTTAAAAATTGTAAACTGATAAATCTGAATGCGCATTACTGCATTTACAAATACTCTCAATGAAATCGGATATCCCATAATTTTATACCAATAAATTTGCCAAGCAGTCTGGGAACTTCAGGGCAAAATTCGATACTTTTAGATGATATTAGTCTCTTTTCCAAAAGCTCGGCAACGCTCTATAACCTAAATGGCCTGAGGATTGTTCGTTCTGTCTGTAGTTCCATTGTTTGCATCATGACCCACACGTTTCAAAGAACGTTTAATGTTGTGAAAAGTTTAACATCGCTGATGATATATTGTGACTTACGCTAAAAATAACAGCTGTTTGGCTAAATAGATTAACGTATTAGCCCAATACACTGGCTTATTACTTGAGAACATCAACGTTTAGCTGAATACATTAATGTTTTTCGATGTA
>CAIMEB010000088.1 GCA_903839855.1 uncultured Methylococcaceae bacterium
GAAGGATGTTCCATGAATTGTTGGTATAACTGTTCAACTTCGGCCTCTGTGAATTTGATTTTAAGCATGTCATATTTTTAGGTAAATTGGAGCATTATACCTCTTTCATTTTCCGCATCTGTGACCGCGCCGAGTATAACAGCCGTTTTAAGCTGGACAAATATCTGCTTAAACTTTGCGATAAGACGCGCATCATCGAATTAATCCATGACTTTGTGCTGTTTGACGGCGGCAAGAAAAAGTTGCCGCGTGTACATCAATATTTCGGCATCAAGGCCGCACAGCAACAGGTGCAACAGCGAAAGGGTGGCATTATTTGGCATACCCAGGGCAGTGGTAAAAGCATCGTGATGGTACTGCTAGCCAAGTGGATATTAGAGAACAACCCACGCGCCCGCGTTGCCATTATTACTGATCGTGATGAACTGGATAAACAGATTGAACGGGTATTTACCGAAGCGGGTGTAGCCATTAAACGCACCCAAAGTTGTCGCGATTTGATGACCCAGTTAGGTCAGGCCGCACCGCGTTTGTTGTGTTCATTAGTGCATAAATTTGGTCAGCGCAATGTGGATGATTTCGACCAGTACATTAAAGACGTAGAAGCGCAACCCACTCCTACAGTCGGTGAGATTTTTGTCTTTGTAGATGAATGTCATCGTACCCAAAGCGGAAAGTTGCACCGGGTGATGAAGGCGATGCTGCCTAATGCCGTTTTTATAGGCTTTACCGGCACACCATTATTGAAAAAAGATAAATCGACCAGTCTGGATGTGTTTGGTCGCTATATTCATACCTATAAATTTAGCGAAGCGGTGGACGATGGCGTGGTGCTGGATCTTGTTTATGAAGCCAGGGATATTGATCAGACCTTAAGTTCTGTCGATAAAATTGATGCCTGGTTTGAAGCTAAAACCAAAGGTCTGAACAACTGGCAAAAAAACGAACTCAAGAAACAATGGGGTACGATGCAGCATGTGCTTAGTTGCCGGTCACGGATGGAGCGAATCGTCAGCGATATTATCTTTGATTTCAGTGTCAAGCCACGGCTATCGAACGGGCGTGGCAATGCTGTACTGGTAACGTCTAGCATTTATGAGGCTTGCAAGTATTTCTCGCTGTTTCAAAGCAGTCCGTTTAAAGGCAAGTGCGCGGTAATTACGTCTTATAACCCACTTTACTTACGCCAATATTTCTGATGAAATGGACGCTGCGGGTTATAATTCTGCTGAGGTAAGCCATATCAAGCACCGCATCAATGACTATTTAGCGATCCGCGAAATTATCCGTAAAGCGAGTGGCGAAACCCTAGACCTTAAGGCTTATGAGGCGGATATGCGCCATTTAATTGACACTTATATCCAAGCCGATGTGCCGCGTAAGATATCGCCTTTTGACGATATTCCGCTGTTAGAGTTAATTGTTAATACTGGCATCGCTGAAGCGATTAATCAACAATTAGGTGGTTTGAAAGGCAATAAAAACGCTATCGCTGAAACCATTGAAAATAACGTTCGTAGTAAAATCATCAAAGAACACCTGAACGATCCTGAGTTTTACGAAAAGATGTCTGCCTTGCTCGATGAAATCATTGCCGCGCGTAAAGCCAAGGCTATCGAGTATGAAGAATTTTTAAAGCGCATTGCTGAACTGGCTAAAAAAGTACAAGCCGGTAAAGCTGACGATACCCCTGTTAAACTAGATACACCGGGGAAACGTGCGCTTTATAACAATCTTAAGGTCTGGACCAACCCCGATGGAACCGCCGAAAAGCCAGCGGAATACACGGTTCCAGGTGCTTCGGTACTGGATCTGGCGCTAACCATTGATGAAACAATCAAGCACGTAAGACCCAATGCCTGGCGTGGTGTTCAGGCCCGCGAGCAAGTGATTAAGGCGGCTTTATATGGAATATTGCAAGATGTAGAAGAGGTGGAGCGGCTCTTCAAAATTATCTTTGAACACAAAGGTGAATATTAATGGTCACCCAGATTCATCTCGGCGAAATGGCTGTGGATGTAGTGTTTAAGGACATTAAGAATATACATCTTAGCGTGTATCCACCTGAAGGTAAGGTGCGGATTTCTGCACCGCTACGGTTGAATATCGATACCATTCGGGTCTTTGCTATCACTAAACTGGCCTGGATTCGGCAGCAGCAGACAAAGCTAATAGCCCAGCACCGCGAAACACCGCGCGAATATCTGAACCGGGAAAGCCATTATGTTTGGGGTAAGCGCTACCTACTTAAGGTGATAGAGTTGGACGCTTTGCCTAAAATCGAGCTGAACCATCATCAGATACAGCTATACGTGCGCCCGGCAACGACTCAAGAACAAAAGCAAATACTCATTGACCAGTGGTATCGCGAAACACTTAAGGACGTTATCCAGTCTTTGATCATAAAATGGGAGCCGATCATGGGCGTAAAGGTTGAACGGTTTTTCGTGCAAAGAATGAAAACTAAGTGGGGCAGTTGTAATCCCTTAGCTAAAAGCATCCGGCTGAATACCGATCTGGCCAAAAAGCCACCGGAGTGTCTGGAATATATCGTTGTACATGAAATGACACACTTACTGGAACCTAGCCATAACCAGCGCTTTATTAGCTTGATGGATGAGTTTCTGCCGAAATGGCGCTTCTATAAAGAGGAGTTGAATAATTTACCGCTTAGGCATGAGAGTTGGGCTTATTGACCATTGATATTCTCTCCCAGTTTTCGCTCCGACTAGGCAAGTCCTATATTAGGGGTTATGATATAGAGGATTACATCATTTAACAGATTAAGTTTCTGGTTATTTATATCGTCAATTTATAGTAGATGTTAAAAAGACTATTCGCTACACATTAACATAATAAAAATTTAATAATTTTCAGGAGGCAATTATGGCAATATCACTTAGCAAAGGCGCTAACGTTAATCTGAGCAAAGAATCCCCGGGATTGAATAAAATCGTGGTGGGTTTGGGTTGGGATTCACGCGCTACTGATGGTGCAGCATTTGATTTGGATGCGAGCGCATTTTTAGTTAAGGCAGATGGTAAAGTGAGAACAGACAATGACTTTTGTTTTTACAACAATAAAGTGGTTGCTGAGGGTGCCGTACAACATGCAGGTGACAATACAACAGGTATCGGTGAGGGTGATGATGAAACTATTAATGTTGAGTTGTCTAAAGTATCGACCGATTTGGAGAAAGTCGTTTTTGCGGTGACCATTTACGAAGCCGATGTCCGAAAACAAAATTTTGGACAGGTTAATCATGCCTATATTCGTATTGTCAATGCTGAAACCGGGCAGGAAATAGCGCGATATGACTTAAGCGAAGATGCTTCAATTGAAACAGCGATGATCTTTGGTGAGATTTATCGGTTAGGCTCAGACTGGAAGTTTAAAGCGGTTGGGCAAGGTTTTGCGGGTGGACTTGGCGCTTTAGCCGCTTCTTTTGGGGTTAATGTTTAATTAGTTTCTTAGTGTTTTGATGGGTAAGAATGGTTTGTAGGCGAACCTAACTATTTTTACCCTAAAGACTTTTCATAGATTGTAAAAATACGTAGCGAGTGCTACAGCATTTATTTAGGAATATTTTATTTATGGCTATTAATTTACAAAAAGGACAAAAGATCTCCTTATCTAAAGAATCAGGTAGTGAGTTAAGTAAAGTTGTCATGGGGTTGGGTTGGGATGCTAAAAAAAGCAGCGTAGGTTTATTGAAAGGGATGTTTGGGGGTGGAAGTAATAATAGTGCTATCGATCTTGATGCCTCATGTGTGCTGTTTGATGAAAAAAACACCCTGGTTGATACCGTTTATTTTGGTCAGCTAAAAAGCCGTGATGGCAGTATCCTGCATACAGGCGACAACCGTACCGGTGATGGTGACGGAGATGATGAACAAATTGTTGTTGATTTGGATAAGGTGCCTGCAACGGTTAAGTCACTCGTGTTTACGGTCAGTTCTTATACCGGTCAAACGTTTGACACGGTAGAAAATGCCTATTGCCGCATTGTTGATAACCGCAATAATAACGAAATTGCCCGTTATACCTTAAGTGCTCAAGGCTCTCATACCGCACAGATTATGGCTAAGCTCTATCGTCATAACGGTGAGTGGAAAATGCATGCCATTGGTGAAAATGGTAGAGGTCGAACCATTGCCGATATATTGCCGCAGATTGTAGTTCATCTATAATGAGAATCTGGTTTAATAAGACGTTTTCAACCATTAGTGCAGTACTTAATAATCTTCGCCAGTCGGATTATTCTGGCGAGTTAACACTGATCTGTACCCATGTGCATGCAACTGCATCTGCATTTTTAGCCGCTGATGAATATTATCTTGAGCCCGATGACTTAACAGGGGACGCTTATCTTGAATGGTGTGTGGATTTTTGCCGTCAGCACAATGTAACCTTGTTTTGGCCGGGTAAAGAAGCCGCTCTGATTAGCAAGCATCATACTTATTTTCAAGCGATTGGTGTTCAGGTTTTGTCAGTGGCTGATTATGACACCCTCACGTTGTTGCATGATAAAGCAGGCTTTTACGCCGATTTGAATCCAGAAATTGCAAAGGTCATGGATTTTATCGCCGTTAATAATAGCGCAGCGTTTGATGAGGCGGTGAAAACATTATCAGCAACCCATGAAACGTTGTGTGTTAAACCGGCGATGTCAGTTTTTGGTTTGGGTTTTAGGATATTAGATACGCAAAACGATAGCATTACCCAATTGCTGAAAGGTGTTGAATATCAAATTCCTTTACATGAATTGCGTCTGGGGATGAATAACACACCAGAGTTTAAGACGCTGTTGGTTATGGAGCATTTGGGTGGTCATGAATGGAGTGTAGACTGTGCGGCAAGACATGGCGATTTGCTGTATGCCGTGCAACGAAAAAAATCTGAGCTTTTGGGTTATGGACAAACCATTGACAATAATGCCGAATTACACGGTATGGTGACTCGATTAACGGCGCATTATCGACTCAATGGACTTTTTAATATTCAGTTTAAAGAAGGCGTTAATGGACCACGCTTGTTGGAAATTAATCCACGTCCTTCGGGGGGGGTGGGTATGGCTTGTTTAGCAGGGGTCAACTTACCTCATGTCGTGTTGCAGAGCATTAAAGGAAATGCTATTCCACAAGCAGAAATCCATTACGGGTTGAAAGTATCAGAAGTTAATACCCCAGTCGTGTTACGCCAGTCATTTTATGCAGACAGTTAATATTCAGTTAGACACCGGAACACTTCGGTTAGAGATAGAGCCTGGACATATTCCGGTTAAGCGATTGTTAGGCTTTGCCGCACGGGTGAGTAGTAAGCGTAAGTTTTTATTAGTCAGTAAAGTGTTAGGCAAACATTATCCGGTGACACCTAAATTGATGAGCTGGTCTTATCGCGGCCTGGCAAGGTTAGTCTTAAAGTCCGCGATAGGCACATCATCATTATGGTTAGGGATGGCCGAGACTGCGACCGGTCTGGGTTATGGTGTGTTTGAAGCGGCTTGTCATGAGGGACTCAAAAATGCCTTGTTTATCCAAACCACACGCTATCATTTAGATCATATTGAGCGACTTGAATTTGAAGAAGCCCATAGTCATGCGACGGACTTCTTTTTATATTATCCGGTTGATACTAGGCTTAGACAGCAGTTTTTAAATGCGACCGAACTGGTATTAATTGATGATGAAATCAGTACCGGAAAAACCTTTCTGCGTTTGATAAAAGCTTACCAACAAGTTAATCCGAATTTAAGTAAAGTGTTTATCGTGAGTCTGGTTAATTTTGCTCATCCTGATGATAGACAGACCTTAGAAGTAGAAGCCGGTGTGGAAGTGGAGTGGGTCTGCTTTAGACAGGGTGTATTGCGCTTTGAAGATAGCCAAAATGTAGTGATCGATTCGATTACAGTTAATGTGAGTGGTAACGGTGAATGCAAGAAGCACCTATTGGCCTGGCCAGGGCGTCTGGGCATGACCGCGCCCGTTTGTCTGGATGATGATAATGTGCTTGAGCAGTTAAAAGTCTTTATAACTCCTGGCAATGTTAACAGTACACCCTTTGTAAAGCCCCTCTTAGTGTTGGGAACCGGTGAATGTAATGCGCCTGCTTATTTATTGGGACGCTTATTAGAGCGTAACGGTTTTAACGTAAAAGTACAAAGTACCACCCGTTCGCCGATTCACAAGGGCAACGATATTGCATTGGTGTGTCAGTTTGAAGATAACTATGAAGATGGGATTGCTAATTTTATTTACAATTTAGAGCCTGATGATTATCAAGACATTATTGTCTGCCATGAGACGCCTCTTAACATTTCTTTAACAGAGCGTCTTTATACTTGGCATGCCATTAGTGCACGCATTGAATTTAAATCAACTGACTCAAACCATGCAAAGTTACATTTTTTTAGACCTTGATGATACGCTATTCCAAACCTTAAGAAAGTGTGGCACGGATGCTAATGCTGATGATCCTAAGTTAGCGCCACGCGCTTATCTTCCTGATGGTTCACCCAATTCGTTTGCGACGGATAAGCAGCAATGGTTGTGGGAATGGTTAGAAAGAGGCTTTAAAATTGTGCCGGTTACGGGGCGGGACGGTCTGGCTTTTGAACGGGTGGTATTACCTTTTCAAGAAGAGGTAGTGTTAAATCACGGTGCGGTTATATTAAATAAGCAGCGTGAGATTGATCCGGTCTGGATGTCAGGTATGCTGAAACGATTGCCCGCCTATCACGATAAGTTACTTGAATTATGGGCACGGGTTGAGGATTATTGTAAACAGCATAGTGGCTTTAATGCGCGTTTAGTTGTTGATTTTGATATCACCTGGTATGGTGTGATTAAGCATGCAGACCGAACCGAGAAAACCTTGCAACAAGTGTTGGGTGCGGTCATTAAAGAGCACCCCTCTATTCTTGATGGTAGCTTGTATTGGCATTTAAATGGCAATAATCTTGCTGTGTTGCCTCGGATTATTAATAAAGAGAGTGCAGTGGATTATTTAATACAGACTTACCGGCAACAGCATTCCGATTTGGTTTTCTTTGGTGCTGGCGATAGTCATACGGATGCTCCGTTTATGGCTTTATGTGATTATGCGTTAATTCCAAGAAACACCCAGTTATTTAAAACCCTGGCTGTTTCAGGATGAAGAGGATGACCCCGTTTACAGGCAGTTATCGTACGGGTGAAGTACAGTTTTTGTTAAAGCTGATAGCGTTAGATGATACCCCTGTGCATATTAAAGAGGTCTTGATACAGTCGGGTCAAAAGCATTATTCCGAAATGCTAACTCATGAGTCTTTGCCATCAGCAGCTTATCTGGACTTGTTTAATCGGGCGATGACGCTTAATCAAGATCGCATGGCATTGCATTTGTTGGTTTTAGCCCAAGGGATTATAGCGAACCGCGCTCAGGGTATTACCCTGGTTTCTCTGGCACGCGCAGGAACGCCGGTGGGGGTGTTACTTAAGCATATCCTGAGCCGGTATTTTGGAATAGACGTCGAACATTTTTCAATTTCCATTCTTCGGGATAGAGGGATAGACACCAATGCCTTACGGTATATTTTAAAAAACCATACGCCCGAGTCATTGGTCTTCGTAGACGGCTGGACGGGTAAAGGCGTTATATCCAGACAGTTAGCCACGAGTCTGCAAGCCTTTGAAGACAGTGATGGTGTGCCTATTCCAGCTGAATTATTTGTATTGACTGATTTATCGGGCTGGGCGAAATTTGCGGCTTCTTCAGATGATTATTTGATTCCTTCCTGTGTGTTAAATGCAACTATTTCCGGATTAGTGAGTCGTTCTATCTATGATAAGCAGGCCGACCTGTCATCAGATTTTCATGGGTGTGTTTATTATGAACAGTTTATTGAGCAGGACTTGTCGAGATATTTTATTGATACGATATTGGCCAGGGTTGAAGCCGTTTGGTCTGGCTTTAAAGAGACAGTAGACTTTGTTCCTGGAAATTTTCAATCATTACAAGGTGTTTCCGAACGTTTTTTACAAACACTAGTAGAACGTTATGGGGTCGGACATACTCATTATATTAAGCCGGGGATTGGTGAAGCAACGCGGGTTTTATTGCGCAGAGAAGCGCGTTTATTACTGTTAAAGGATTTGGAGTCTGAAGCGACCCTGCATTTGAGATGGTTGGCTGAGGATAAATCAATCCCTATAATAGTGTTTAACGATTTACCTTATTGTGCGGTCGCTTTAATTAAAGAGATTCAATTATGATTAATAAATTAAAATCGTTTTCCCCCTGGATGTTGGGCGCTCCCCTTTATATGCCTGGCAATCGTCGAGATCTGATCGAGATAGCAAACGGTGAGAAGTTTCCCATGCTGCGCTCAATGATCTTTTGCACAGAGGATGCCGTTTCAGATTCCGAACTAGAAAGTTGTATCCGTCATCTTGGCCTGTGTTTACAGGGTTTTCATGAATCAACACATCGATTCCGATTTATTCGTGCCAGAAGTCCTGAAGTATTAGCTCGACTATTGGATCTCTCAGCGATTGAAAAGATTGACGGTTTTGTGTTGCCGAAGTTTACTGAAGACGTGTTTGATACCTATTTTGATTTATTAAAAGATACCCATTTTAAAGTCATGCCAACCCTTGAAACCAAAGAGGTCTTTGATTTTAATGCGATGAGTGCATTACGACAGGGATTGTTACAGCCAGACATTGCTGAGCGTATTATAATGTTAAGAATAGGGGGTAATGACTTGATGAATCTGTTAGGGATTCGTCGAACTCGCCATTCTACTATTTATGAATCACCGATTGGTCATATTATCGCTCAGTTACTGACGATCTTTCGACCGTATGGATTTTCATTAGCAGCCCCTGTTTTTGAATATCTGGATGATACTCAAACCTTACAAAATGAAATGCGGCAGGATTTAGCCTATGGTTTAATTGGTAAAACAGCGATTCATCCGACTCAAATTCCAATTATTGAAGCGGCTTATGCCGTTGATAAAGAAGATTACGAAATGGCATTCAGTTTGAACGATACAGAATCTCCTGCGGTCTTTAGAATGCATAATGCGATGTGTGAAGTGGCCACTCATCAACAATGGGCTACCAATATCATTAATCGTCATCGATGTTATGGCATTAAAGAGTCCTTAATGGTTAAAGGCTGTGCAGAGTCGTCTTTTTAGTGTTTTAATAACGTAAAATAGTATTTGTATTTAACTTTGTCATTTAAATACTTTCAACCCTATAACCCAAGGATAGTAACAATGAGTTTTGATAGTTTTCTGAGTCAATTAAAGAATAAAGCCAATGAATTAAAAACAGAGGCGTTGAAGTTTAAAAACAAAGACTTTTTAAATGCAGCGATGGCAGGCTCTGCATTAATAGCAATGGCTGATGGCAGCATCAGTGCCAGTGAAAAACAAAAAATGATTAAATTCATTGAAAGTAATGATGCCTTGTCCATCTTTACCACCAGTGATGTTATTAAAGCGTTTCAGGATTATGTCGGTCAATTAGAGTTTGATAAAGACATCGGTGAAGCCAAGGCTTACCAAGCCATTGGAAAAATGAAATCGAACATAGAAGCGTCGAGATTGTTGGTGCGGATGATTATTTCAATCGCTTCATCTGATGGTAATTTTGATGCGGATGAAAGAAAGATCGCCGCTAAAATAGCCAAAGAATTAGCGATTAATCCTGCGGAGTTCGAACTGTAAACTGTGCCCGCTTTGGGAGTCGCTTGAACATCGACAAGATGGTTTAAGCGACTCGCTGCTCCGTATTTTCTATCTTAGGTAACTCGCATAAAATAACCTCTATTTTATTTAGCGGATTCAACTCCGAAGTGCAATTCCAGTAATCATGCAGCCTCACGCAACTTGTCACCAAAAAATATGAGGTTTATTATACTTTTTATTTGAGATGACTGGTATTAACTGCCTGTTCAAATTAAAATGGATCATTTTACGATGTATTGAGTGTACTCAATAATCCTATCGTGACAATCAACCCCTGACGGATTTTTAATGACTGAACATAAATTAACACATCTTAAAGAGCTCGAAGCTGAGAGTATTCATATAATTCGTGAAGTAGCGGCTGAATTTGAGCGTCCTGTTATGTTGTATTCCGTCGGAAAAGATTCTGCCGTTATGTTACATCTAACCATGAAGGCATTTTATCCGGGTAAGCCTCCTTTTCCTATGATGCACGTCGATACCACGTGGAAATTTAAGGAAATGATAGCCTTTCGTGATCAACTGATTGAAAGGTTAGGTCTGAAGCTTTTGGTTTATATTAATCAGGACGGCGTTGATCAAGGGATTGGTCCATTTACTCACGGCAGTAAGAAGCATACGGATGTGATGAAGACAGATGCACTCAAGCAAGCCCTGGATAAGTATCAGTTTGATGCAGCCTTTGGTGGCGCTCGTCGTGACGAAGAGAAATCCAGAGCTAAAGAACGAGTTTATTCTTTTAGAGATAAGAATCACCGCTGGGATCCTAAAAACCAGCGTCCTGAATTATGGAATATTTATAATGGGAAAATTGATAAAGGCGAAAGTATTCGGGTGTTCCCTCTGTCTAACTGGACAGAGTTGGATATTTGGCAATACATTCATTTAGAACACATTCCTATTGTGCCTTTGTACTTTGCTAAAGAGCGTCCTGTGGTGAATCGGGATGGTATGCTGATTATGGTCGATGATGAGCGTATGCCGATTGGGCCTGATGAAAAAGTTGAAATGAAAAAAGTGCGTTTCCGTACTCTAGGCTGTTATCCGTTAACCGGTGCCGTTGAGTCAACCGCTACGACGCTACCTGAAATTATTCAGGAAATGCTATTAACAACGACCTCTGAGCGTCAAGGACGTTTGATTGATCATGATCAATCAGGCTCGATGGAACAGAAAAAGCGTGAAGGCTACTTCTAAGTAAAGTCTAGTCATTGTAAATATAACAAGAATTCAGAGAGAAATATGTCCCACCAATCCGATTTAATCAGTACCGATATTGATGCTTATCTAGCGCAACATGAAAACAAGGAGTTATTACGATTTTTAACCTGCGGCAATGTCGATGACGGTAAAAGTACCTTAATCGGTCGTTTGCTGCATGACTCTAAGATGATTTATGAAGATCAATTAGCCGCAGTTCAAGCAGACAGTGTTAAATCAGGGACAACCGGTGCCGGAAAAATTGACTTGGCGCTATTAGTTGATGGTTTACAAGCCGAACGTGAGCAAGGCATTACCATAGACGTGGCGTATCGTTATTTTTCAACCTCAACGCGTAAGTTTATAATTGCGGACACCCCGGGGCATGAGCAATATACCCGTAACATGGCAACGGGCGCATCTACCTGTGATTTAGCGATTATCTTAATCGATGCACGCTATGGTGTACAAACCCAGACCAAGCGTCATAGCTTTATTGCCTCTTTACTGGGTATTCGTCATATCATTGTGGCTATTAACAAGATGGATTTAATGGCTTACAGTGAAGAGACTTTTAATAAAATCAAACAGGATTATCTGGATTTTACAGATACCCTTGATTTGCACGATATTCACTTCATTCCTATGTCGGCTTTAGATGGTGATAATGTCGTCAACCCCAGTGAAAATATGCCCTGGTTTACGGGGTATCCATTAATGGAAGCGCTAAATAGCGTTGAAATTTCCAATGATCATAACTTTACCGATGCACGCTTCCCTGTGCAATATGTTAATCGACCCAATCTGGATTTTCGTGGCTTCTGCGGTACGGTAGCCTCTGGTATCTTTAAAAAAGGTGATCTGATTACGGCTCTACCTTCTGGCAAAAGTAGCAAGATTAAATCGATTGTCACCTTCGATGGTGAACTTGAAGAAGCTTATCCCCCGATGGCTGTCACTTTAACGCTAGAAGATGAAATTGACATCAGTCGGGGAGATATATTGGTCGGTACTGAAAACCAGACACCAACGGTAGATGATAAGTTTAAAACAACGATTGTGTGGATGACAGAGCAAGCCTTAGTACCGGGTCGTCAGTATACTTTTAAGTTGGGAACACGCAGTGTTTCGGGTTCTATTGCCTTGATTCATTACCGAATTGATGTAAATACTTTAGAGCATCATGATGCTGTTCAATTACAGTTGAATGAAATTGCGTCTTGTACCGTGACTGTTAATGCGCCAGTAGTATTTGATGCTTATAAAGTCAATAAAAGCACTGGTGCTTTTATTATTATTGATCGATTGACTAATAGTACAGTGGGTGCGGGTATGATTACCGGCATCAGTGACTCTGAAAATCAGCAGCCAGTCAGTTTGGAAGAGCGTGCGGCACGTTATGGTCAAAAGCCAACGGCTATTGCGGTTATCGGTGCGAATAATATTGAAAGCGCCTATAAACTCGAAAGAAAACTGTTTGATAATGGTCATGCTATTACGGTTTTAGAAGCCTCAGAGCCAGTCTTGATTCAGGCTATTAAAAATGCTGGGTTGATCTGTTTATGTGTTACCGACAGTGCCGATGTTGCCGATATTACCTTTGATAGCGACCATCAATCAATCGATGAAATTTACACGGTGTTAAAAGACCAAGCGATAGTTTATTAAAAACGAGTTTCTCAAAAAAATCACCTGTGACCGATACGAAACAGTTTTTCAGTAATAAGGGTGCGTTATCGACTGTCATAACCGGTTATCAAGAACGCGAAGCACAAATAGAAATGGCTGAAGCCATTGCAACGGCTATTGATAAAAAACAGCACCTAATAGCAGAAGCAGGCACTGGAACGGGTAAAACCATTGCCTACTTAGTCCCTGCTATTCTATCTGGCAAAAGGACGATTATTTCAACGGGCACTAAAAACCTTCAGGATCAACTATTTAATAAAGACTTGCCGACAATACGTAAGGCCATGAAAAAGCCCTTTCTTGCCGCGTTATTAAAAGGCCGAAGTAATTATTTGTGCACGTATCGCTTACAAAATGCCTTAACTTCAACTATCGGCTTTACCAAAGAAGACGCGGGAGCCTTAGCAAAAATAAGCGCTTGGGCTAAACGCACTCAGACAGGCGACATTGCAGAAATGTCCGGTGTCAATGAAGGCGATCCTATCTGGTATCAAGCCACCTCTACCCCGGATAACTGTCTAGGACAAGACTGTCCCGATTATGCTGAGTGCTATTTGGTTAAAGCGCGAAAAAAGGCTCAAGAAGCCGATGTTATTGTGGTTAATCATCATCTGTTATGTGCAGATTGGTCAATACGGGATAATGGCTTTGGGGAGTTATTGCCCACGGCTGAAGTGGTTGTCATTGATGAAGCGCATCAACTGGCTGATACCGCATCGAACTTCTTGGGTGTTAATCTGGGGGCAAAACAATTGAGTGATTTAGCTCAAGATGCCTTGATGGAATACTTTAAGGACGCAACCGATCTACCGGCTTTACGTACGGCCTGTGAAGACCTAGAGCATGAAATTAAAGATTTAAGGCTAGCGTTTGGTGTTGAGCTTAAACGGGGTGACTGGCAAGAAATTGACAATAATCCAAAACTATTGGGTGGCTTGAATGCCTTAAAAGAACAATTGCAACGAGTAACCGATCAACTTAATCTTGCTTCCGTTAAAACCAAAGCACTGGATTCCTGTTTTAAACGCGCTGAAGACTTATTACAAAAACTCAAGCTGATTATGGATGAGAAGGGCGGTAAATGGATACGCTGGTATGAGATACACCGAAAGACCTTTACCTTAAGCCTCACGCCTTTAGATATTGCTTCTGAGTTTCGGCAATTTATGCAACAACATCAAGCAGCCTGGATCTTTACCTCAGCGACGTTAAGCATTGCCAATGGCTTTGACTATTTTGCTAATAACCTGGGTTTAAGTCAGGCGGCCAGTGAGAGCTGGGGAAGTCCATTCGACTATCCGAATCAATCGCTGTTTTATCATCCCAAGGGGTTGCCTCAGCCTAATGACCCTCACTTTATCCCCTTGATCATTGAATTTGTCTTACCGGTTTTAAAAGCCAGCCAGGGTAGGGCCTTCTTTTTATTCACCAGTCATCGCGCACTTAATCAAGCGGCTGAGATATTAGGCAAAGAATTAAAGTATCCGCTATTGATACAGGGCAGTCGCCCTAAGGCATTACTGCTTGAACAGTTTAAAGACGCGGGTAATGCGGTGTTATTAGGAACCTCCAGCTTTTGGGAAGGGGTTGATGTCAGAGGAGAGGCGTTATCCTGTGTCATTATCGATAAACTTCCTTTTGCTTCGCCTGGCGATCCGGTATTAAAAGCGCGTTTAGACGCCATGACCCAGCAAGGTAAAAATCCTTTCTTTGAATATCAATTACCCACAGCAGTGATCGCTTTACGACAAGGTATCGGTCGATTGATTCGTGATGTCACGGATAGAGGGGTGTTAATGGTCTGTGATCCCCGGTTATTAAAACGTTCTTATGGACAATTGTTTTTAGACAGTGTCCCGCCAATGAGTCGAACCCGTAATATAGAAGACGTAGAAGCCTTTTTTCAGAAGGAAGTTAAAGAATGAAAGTGTTAGCCGTGGAAACATCCACTGATGCCTGTTCAGCGGCATTGTTTATTGATGGTGTTGTTACAGAACGTTTTGAATTAACACCCAAAGAGCATACCCGGTTAATTTTACCTATGATAGACCACTTAATGTCTGAGGCTGGTTTAAGACCTCAACAACTGGATGCTCTGGCTTTTAGTTGTGGACCGGGGTCATTTACCGGGGTAAGAATAGCTACGGGTGTTATTCAGGGTATCGCCCTAGGGGCAGACTTACCTGTCGTGCCTGTATCAACCTTGGCTGCAATTGCCCTGGATTTCTTCGACTCTTATTCAATAGAACAACGCGCTCGAGATAACTATGCCACCAATCCTGTAGCCTATACCGCGATGGATGCACGAATGGGTGAGATCTTTTGGGGCGTTTATCAACAAGATGAAGCAGGTTTGGTTAATCTACTGGGGAAGGAAGCGGTGACACCGGCAGTTGGTATTGAGTTTCCTGAGTTAATAGGTGTGGGCGTGGGGTCTGGTTGGGATGTTTATAAGGATGAGCTAATCAGTCGCTTGAATGGGCTTGTGGATCGATGTGAGGCACATCATCTTCCCAGAGCCAGTGCTATTGTTCGTTTAGGTGTACGGGACTTTGAAAAGGGCTTGGCTGTTCCGGTTGAACAGGCTATGCCGGTTTACTTGCGTGATAAGGTTGCACAAAATGAAGTAGAACGGCAAGCTCAAAAGCAAAGATAAAGTAGAAAGATGAAATAATTGAGTCGATAGAAGAGGCAAGGGATATCTTATATGAAGCTTTAACTGAAGTTGAACATGGGAAAACCATCAACTGACACAAAAGATCATCTGATCTATTCTTAGAGTATCATTTGATCTTTTGAGTATTAACCCATGCAACTTGTAATTCTCATACATAGGATCAAACACACACAATGTCAGCAACAAACTTTAAAACTGAAAACAACACCTATCGCAAATTAATTGGAAATGGACTGACATATCGCATTCCACGTTTTCAACGTGATTACAGTTGGACAGATGATGAATGGGAGGATCTTTGGGCAGATATTCTTGGCACTATTCAAGAAGATGGAGAGCCTGCCCATTATATGGGTTATCTGGTGTTGCAATCTCAAGATGAAAAAAGTTTCGATGTCATCGATGGTCAACAACGGCTGACTACATTAACGTTAATTGTGTTAGCTGCCCTAAAAAATCTTCAGCGTTTAATTGCAGACAATCATCAGCCAGAACATAACCAACAGAGATTGAATCAAATTCGCCAGACCTATATTGGTTATCTTGATCCTGTCACGCTCGTTTCACGGACAAAGCTGACACTTAACCGTAATAATGACCATTATTTTCAAACATATCTAGTACAACTAGGTCATTTACCACAGCGGGGCTTTAGAGCTTCGGAGCATAGTTTACGTAAAGCTTTTGAATGGTTTGAGAAACGAGTGCGTGATTACGCAAAAAAATCAGGAGGTGATGAGGGGATTGCCTTGGCTACCTTGGTGGAAACCATGAGTGATCGGCTCTTTTTTACGGTTATCAGCGTTACCGATGAGTTAAATGCATATAAGGTATTTGAAACTTTAAATGCTCGTGGTGTGCGTCTTTCATCGACTGATCTACTGAAAAACTATCTGTTCTCAGTGTTGCATCGTGATAATGAGCATGTGCATGAAATGAAAGTGTTGGAAGACCGTTGGGAGGCGATGGTAACTCGACTGGGCAGTGAGAGCTTTCCAGATTTTCTGCGTATTCACTGGATTAGTCGGCGATCTTTTGTCCGGCAGTCTGAGTTGTTTAAAACCATTCGCGCTAAAGTAACCCATCGTGAGGCAGTATTTCAATTGCTGCGCGATATGGAAGAAGATATGGATACTTATTTAGCGCTTACCCATCCAGAAGTATCTCAATGGCATCCTGATTTAAAGGGTTATGCCCAAAACTTGCGCATGTTTAGTGTAAGACAGCCTTTCCCCTTACTTTTTGCAGCTTATAGGAAGCTGCCAAACGCTGACTTTGCCAGTTTGCTAAGGAGTTGCCTCATGATTTCATTTCGCTACAACGTCATTGGTAGTCAGCCAACCAATGAACAAGAGCGGGTTTATTATGCGGTTGCCCAAAAAATAGCTAATGGTGAAATTCTGACCGTTAATGCGGCACTCGACGGCTTAAAAGCCGTTTATCCAAACGACGATACCTTTAAAGTCGCTTTTGCCGAAAAAGCAATCCGTACGACAAACTCGCGCAATTTGCGTATTGTGCGCTATATTTTTTGTGCCTTGGAAAAGCAAGCCAGCGGCAATGATTATGATTTTGAGAGCGACAGTTTTAACATAGAGCATGTGCTTCCTCAAAACCCTGAGTCAGGTTGGGACGCTTTTACTGATGAAGAAGCTGATGCGATGGTTTATAGATTGGGTAACATGACATTGCTTGCAAAAAAATCGAATAAGAACCTTGGCAATGACGGCTTCGATATTAAAAAACCGGTACTCGCAGAAAGTCAGTTTGAATTGACTAGAACAATAGCAGAAGACAATGCGGATTGGACGCCTGAGCGAATAGCTGCACGTCAGAAAATATTAGCTAAATTAGCCACATCTATTTGGCGTATTGCTCAGTTATCATAATCACAAAAATAGTCACGCGGTGAATTAGAGGAAGGTTTGTATATGTTTAAAATTAGCTTTGAAAGTTTGGGCGCGATAGAGTTTGGTGAAATAGATATAGCGCAACTGACTATAATTTGTGGAGAAAATAACACCGGAAAGACCTACGTAACCTATTTAGTGTATTGCCTCTTAAAAACATGGAAGCATTTTGTGGACATAAATTTGGAAACCGTGCTGAGAGAGTTACAAAAAAATGGCACAGCTAAAATTGATTTAAGAACAGTAGTCATTGAACCATGGGGTGATATAAGCGCTCAAGCAATTAATAAGTTTGAAAATCAGTTTCCGAAAATGTTGGCTTCTAATAGTACGTTATTCAATAAATTTAAACTTAATGTGGATATGACTTTAGGTGAGAAATGGCATGAGCAAGAGTACAAAAATGAACTCCGTAGTAATCAAGGTAAATTGCTTGTCACACTTATTAAACCAGAAAACTCAAGTATCATTGAATTTGCTGCTCCCGATTCAGAGGACGTAACACTTCATGGGCTAGGTAATTTCATTGAGGAAAAAATAGTAGAGTTAATATTTAACGAGAGTATTCCAAATGTGTTTATTGCCAGTACAGAAAGAACAGGGGCGACAATTTTTAGAAAGCAATTAAATTTAGCAACAACAAACTTAGTCGATTTACTTAGCCAAGTTCATATGCAAGGAGCGGATAGCCTTACTCCTCATCAACTTTTTGAAACAGTCTATGGCAAAAGAGATTACTCATTAGCGGTAAAGCATAATGTTGATTTTATAAATCAGTTACCTAATACCAATGCAGAAGAAGGAGATCTTTTGAAAAGTGCACCTACCTTGCTAGAACGATTTGAGCAGATAGTCGGTGGAACTTACGTTACAAACAATGAAGGCATTACCCACTTTAAACCTAAAGGCTCAAAGTTAAGACTTGGGTTAGCTGAGGCATCAAGTTCAGTTCGTTCACTTTTAATTATCTGGTATTGGCTAAAGTTTTTTGCAAAAAAAGGCGATATGTTAATGCTAGATGAACCCGAACTTAATTTACATCCAGCTAATCAACGTAGACTGGCGAGATTTATTGCCGCCTTAATTAATGAGGGTGTAAAAGTTTTTATAACTACGCACAGTGACTATATTGTAAAAGAATTCAATACCCTGATCATGCTGAATCAAGATTCACCTAAAATAGCAGATATTCTTAATACCCTTCAGGACTATTCTTTAGAAGATAAATTGAACGCGAGTTGTGTAGCCGTTTATATGGCAAAAGAAGAGAATATCTTGCGTCCAGGAGGCAAAAAGAAAATAAAAACCAGGACGCTAGTCAAAGCCGAAATTAGTTCAACACTTGGGATTGAAGTGATTAGTTTTGATGAAACCATAGATGACATGAATGCAATCCAAGAGAAGATATATTATGGCCTTATCCTTATCTGAACATTTATGTGCACAGCCTATTACTATTTCTCGTGAACGTTACGTTGTGTTTCATACTGATTCTAAAGATGCTAAACGACGTGGTGTAAAAAATAAAACTCACTTTAGGCCAAACGATGCGAATTCTCCTTCTTCACCAAAGAAATTTTGCGTTCATAATGGTGATACGGTGCGCTTTACGGAGTTTTTTTAATGAGTAAAACCAAACTGGAACTGACTTGGATAGGCAAGGACAAACGCCCTAAGCTGGAACCGCGTATCTTATTAGAAGACCCCAGCTTGTCGTATCATGCAAAACAGCGGGTTAATGAGTGTGACCAGTTCGATAATAAGTTGATATTTGGTGATAATCTGCTGGCGTTAAAGGCGTTGGAACAAGATCTCTTTAGTAAAGAGCCATGAGACTTTTAACGGGGAGAGAAAACTAATGAAAGCAACTGAATTGCAACGGGCTAAAAATCCTGACTTGATTGCCTCTGTTACTGCCATTAAAGTGGATGCACCGCACCCCGATAGTTTAGCGGATGAATTAGCGGCGATGGCGAATGCTAATGGTGGCACTTTACTATAACAATCTATACCCAGATGGCTGATCATTTTGGGGAACAAGCCGAGTGTTCTGTAAAGGATAGCAACACCTTGTTACTCTTTAACGTACCACCAGTCGATAGGTTTGTTCCTTTATACGGGTCAGTCCGCGTTCTTTAAAGGCTATTTCTTTTCCTAACACATCTTCAGTAGCCAATAATTCGACATCACACCAAGGACTAAACAATTTTTCAACGTCTTCGTTTTCTACACTGAAGGGTGGCCCCTGCATTTCATGCTTGGGATAGGCAAAAGTGATTAGCAAGATTTCTGTGTTAGCAGGCAGCAAAGTAGAAAGGCTTGATACATACTGGATACGCATGTCGTCTGGCAAAGCCACCAGTGCAGCACGATCATAAACCACGTTAACATCGCCTAAGTCAGAAGGCCGTAAGGCAAAAAAGTCTCCACAGAGAATTTGTAGACCCTCTACTTCACTAACAATAAAATCACCGTTACGCCTTACCGTGGGCTTTAAATCGTTATCGGAGAAAAAAGACTCGACGGCCAGTGGGCTTAACTCAACACCCACTACTTGATAGCCCATCCCAAGCAGCCACAGCATATCATTACTTTTTCCACATAAGGGAACGAAGACTTTATCTCCCTTGTTTACCGATAAGGTTGACCAGTAATGTTGTAAATGTGGATTTATTTCCTGTTTATGAAAACCAATCTGATTTAGTTTCCAGCGTTCGTGCCAGAATTCATGCTGCATGGCTTATACCTTGTCTGTGAATCTTGATCATTAGATTTGATATGAGTAATCTGGTTTGGTATAAAAGCATGGTATTGTAATTGTTGTTTAATGGTTTAACGGTCTAACGATCTAACGATGAGTCCAACTTCCGAAAGCAAACGCTTCCAACCTTTGTCCGGTTGCTTCCGGTTTAAAAGCGATTGCCCCCGACCTTTTTACTCTTGCTTGCGGCTTTAAAGCAAACGCTTTCAACCGTTTTACTATTGCTTCTGCTACAAGAGCAAACGCTCTCAACCGTTTTACTGTTGCTTTTGCTCCGAGAGCAAACGCTCTCAACCGTTTTACTGTTGCTTCTGCTCTGAAAGCAAACGCTTCAAACCGTTTTATTATCGCTTTCAGTTCGAAAGCAATAGACATGAATTCATTTCCTGATGTATCACCTGAGATGATGCTAAGAAATATAATATTAATTAACTTACATAGTGTCAGAATAAAGGTCTATAGTGAGTTGACTTACGGTAAATCAGGCAAAACGACTATGTTCAAATCAAAGATTAGTTTCGAATTGGCTAAGATAATATCATCAACCTAACCTTTGGCGTGATATTTAATTCGCGTCATAACGTATTCCTTTCATAAGGAGAATCTTATGAGAAAATTAAAAGTCGTTTCAACTTTTACCCGACTTTCAATAGTCGAAAAAGCCTCGTTTTGCCGGAATGTCATTGTTAAAATGACAAACAATGCAACTTTTTCCGCCCCCGATGTTCCTTTAGCTGACGCTTTGGATGCCTTAAACGCTTTTGACGCCGCTATCCTGGGCGCTAAAGATGGTGGACATACCGCTATTTCAATCAGAAATGACTGTGAGAAAGTAGTTGATGCAAAATTCATCTTGCTTGCAAGATATGTCGATAGAATTGCAGCGGGAGATGAAACCACTATTTTAAGTAGTGGTTTTAATGTATCCAGACAGCCCAGCATTCCCAGCAAAGATACTCTTACCGTCAACGATGGTACTTTTCCTGGTAGCATCCATCCAAAACGTATACCAGTACCCAATGCTGGCTCTTACTGGTGGCAGATTCGTTTGGCAGGAACAACTGAATGGATCACTTATGTGAGTACTCAAAGCAGTATTGTTATATCGGATTTAACGGTAGGCGCTGTTTATGAGATTCAAGTCGCCGCAGTTACTTCAGAAGGTCAACAGCCATTTTGCTCAATAGTGACAAAATTAGTGGTTTAACACGGTAATCTTATCCACTTATCCACAGAAGCTGTGGATAAGTCTGTGAGTTAGTGATTGAGTAACTCTCTAACTGCATAATTTTTCTTAAAATTAGTTAGATTGTGTAATAAATATGCAATAAACTTACCTAATTAACAATCAATGACTTACGTGTTGTTTGATAGAGTTTATGATGTTTAGGTCAAGTTTTTCATTCGATCTTATTTGTCAATAGGTAATTGTGGGTAAGTGATGAATAACGCTTTGGAGCACACCTAATGATATTACACATCACTAATGCCAAATATCTGCAAAATTATCAAGTACGGCTTAAATTTAATGACGACGTAGAAGGTATAGTTGATTTAAGTAATGAGTTATGGGGATCTATGTTTGAACCGCTAAAAGATTTAAGCTTGTTCAGTCAAGTCAGATTAGATTCTCAGTTGCATACGATTAGCTGGCCGAATGGTGCTGATTTAGCACCTGAATTTTTACATGAATTATTGCAGCAACAACAAGAAATCGAAACATGATCGAAAAGTTATATTATAAATATTGGGGCAAAGCGAGTTCAGATAATGAAAATGGAGCGGCTTATCATTTGTTGCCTTATCATTGCTTGGATGTGGCGGCGGTGGGTTGGCAATTACTCACGCCTGATAAACCACTGTGTCAACATTTAGCTAAGCAATTGGAAGTCGAACCCGAATGGTTGAGGCAACTATTTATATTTTGCTTGGCATTGCATGATTTGGGTAAGTTTTCTAATGCTTTTCAGGGGATACGCCAAGACTTATCAGACGAGTTAGTAAAAGCCAATCCCAGAATGTCTTATTCTGAAAAACACGATAGTTTAGGATTTTGCCTGTGGCAAGACATCATACAACCTAAATTTGATGATTTATTATTCAGTGATTCCAATGAAATTACTGGTCAGTCATGGTCAATTCTGTTGGAGCCTTGGTTAGAAATAGTAACGGGGCATCATGGAATGCCACCTAAAATTAATTTAAGAACTCAGGATTTCTTTGAGCTTGCTGATGAGCAGGCGGCAATGAAATTTGTACAGGAATCAATAATACTCTTTCTTACTAAGTTCGATCCTCAACCACTATTGGACAAGGCACTTAAAAAACGACTGAAACCGGTATCCTGGCAATTGGCAGGTGTGGCGGTGTTAGCCGATTGGTTGGGTTCCAATCAAGAGTATTTTACTTATCACGATCAACCTACAGACTTAAACGTGTATTGGGATGAGACGGCTTTGGTAAAAGCTAAACAGGCTATTGGTGCTTTACCACACGCGGCTAGTGTTAATGTCTTTCAAACTATCGAAAAACTGTTTCCTTTTATCCAAAAACCTACGCCGTTGCAGGATTATGCTATTAAAGAAATACTGACTGAGCAACCGCACCTATTTATTTTGGAGGATGTCACAGGTGCCGGTAAAACTGAAGCGGCTTTGATATTAACTCAACGCTTGATGTCGAAAGGCTTAGCGGATGGTGTATATATTGCCTTACCTACCATGGCGACTGCCAATGCAATGTATAAAAGATTGAGCAAGGTATACAAACAGTTTTATCTTCCAGAGAGTCAACCGTCTTTAATTTTGGCGCATGGTGCGCGTGAATTGTCCCAAGTTTTTCAGGATTCTGTAGTTTTATCTAAGCAAGCGAAAACAGACGGTGATTATTTGAATGGAAAAAATGAGGAAGATCAGGAATTAAGTGCAACAGCTTATTGTAATGCTTGGTTAGCTGATAGCCGAAAAAAAGCATTATTGGCCGATGTTGGGGTGGGTACTTTAGATCAGGCTTTGTTATCGGTGTTGCCTGCCCGCCATCAGTCTCTGCGTCTGTTGGGTTTAGGCCGTAAAGTGCTGTTGGTAGATGAGGTCCATGCTTACGATAGTTACATGCAAAAATTGTTGAATGCTTTGCTCGAAGCTCATGCCAGACAAGGGGGAAGTGTGATTTTATTATCGGCAACTTTGCCGCAAACCATGCGTGAAGGGCTAGTTAATGCTTTTTGTAAAGGATTAGGGCAGCAAGATGTGCCAGCACTTAATTATCCAGCACCTTATCCTTTAGCCACACATATACCCGCTGCTATTATTGAGCAGGCTATAGATACCCGTGAAGCAGTCAAGCGTACCGTTAACATTCAACGCTTGAATCGCGAAGAAGACGTTATTGCACACATTAAGCAAGTTGTTACCAAAGGGCAATGTGTGTGCTGGATACGCAATACAGTCAAATCCGCGAGACAGTCATATCAGGATTTATTAGAAGCGGGCATTGATTCAAATCGACTTAGCCTCTTTCACAGTCGTTTTGCCATGATTGATCGTCAAACTATTGAGAATAGAACGCTGGAATATTTTGGCGATGGATCAACACCTGAGCATAGAAAAGGTCAGGTGTTGATAGCCACACAAGTGGTTGAGCAATCACTGGATTTGGATTTCGATGTGATGATTACTGATTTAGCGCCTATCGATTTAATCATACAACGCGCGGGGCGATTAATGCGTCATATCCGAGACACACAAGGTAATCGGATTCGGGAAGAAGGCGCAAAAGACTTACGAGGTATTCCGGTGTTGTATTTATTTTCACCAAACCCGATAGAAGACATCGATATTAATTGGCTGAAACCCGATCATACTGGAACGCAGGCGGTTTATCAGCATATAGGACAGCTTTGGTTGACGGCGAAACTATTGGTGGCGAGCGGTCAATTTACTATGCCCGATGATGCGAGAACTTTAATTGAGGGGGTCTACTCAGAAGACGCTCAAGAAGAAATACCCGAAGTGTTATTAGATGCTTCCATTCAAGCGTTGAGTAAGTCTATGGTGCATAAAAGTATGGCGGACATGAATGTGCTTAAACTCAATAAAGGCTATACCCGCATGAGCGGTGATTGGGATGAGGAAACTAGAATACCGACCCGATTAACGGAAGAAGAAACTATCTCAGTAGCTTTGGCGATTTTAGAAAACGGTCAACTAAAACCCTACGCAAAGGTCGAATCGTATGCGTGGGCCATGAGTACCGTTAAATTACCTAACCGTGAATGGCAGAAAGTACAACAACACATACCAGGCAATTTAAAGGTTTTAATTGAAACACTTAAAAGTGAACAAAAATCTTTACGCTGGCTGGAGGTATTGCCGTTAGAAGCTGGACAGGTTATTTATTCAGCACAGCATGGGTTTGTTGGGCAAATCCCCACAGTTGTGGGGAACGCTAAAGTTGCTTCATAAAGTATAGACAGTGAAGCGGTTCATCCCAATTTGAATTGGGAACGGGCTTAGTATAGATAATTTAAATTATTTGTAAAGACATTGAAGCTTTGACAAAAAATTAATTCCAAACTATTATGGTATCTATATTCAGTAATAGGGCTTTTATCGTGGATCAAATTAAGGAAATTATCGATGCAATTAACTCTTTTTCACCAGCGCCAATGGCTGTTATTTGTTTGGCGTTAGTGCTTGCAATTATTTTGGCCTTGAAAATGTAGGTTCTTCATTTGAGAAACCTTAATTAACCAGAAATAATTCTTATATTTAAATACTTGGGAGCTACTAATGAAACTTAAAGTAATTGTTCATGAAGCGGAAGAAGGCGGTTATTGGGCTGAAGTGCCTTCAATAACGGGTTGCGTTACACAAGGTGATACTTTTGATGAATTATTGAGCAATATTTATGAGGCGGTAGAAGGTTGTTTATCAGTTGATATTGATAAAGCAGTGGTAAACCCATGAATTTGATAACTGACGACTGGATACCGGTTATCCGTCAAAATGGACAGTTGGACACTATTACACCTTGGCAAATTGCCGAAGTTGATAATCCGGTTGTTGAGATCGTTGCACCCAGGCCAGATTTTCAGGGTGCTTTATACCAGTTGTTAATCGGTTTGTTGCAAACATGTTTTGCACCAGAAGATGAAGATCAATGGTTAGGGTATTGGGAAGAAATGCCTGAATTGAAAGAATTACAGGCGAGTTTAGAGAAGGTCGCATTTGCGTTTGAGTTGGATACCGTTGGAAGTCCAGCTTTTTTACAAGACTTTGATTTGCCCGACGGAGAAACTAAATCCATTTCAGCTTTATTGATCGAAGCGCCGGGTGGGAAGACACTTAAAGATAATCTTGATCACTTCATCAAACGCGATCGGGTGAATAAACTTTGCCCTAGTTGTGCCGCAACAGCTCTATTTACGCTGCAAACTAATGCACCCTCTGGAGGTGTTGGGCATCGTGTGGGACTTCGGGGCGGTGGGCCGTTAACAACCCTAATTGTTCCAAAATCTCTTAAATCTACTTTATGGCAAAAACTTTGGTTGAATGTAATTAATCAAGAGGAACTTGAATCTGCTGAAAAAATTGATTCGAGCGTCTTTCCTTGGTTAGGAAAAACTCGTATTTCTGATAAGGGGAAAATAACTTCCCCTAGTGATGTTCATCCAATACATGCGTATTGGGGAATGCCTCGTCGTATTCGTTTGACTAAAAAAATTGAGAACTCCGAGTGCGATCTGTGCGGTAAACATTACAAGTTTTTATATCAAGCTTACAGAACTAAAAACTATGGCACGAATTACGAGGGTGCTTGGGTGCATCCTTTAACGCCTTATCGCTTCGATTCGAAAAAGGTTAAGCCACCATTATCATTCAAAGGTCAACAAGGTGGCCTAGGTTATCGGCATTGGCTAGGTCTTACTTTGCAAGATAACGATAACGGAGATAAAGCGTCACAAACTGTTCAGTTCTATAACCAAGGACGTGGTAAATGTTTACGGGATAAGGGTGCTGCTTCACTTTGGTGTTTTGGCTACGATATGGACAATATGAAAGCAAGGTGTTGGTATGAATCAAAATTTCCAATCTATTATCTTAGCGAAATGCAACGTAATAATCTGACTGATTGGGCTACTGAGTTGATTAATACGGCTAAAGAAACCGTCAAAATTCTTCGTGAAGAAGTGAAGTCAGCTTGGTTTAATCGTCCAAAAGATGCAAAAGGTGATATGACTCAAATTGATGCGCAATTTTGGCAAGCTACAGAAACGGATTTTTATCGATTACTGGAGCAACTAGCGATACTACCAGAAGACACCAGAATGGCACCGAGTGAAATTTACGAAAGCTGGCATGATACACTTAGAAAACAGATGGTTCTTATTTTTGAAACAGCAACTTTGGCATCAACACCTGAAGATATGAATTTAAAACGGATTGTGAGTGCCCAAAAATCGTTACGCATTAAGTTTTATGGCAATAAAACCATCAAAGCACTTAAAACAAAAGCCAATCCAGAGGAGGTAGTGGGATGAGTGAAGATTATTATTTCTTAAATGCAGCAGAAATAAAAGCATTACAAAGTTGGCATACTTGGTTAGATGATAATCGCGGTGATCGTGCCCGGTTGCGTCGCGCAGAAAGCCCAGAAGATATTCTATTGACGGATGCTTTTTTTCATTTTTTAAACAAGATGAATCAGGTTTCTCCTGACTGGTCTACCGCTAAACCAATGTTAATTAGCGCAAGTATTGCTGGTGTGCTGTCTCAAGTTAAAAGTAACAAACAAATCCCCAGCAAGTTATATAACAGCAAAGCCACCGAGGGAATGAAGAAATTAGCCAGTTTTGCTGAACAACTAGCCTCACCATTGGAAGGTAAAAGTAAGGCGCCAATGAGCGAATTACGTTTTCAACAATTACAAAAAAGCCCAACTATTGAAGATTTTTATCGCCGGATTATCAGGGCTATTGGATTGTTGGGAGGTAATGTCAATATTATCTCATTAGCTAATGATATTATTCACTGGCATAAAGAATTTGAACATCAAATTAATCATCATCAGCCTACCAATCGTCTAGCTGTGCGCTGGGCCACTGATTATTTCACCGCTTTACCTAAAAATTCTGATTAAGGAAAACACATGAGCCGCTTTATCCAATTGCATTTATTAACTGCTTATCCACCTGCTAATTTGAATCGTGATGATCAAGGAAGTCCAAAAACTGCCAAAATGGGAGGTTATGATCGATTAAGGGTTTCTTCGCAGTGTCTTAAAAGAACGTGGAGAACTTCAGATTTATTTCAAAGTGCGATGAGTAAGCATTTAGGTATCCGTACCAAATTATTAGGGCTTGATATTTATAATCAGTTGATCGCGGGTGGAACAAAGGAAAAGGATGCGAAAGAATGGACGAAAGCAATAGCGGGGATATTTGGGGCATTAAAAAAAGCAGAAAATAATAAACCTCTAGCCGATATTGAGATTGAACAATTGGTTCATGTCAGTCCTGCCGAACAACAGGCAATTCAATTATTAGTTGAAAAGCTTATTACGGAGCAGCGAGCACCGGGCCTTGACGAACTTAAGTTGCTTCGGTTGAGTGAGCAAGCGGTTGATATTGCCTTATTCGGTCGTATGTTAGCCTCCAGTCCCGGTTTTAATATCGAAGCTGCGTGCCAAGTTGCTCATGCCATTAGTGTTCATTCGGTAGTAATTGAAGATGATTATTTTACTGCTGTCGATGATCTTAATAACGGTTTAGAAGATATGGGAGCCGCCCACATCGGTGAAACCCGTTTTGCTGCCGGTCTGTTTTATTCTTACATCTGTATTAACCGTGAATTGTTGGTTAAGAATTTGGATGGTAATGAAGCGTTGGCAAACAAAGCAATTCGCGCTTTAACCGAAGCCGCTGTAAAAGTGGCGCCTGAAGGTAAACAAAACAGTTTTGCGTCCCGCGCTTATGCCTCGTATGTACTAGCCGAAAAAGGTAATCAACAACCTAGGTCATTATCAATCGCCTATCTTAAACCGATTAACCATCGTGAGAATGAAGACTTTATCGCGGATTCTATTGCTGCGATTATTAAACAAAAAGATAGTTTTGATAAAGTCTATGGGGCTTGTGCCGATGAGCGCAGTGAATTAAACGTCCTTAAAGAAGAGGGGACTTTGGCTGAACTGTTGGATTTTGTTGGTCAATAAAGGGGAACATGATGGATGTTCTGGTATTTCGATTATACGGGCCGATGGCAAGTTGGGGTGAAATTGCGGTCGGTGAGAGTCGTCACTCGGCTAATTATCCCAGTAAGTCCGCCATTATAGGTTTGTTAGGGGCAGCGTTAGGTATTGCACGCGACGATGAAGAAACTCAGATACAACTACAACAAGGTTATTCGTTGGCTGTGGAATTATGGACTGCTGGGAGTTTACTCCGTGATTATCATACGACACAAGTACCCGACTCAGTCGGTAAATTTACTTATCGTACGCGACGTGATGAATTAATTTTAGGTAGAGAGCGATTGGGGACTATTTTATCCAGTCGTGAATATCGTACTGATGCTTTTGCTTTGGTTGCTGTTCGTGCATTAACAGGTGCGCCTTTTGCTTTAACGGCTATTCAGACTGCCTTATTAGAACCTAAATATCATTTGTATCTGGGACGTAAATCCTGCCCATTAGCCGCGCCTTTGCAACCCCAATTGATTATTGGAGCTGATAATTATCTCTTCGCGTTTAACGCCTATCAACATAAACCCATGCTACCGTCATCAATTACAACGGATGGTGGGTTGGCTAAACGTGATTATGACTGGTTGGGTAGGCCGAATGATCGCCATTATTATTGGGAAGGTCTGCCAGAGGATTTTTCCGATAGCTTAGACTTAAGCAAACGGCAAACACGCACTCGGCATGATCAACCATTATCTCGTAAGCGTTGGCAGTTTATGCCTCGCCAAGAGCATTATTTATTTTGCTCGGGAGGAGCGTAATGTATTTTTCTAGAGTTCGTATCCAACCCTCTATTTTCAAATCATCGCAATTAAGTAAGGTGCTGGAAGGTAATATTTACGGTATTCACCGCTTGTTATGGGGTTTATTTCCAGAACAACAGCAACGGACTTTTTTATACCGTGAAGAAATTGCTCGTGAACAGTTGGACTCTTTATCTACCGCACGAGGTGAAGCAATTTATTATTTGGTATCAAAAACTAAGCCCATCGAAAATGAGCTATTCAGTGTTGATTTTAAGGACTATCAACCACAATTGGAAGTCGGGCAACATTTAACATTTGAATGTCGTGTTAATCCGGTGGTGACACGATTAGGTAAAAAACACGATGTGGTCATGGATGCACAACAACAGTTTTTAAAACTATTGGTTAAAGAGCTTAATCTTGAAAACTATCTGCCAGATAAACCGGAAAAGAGTGCTTATAAAAAGTTATTGTTAGATAAAGGGGGGGAAGCATTTGTTCAGAGGCTTAAAGATAGACTTCAAGTCGATCCATTATATGCTGAACGTCTGCATCAAACTTTTCAAAACGCTGATCTTCTGGAATGGGCTATAAAAGCCGATGTTGATAGGGCGCTTGAAAACTGGTTTAAAAGGCAGGGCGAACGATTAGGCTTTACATTACTGACTGATGATAATGGGCTAAGCAAACTGCAAAACAGCGCCTATCAATGGCATAGTTTATCAATCAAAGGCGGCAAGGGTGATAAATCGGGTTTTAGCTCTATTGATTTTACGGGTGAATTGCAAATTACGGATATACATAAATTCAAGGAAGCTTTATTTAATGGTATGGGGCGATCAAAAGCTTTTGGTTGTGGGTTGTTATTAATTCGACGAAGTCAGAAATAAAGGAATAGCGATGCTTCCCCCCTTAAAACCTATTGCAATGAAAGAGCGCGTTTCTATGATATTTGTGGAAAAAGGTCAGATTGATGTCAAAGATGGCGCGTTTGTCGTCATCGATGAAACAGGCATTCGCACACATATTCCTGTGGGGAGTATTGCCTGTATTATGCTTGAACCCGGTACCCGTGTCTCGCATCATGCTGTCGCTCTGGCTTCAAGGGCAGGGACGTTGTTGGTGTGGGTTGGAGAGGCGGGTGTTCGGCTTTATGCCGCAGGACAACCAGGTGGCGCCAGGTCAGACCGCTTACTGTACCAAGCTAAATTAGCCTTGGACGATGATGCACGCTTAAAAGTAGTTCGGAAAATGTACGAAATCCGCTTTGGTGAAAAACCGCCAGAACGACGTAGCGTTGAACAATTACGTGGTATAGAAGGAGCACGAGTCAAACAAACTTACCAATTATTGGCGAAACAAGCCGGAGTTGATTGGAAAGGACGAAATTATGATTACACTCAATGGGAAGCGGGCGATACCGCTAACCGTTGTCTTAGTGCGGCGACTGCTTGTCTTTATGGTATTACAGAGGCAGCGGTGTTGGCGGCAGGTTATGCGCCTGCCATCGGATTTATCCATACGGGTAAACCGTTATCCTTTGTTTATGATATTGCCGACCTGTTTAAATTCGATGCGATTATTCCTCATGCCTTTAAAATTGCTGCCAAGAATTATCGCGACCCCGAACGTGAAGTACGCTTAATGTGCCGTGATGTTTTCCGTCAGAGTAAAATTCTTAAGAAAATTATTCCTACCATAGAAGAAGTGTTAGCGGCAGGCGAAATTGAATTACCTAAACCGGCTGAAGAGAATATTGCTCCTGCCATTCCTAATTCAGAGAGTATTGGCGATGTTGGTCATCGTAGTTGAAAACGTCCCGCCCCGATTAAGAGGTCGATTAGCCGTATGGTTAATCGAGATTCGGGCAGGCGTGTATGTTGGTGATCTATCCGTTAAGGTTAGAGACATGCTGTGGTCACAGGTTGAACAAGGTATTGAAGATGGGAATGCCATTATGACTTGGAGTACCAACACCGAATCAGGTTTTGATTTTAAAACCTTAGGTCAAAATCGCCGCTTACCGATTGAGCTTGACGGACTAAAGTTAGTTTCTTTTTATCCTATAGAAGATCAAGAATAAGACCAGGCTCTTTAACAATTTAAACCTAAAAAGCAGACGTTTTTTTGGTAGAAAATAAGAGGTGGTTTTTTCTATTGATTAACAATATGTTATGATTAGTGTGTTCCCCACATCCGTGGGGATGAACCGCCAAAAGGCCGAGGCCAGTGAGTTAGTAAATGGTGTTCCCCACATCCGTGGGGATGAACCGTAGCCCCATTCCATTGATAAAAAGCAGGTGGAGTGTTCCCCACATCCGTGGGGATGAACCGTCCAAAATCTAAGCAAAACTCTTTGATTCCAAGTGTTCCCCACATCCGTGGGGATGAACCGACCATAATCGAATTACGCCGTAGAAACTATAAGTGTTCCCCACATCCGTGGGGATGAACCGACGCAGTTGATAAAATGAGGGCGACTTATCATGTGTTCCCCACATCCGTGGGGATGAACCGCGTTAAAAAATGCTGATACCTGGTCAAATGTTGTGTTCCCCACATCCGTGGGGATGAACCGTCATTAACAGATACTCGCAAAACAATAATTGAGTGTTCCCCACATCCGTGGGGATGAACCGCGAGTGCTTCAGTAGTTTTCTCAATCATTTCCGTGTTCCCCACATCCGTGGGGATGAACCGCAGATATAACATCGATCAGTTGATCATAAGAAGTGTTCCCCACATCCGTGGGGATGAACCGGTATCAATACGTGATTTAGCATGAGCAATCTGGTGTTCCCCACATCCGTGGGGATGAACCGTCAGGGCTATTATCGATAGAGACGAGCTAGAAGTGTTCCCCACATCCGTGGGGATGAACCGCCTAGAAACGGGTAAAATTAACTGCTTAGTTGGTGTTCCCCACATCCGTGGGGATGAACCGGTGTAGGTGTTAGTGCTGCTACAGCAGCTATTGTGTTCCCCACATCCGTGGGGATGAACCGCCCTGCTATGAAACAAATCGGTGAGGTATTAAGTGTTCCCCACATCCGTGGGGATGAACCGTAGCATTGATCGATTCTGACCACTTAGGTGCTGTGTTCCCCACATCCGTGGGGATGAACCGACGGCATTTGTTAATGCGGTATTTGCTTTTTAGTGTTCCCCACATCCGTGGGGATGAACCGAAACTGAGCGGGAAATAATTGATTCAGTAGCTGTGTTCCCCACATCCGTGGGGATGAACCGACTCACCAATATCCCTTAGAGCACGAATGCCCGTGTTCCCCACATCCGTGGGGATGAACCGCACACAGCTGCATCAGGAACATGCGGCATTTGGTGTTCCCCACATCCGTGGGGATGAACCGTATCTGATTACCAGCCCTGACAACTTTTCGCCGTGTTCCCCACATCCGTGGGGATGAACCGGCGGTTGCCATTTCATGACCACGACCTGCCATGTGTTCCCCACATCCGTGGGGATGAACCGTGATTTCATTAGCTCTAACTGCACATCGTTGGGTGTTCCCCACATCCGTGGGGATGAACCGCACGAATGCCAGCGCGATATTCTTTCTCAATAGTGTTCCCCACATCCGTGGGGATGAACCGCAAAGTTTTGGGTATCCATCTAACGATTGTTGGTGTTCCCCACATCCGTGGGGATGAACCGTGGGCTACAGGTTCGATATTTTTGAAGTGGCCGTGTTCCCCACATCCGTGGGGATGAACCGTAAATCGCTGCCCGTTTGCAGCCGTTATTATAGTGTTCCCCACATCCGTGGGGATGAACCGTTGATATGTTGATGAATGGAGTTATTGCTGATGTGTTCCCCACATCCGTGGGGATGAACCGCTAAACCAGTGATTAACTCGCTATCTGACATTGTGTTCCCCACATCCGTGGGGATGAACCGCTAATGTTATTTTGGCTCACAGAACGCAAATAGTGTTCCCCACATCCGTGGGGATGAACCGTTAGTTATATTCATGATAGATTAGGAACAACTGTGTTCCCCACATCCGTGGGGATGAACCGGGAAGTGTCTATGCTTGTATGGTGAAGGATAGGTGTTCCCCACATCCGTGGGGATGAACCGCTTTACGGGCTTTAACCCATTTCCCATACTGCGTGTTCCCCACATCCGTGGGGATGAACCGCAAACTTAACTTTATGTCTAAAGATGATCTCCGTGTTCCCCACATCCGTGGGGATGAACCGAATTAGAGGCAATTGGCTATGCATGTATCGAAGTGTTCCCCACATCCGTGGGGATGAACCGACCTGAGTCTGGTGCGTCTATTAGTCCTACTGGTGTTCCCCACATCCGTGGGGATGAACCGCCGTCACATTATCAATATTAGTCGGTAAGTTTGTGTTCCCCACATCCGTGGGGATGAACCGCTATCAGGATTAGACTCAGCAGTAGCAAAGTTGTGTTCCCCACATCCGTGGGGATGAACCGTATCAAC
>CAIMEB010000089.1 GCA_903839855.1 uncultured Methylococcaceae bacterium
AATATCAATCCCTAACGGTTTTGATAAAACATAAGTATTTCTAACAATGGCATTCGTATCATAAGGGCACGCTACTTTAAGGGTATAAAACCAAGACGCAACTTTTTCTCTGATTGAATTAACATCAAAGCCAGCAATCTGACGTCCCAGCAATCTTGCTACAACCGCTGATTTTATTAACCCCTGTGCATCAATAACCAAATCATAATGATTCAGCGCGTGCTGACGCAGCGTCTTAACTTGCTGGAACACACCTAACTTATTGGCTTTTAACGCCTTGAGGTTAACGGTAATGACATGATTAATGTCAGGATTATTATCGAGTAATCCAGCAAAGCGCTCTTCAACAAACCAATCGATCTGTAACGTCGGTAGAGCGGCTTTAATAAACTGAAGTGCCACCATGGAATGAACAAGATCACCCAACGCAGACAGCCTGACAATTGCAATCTTCACTCGCTATTCCTGAATGAGCTTTAATACCGCATCAGGCGTAATACCTGTCAAACAGTCGGTATGACCTAAGGGGCACACCCGTTTAAAACAGGGCGAACAAGCCAGTTTTAATGAAATAACTTTAGCCTTATTATTTAACGGTGGGGTAAAACCAGGATCAGAAGAACCGTACAAAGCAATGATGTTTTTATCCAGTGCCGCCGCCACATGCATTAAGCCTGAATCATTGCTAACAACCGTATCGACTAATGACATTAAATCGACTGCTTCGGCTAAAGACGTCCGACTCGTAAAATCAACACAAGCGCCTGACACTTGAGTGTTAATTTGTTCAGCAGTCTCTTTATCTTTCTCGGAACCCAACAGCCACACCTTCCAGCCTTCAGCTAATTTTTGTTTGGCAACTTCAGCATAATGATTGATCGGCCATCGTTTTGCTTCACCGTATTCGGCCCCTGGACAAAGCGCCAGAATCTTTTGAAAGGATGGCTTATTTAAATCACGATCTTTGGATAACTGAAACTTTTCAATTACATTAGCCTGCTGATCCTGACTAATAACGAGCCGGGGTATTGAGTATTCAGGCGGTAAAGAAACACTTCTGGGCAAACCTAAGGCAACAAACCGTTGCACCGTCATTGTCAAAATGCTTTTATCCAGCTTTCTGGCATCATTAAGCAATCCCCAGCGACATTCACCTACATAGCCGGTACGCAGTGGAATATTTGCAAAATAAGGTGTTAACCCAGACTTCCATGAATTAGGTAGCAAGATAGCTTGATCATACGCCTTAGCTCTTAGTGATTTACCCAACTTGACTCTAGCCAGGAAATTAAACTGACCATGTGCCAAAGGCATCGCGATCGCCTGGGTTACTTCTGGCATTCTTTCCATCAGTGCCAATGACCATGCCGGCGCCAACACATCAATTTGACCTTCAGGATAAGTATTTTTTAAGGTGATGAACAGGCTTTGTGCCATCACCATGTCGCCGACCCAGGAAGGGCCGACCACAAGAATCTTCGGTGATTTTTTCAAGACTGTGTAACGTACGTTAACCAGTCCGCATGATCATCTGCACGACCATGTACATAATCAAAATATAAGGATTGTAGTTTTTCTGTAATAACACCGCGACTACCAGAACCAATCTTACGGTTATCCAGTTCTCTAATCGGAGTCACTTCTGCCGCAGAACCGGTAAAGAAGGCTTCATCAGCCACATAGATTTCATCACGGGTAATCCGTTTCTCAATCACTTCAAAGCCTTGCTCTCTGGCAATTGTAATGACCGTATCACGGGTAATGCCTTCTAAAGCAGATGTCGTTTCTGGAGTGTAAATTTTACCGTTACGCACCACAAACAGGTTTTCTGCACTGCCCTCTGCAGCAAAGCCTTCATGATCCAGCATTAAAGCTTCATCATAACCATTCGATAAGGCTTCTTGAAGAGCCAAAATAGAGTTAATGTAATTACCATTGGCTTTGGCTTTACACATGGTACTGTTGTGATGATTACGTGTATAAGACGAGGTACGGATACGAATACCGTGCTCGATACTTTCAGCACCCAGATAGGCACCCCAAGGCCAAGCCGCCACCATGACATGAACTTTTAAATTATCCGCACGTAAACCCATGCCTTCAGAGCCGAAAAAACACATGCTACGGATATAAGCGCTATCCAGATTATTTTTGGCCACCGCATCACGATGCGCTATATTAATTTCATCTTTGTTAAACGGCATCGGCATATTCATGATATGCGCAGACCGAAATAAACGGTCGGTATGCTCATGCATCCTGAAAATAGCCGTGCCTTTTTCTGCATGATAGGCTCTAATACCTTCAAACACACCCAAGCCATAATGCAAGGTATGCGTCAACACATGGACTTTTGCTTCGCGCCATTCAACCCAAGCGCCATCCAGCCAAATTACGCCATCTCTATCGTCCATTGTCATCTTTGTATTCCTCAAATCGATTTATAGTATCTAATCTCACAACTATTCAGCGCCTAGTTCTGATAGATTATATGAAATTTCGAATTGTACTATAAACTTAAGACCAGAAGTACCACCTTAAGAAGTTTGTCTACCGAATCATCAAGTACACAGCATATAAAATCATTGAGTTAACTGATATCAACTAAATATTCCATAACAGTGAAAATGAATTGGACAGATCTTGTCTCGAATCATATATAATTTACTCACGAAACCTGCGACATTTTTACTATTTTTTCAGAATTAGGTTCTCATTTGAGTGTAATCGATATTTTTCCATGGAACGATAATTTCAATACAGGTGTTCAAGTCATCGATGAGCAACACAAGGTACTGGTTAACATATTAAACCAACTGGCCAGCCATATTGCGTTCAAGACGGATATCCCGACATTAAACGTTATATTGGATGAATTAGTGAGCTATACTGTTTTCCACTTTCAGGCGGAGGAAGATATTTGGCATCAGTATTTTCCAAATGACAGGCTTGAGCTTGAGCATAAGAAAACACATGATAGTTTTGTAGAAACGATTTCCATAACCAGGAAACAGATTGCTTCAGAATCAAAGGACACTATTATCGAAGGCTTGCTTTCATTTCTCACCCGATGGCTTGCAACACATATCCTAGAAAATGACCGCTATATGGCGGGAGTGGTTTCTTTTATTCTATCAGGGATGCCGATTGAAGAGGCAAAAACTAAAGCAAAGGAGCGCTTGGGTGGCGAGACAAAAGTTTTGGTAGACCTGATACTCACTCTCTATGAAAAACTTTCTGTCAATACACTCAACTTAATGCGGGAACTCAAGTATAGAAAAGAACAGGAAGAATTAATTAAGCAATATACAGCTCAATTGGAAATCATGTTCATGAAAACAGTGGGATTGGCTACCACTCTTAGTGAAATGCGCGATCCCTATACCGTAGGACATGAACAGAGGGTTTCTGAGATTTCGGTGGCGATTGGGACTGAAATGGGACTGGATGCGCATCGTATTGAAGGCTTAAAAGTAGGTGGGCACCTGCATGATTTGGGAAAGATGAGCATTCCACTTGAGATTCTAGGTAAACCAGGAAAGTTGGGTCCTATCGAATTCATGTTGATTAAGCAGCATCCGCAGGCAGGCTATGATGTTCTAAAAGATGTTGGATTTCCGTGGCCGGTTGAGCAAATTGCATTACAGCATCACGAGCGCATTGATGGCTCAGGCTACCCAAACGGATTAAAGGGCGATGAAATTCTTTTGGAAGCACGGATTGTCGCTGTAGCCGATGTTATTGAATCAATGTCAACTCATCGCCCCTATCGACCTGGAAGGGGACTTGAAGTAGCACTTGCTGAAATTGAAAGAGGCATTGATACCGCCTACGACCGAAATGTGGTTAATTGTTGTTTACAACTGTTCCGAAATAAAGGCTTCAAGTTACCAAGCTAATATTGTAACTGTTCATGAACGTTAAGAGAGTGATGCACTGTCTTAATTCTCGCTAATATGTTGAGTGGTTTTTCACAGTAACGTTGAAAAACCACCCGAACAGTTCGTTTATTTCAGACTAAAAACTTTTACTTACCTATTAGGGCAGGTAATACCTGAGTGCCTTCTAACTTAACAGCTTTAAGGTCTTCTGGATGAAGTCCTAACAACGCCAAAATACTAGGTGCAATCTGTACGGTAGAAACCGCTGAGTCGATAACTGCACCACCTGTCAAATTAGCGCCCCATGCAACAATCGGCACATGACGATCGTTGATAGAGTTGCCGCCATGTTCAGCTAGTTTGGATAATTTGCTACCGCCATAAACTGAGCCTACTGTAGCAATACCGATCACATCGGGAACTCGATGATCAGTTAACGGATTAACACCCATAAAATTAGCTGCGTTAACACCCGCGTAAATTGTACTTAAACCGGCATTTTTGAACGATTTAACGGTTGCATTACCTCTAGCGTCAGAACCTATGCCAGCTGGAACAACCTGATCATTGATTTTAGCCCCGGTGCTATAGCTGTTTAAAAAGTTCTTTACAAAGCTTGTTGCAGTTTCTGATCTATTATTCAACCATAACAAAACCCCATCGTCATCCATCGCGTGAGCAACCAAAGGCAACGTGTCGCTAGGAGTATTCTTAGCCCAGGCAGCGTTCAGAGCATTAATCATGTCGCCATCGTTAATTATAGTCAAATCAGTACGTTTTTGCGGTGATTGTCCATGCTTGGCTGAGAGAATAATCACTGTATTAGACTGGATAGCAGGGTTGTTTAGTATCGCATCGCTGATTTGTTTTAAGCTATCATCGATAAAATACAATGCACTTTGCAGAACCTGACCCGGAACAGCAATGCCACCTACCGTTTTATAGCCACCTAATTGTGTTGGATCTGAGTTTTCAGGTGTGGCAGAGATTGGAAGTTTTTGCGCAGTTGAAACCGATTGGAAATTCAAACCAAAAACCGCAGGTGTACCATGCTTGTTTATACCTGCATGGTCATAACCTTTGATTTCATTAATAACCGCAGCAAGGTGAATTGTATCGTATTGCTGAGTACTAATATTGCTCTTAGTCCAGTCCTTACTAGAAGCTAGATCGATAACACTATTAATTTCTGGTGCAAACAAGTCATCAATACCGTAGCCAGAAGGTCCGTTCAGTATTTCGTAAGCAGGATGCTTATCAACCCATGCTGTGCGTAACCCCGCCGCTTTCGCAACTTCAAATACCGTATTGACTAAAAGATATTGATGTGGATAAACAGGATTACAACTGATAGGATCAACTGGCAACTGAGCTGGATCAATCAAAATACTTCTTACGTCATCCGGACTACCGGCTAGCTTTAGGATTTTGGTAGCATTAACAGAATCTACAAAACCAGGAGTGATCTTTTTAACCGGATATAACCCAGTAATACCTTGAGTACCATCAAGCAAAATTTGACCCGCTGCATTGGTTGGCTCGATGTTTTCCGCATATTGGACTTCAGCCCCTAAACCAACGTTGCCCGATTTACAATCAGTTTTTGATGTACCTAGTGGTAACTCACTACGACTATAACCGTCATCATAATAAATACCGGCTGACTTAGGATTTCCACCAGTTAACTGACCTACTAAACCAGGGAACGAGTCAGAAGGAAACGGAGTCAGTGCATTTTTATAATAAACACCATTATTAATCATAGCCGCTAAAGTCGAATTTGGATTATTTTGCACAAACCAGTCCAGATCAGTTTGATGTAAACCATCTACCGAAATCAACAAGACATGCTTTACTGGTGAACTGACAGCAGGTGCAGCATTTACAGAGGTCATCACGACAGCACTTAACGCCATACTAACAGCAAGTGAAATCAGGGTTTTGTCTATTTTCATAGGTTATGTCTCTCTACAGTATTAGGAAAGTTAAGGGTATGGACAATAACAAAACAATGTGACTGCCCCATGACGACTGTATGACAAATTAAGGTATTCCGCATTGTTTCACGCATTGCCCACATGAAGATATCGCGATACCTTTGCTAGCTTAAAAAAACCGTCTATAGCACAAGATTTCATTTTGGCATTATCTTAATATTTGTCGGCAAACCGTTTCTAGCTGGTTTTTCAAGTGGGATACCCAAGGCATAATTGGATTTCATCGTCGGACAGTTTGGTCTCCATTTTCGCAATCATATCCCAAAACTCTTCAGCCGGAATACCTGTAAAAGCATGGATCAATGCGGGGTGTTTATGCAATTTCGCCTCGGTGAACATAACAATCTCCTCATTTTATTTGGATGAGGTTACAGGGTATGCCTATTTTACTTATTGTGCATGAACTCTATTCAAATACTAATACGTATATCATCGTTAAATACTCTTTGACAAAATAAGACAAGCAGTCATATTATCCTCCGATGAGTGTATTTTATAGGGCAAAGCTATCAGTAAAGCTTAAAATAATTTCCACACATACTACAATAAGAACCAATTAAATTCATATTAACTCAGGAGATATTAGCATGCCAAAGTACATTATAGAACGTGAAATTCCGGGTGCAGGCTCTTTAACAGCGCAAGATTTACAAGGTATATCGCAAAAATCATGCGGTATTTTAAGTGACATGGGGCCAAAAATTCAGTGGATTGAAAGCTACGTAACAGACGACAAGATTTATTGCGTATACATAGCGCCTGATGAAGCTACTGTTAGAGCACATGCGGAACAGGGTGGATTTCCAGCTAATCGTATTTCTCAAATTAAAGGTGTGATTGATCCAACCACTGCAGAAGCATAGCCTGTATAAGGACTATAAATGATCGGATATATTGAAAGTTATGACTCAACCACTCAAACTGGGGTCATAACAAGCGAAGAAAAAAGTTACACGTTTCATTTAGATGACTGGGTTGCGCAAGTACTTCCAGATGTGGGTGATGATGTAAACTTTGAAGTAGAAGAGGCAATTGCACGCAAGATTAATTTGGTGGCGGCCTATTTGGGGCCTCCTAAAGCGGTTAAATATAAATATGTTGCTTCTGCTTTAGCATTGTTTTTTGGCTTTGCAGGATTACATAGATTCTATCTAGGCTTCTATTGGTTAGGCCTTGGTCAGTTAACTTTAACAGCAGCAACGGTAGGCTATGGTGCTCTGTGGGGATTTATAGAATTTGTTCTATTGCTGTCTGGACATATCAATAAGGATGCTAAAGGTAGACCCCTAAAATAGTTTTAAATTGATATGCAGATTAAATAGGGGGTCAATAAAAAGCTCTTGTTAAATAACAAGAGCTTTTTCTGACGCTGAAAGTTATCGCTTATTTTGGATAAACATTAACGGCAGTCAAGCCTTTTGGTCCAGATTCGATGTCAAAAGTCACGGTTTGGCCTTCAGTTAAAGTTTTAAAGCCTTCTCCCTGAATAACTGAGTGATGAACGAAAACATCTTCGCCGCCATCAGAAGGTGCTATAAAACCAAAACCTTTAGTGTTGTTAAACCACTTTACAGTGCCTGTTGCCATTTTGAAAAACTCCTAAAATAAATACTTACGGTTAACACAGAACTACAACATTGATAACCGGGTCATATCCTCGTTCAATATCTTTACTCTGCTGATGCAAATTGTACTTCTATTTTCGATTGGATGCTATTTATTGAAAGGTTTTATACAATCCATCGAGAACTAATGAGTTAGGACTTACCATGCCAATGACCTTTTTATTTTCTAAAACAGGGGCTCTGACCAGGTTATAGTTGGCAAAAAGGCGCGAACAATAGCGGATATCCATATCTGGATGAACGGAAATGACTGGCTTACTCATAATTTCGTAGACATTAACCCTATCAGGAGCACGGTCTCTTGCAAGCACATGTCGGGCAATATCACCCGAGGTGACCATGCCGTATTCATCGTTTTCGTTGCGTTTGTTGACAATGAGCACAGCGGTTTTGAGAGTCTTCATTTTTATTAAGGCATCGGCAACTGTTGCAATACCGTCAATAGTACCAAAGTCTGTTTTCATGACATCTTTTACGCGTATTAGAGTATTTATAGGAGTCATATTTTGTCTCCAATTTCATGGGTTAGCTCTTCAACCTGACGCATCACACCAATAGCATCTTCAACATCAATTTGAAATGCAATGCCAGTACCCGGTTGATTATCGAACTCTGCAACTTTAGCAATCTTTTCTAAAATGTGTCTACTGAGGTGCTCTTCTACCAAGAATAACAAAACATCTCTAGGTGATTCTAAAGTCAGTCCAAAAAACGTTTTCGATTGTACCAAGCCTTCGCCACGGGCATGGTTAATAACAGTGGCTCCTTTAGCACCGCTTTGGCGCGCGGCATCTAGTACGATGTCGGTTTTATCGTCTTCGACAAAGGCAATAATTAATTTAAAATGCATGACTTTCCTCAGGGTTTTGATGAGATTGATCGATTATTAATCCATTGCGCAATAAGAGCGTAACTCAAAACGGCAATGATAGGAAATAAGCTAGCAAATGCAAGTAAACCAAAACCATCCAGCAGTGGATTTCGGCCCGGAATGGCTTGAGCCAAGCCTTCACCTAATGCAGTAACCAAAGGCACAGTAACCATCGTTGTTGTTACTGTGCCAGAGTCAAAGGCAACACCAATGATTGATTTATGAACAAATGCAGTTTGTACAATGGCGATTATAAAGCCACTGATAATAAAAAAATAAAGTTCTGTGCCTGTAATGATCCGGAAAACGCCTAAAGCCAAGCCAGAACCTAAGCCTATGGCAACCGCTAAGCGTAAACCCAGTGCTCTAACAGTCCCCCCTGAAATTTGTTCAGCTTTAGTGGCAATGGCCAGTAAAGAGGGCTCAGCCAATGCTGCGGCAAAACCGATGCTTGCCGCAAAAACGTAGATCCAGGTATATACTTTCCAGGTTGTCGTCACTTCGAGAACATGAACACCTAAAAAGTCAGGCATCGTTAGTTGAGAAATCATCAGTTTTCCTAGTGGGAATAAAGCCATATTTAAACCTTCCAGAAAGAACACGATACCCAGTAAAACAAACATAAAACCGACCAGGGTTTTACGAGGATTAGCCAGTGGTTTACGAATAATTAATAATTGAAAACCAATAAGAACAATAGCAATAGGGAAAAAATCCTGGAAAGTACCAAGAAACTCAAGACGAAACTGAGATAACCATTCAATCATATCAGTATTCCATACAGCATTACAAATATAACGGGCATTAATGATGCCAAAACAACCATTCCAAAGCCATCAGTCATCGGGTTTCTACCTTTGATTGCAGTTGCTAGGCCGACACCAAGCGCAGTCACTAAAGGCACCGTGATAGTCGAAGTAGCAAAGCTCCCGGAATCATAAGCGATGCCAACAATATGACACGGTGCAAAAGGCGTTATTAGAATAATGCCGCTATATGCACAGAAAATAGGGTAATAAACGGGCCAACCTCGAATAATTCTAAATACGCCAATTAAAAGAGCAAAACCGACTGATAGAGCCACGGTAATACGAAGGCCGAGCGCATAATAATTTTTAGCAGTATCCGTTTGTTCAATGGCATGTTGAACACTAGCAATGAGGGCTGCTTTTTTAGCCACAATCCCTATCGCAGGCTCAGCAATCGCGGCAGCAAATCCTAAGCAAAAAGCAAAAGCTAATAACCAAAATAGGCTACCTTTACGAGCAAAAGCGTAAGCCATTGACTCACCGAGTGGAAACAGGCTGAGTTCTAAACCTTGAATAAACAGTGTAAGCCCCAAAATGACAAAGAATGTACCAGTGATTAATTGGACAGCATTCGGCACTGGCTGGCGAATAATAAGAACCTGAAAAATAAGGATGACCGCAAGTATGGGCGATAAATCAAAAAAACTGCTTATTAATTGATTAATAAAGCGATTATTTAACATTAGTATTCCAATGTTGCAGGCATTAAAAGATTATGTAATAAGTATGGCATTGATCCAGTCACTAAAGAGAACGTTTGTAGATTAAGTCTATCGCATTAACAATAAATGTATTTCATGTATCTATTCATCAGATATAAACATCTATTTATATCGTTTTATCTATTAAAAAAACTACATTATGCTATCAAGCAGCCTGAAAAGAACTGTTGTTTGAGTTAGATTTTTTCATAAAGGATTTATTGTGTCTCGTCTCCTATCGACAGGGATGTTTTTGTGGCGGGCTATAGGCCCGCTTTTTTATTAGTGAGATAAGGTAATCATAACTAATTATTGCTCAATAAGATCGTATTTTATGTCATTAAGTTATAATTAAACTTGGAATTTGGAATATTGTTTATGCCATTACAACATTTAGTTGAATATTTTAATGATCGGCTTGGAAGAGAGCATCGCTCCAGTTTTCGGCCTTTTATTCTTGAAGAAGGTACTGTTAGCGGGCTTTTCGGGCCGATTCGAATCGGTAGTTCGCTGACGCCCCTACGACAAACTTTGATGCCTACATCAGTTGTGGGGCATTTGGCTCACATTACAGTAGCTCACAATAAAACCCAGCATTTATATGCCAATGAGATTGAAGTACTACTAGCGAATAAGAGTTTACCGGCAGCTGATTTTGAATCGATCATTAATTTTGATCGTTTATCTCGTACTGTACACATGCTAAATTATTTGGCTTTGATACATCTTAAAGGAACACTATTTTTAGAAGTCGATCCTAGGCATATACTGGGTGTTAAACAGGCTCATGGCGCATACTTTGAAGAAGTCATCACACAATGTGGCCTAGAAACAAAGAGCGTTGCTATCGTTTTGTCGGTTAATAGTCAATATGCTCCTTATTATCAAGGACTGATTAATGGCTTAGATAATTATCATCGTAGAGGCTATCAAACGGCGCTTAAATTTGATTATCTTGCCCCAGACAGTCAATCATTTAATTTAATAGAAAAAATATCCCCCAATTACATTAGCCTGTCCGCTCGAAATATGGAAAATGAGCATTATGATGATGCCTTATTTGAAAAATTGGCACGTTTGACGTCAAAGCTTTCAGCCTTTGGAAGCACGAGTATTTTACAACAGATTGATGGAAAAAAATCGGACTTATTAGCACGAAACTCTGGATTTAAACTGGTTGAGGGCGATTATTATCAGTCAATTGCTTTTGATTATTTAAGCAATCCAAACCCTGGTTATGTTAGCTTGAGCGTCGGCTATTAATTAATAAAGGCTAAGACTGTCAAAATATAAATATAATGTTTAACCCGTTGATTAATCATGTTAAGCTCTACACATACAAGTAATACTTAGTTAATATCAGGCGCTTTTGCCAAAACATTAGATAATAACAATCTGGAGTTTAATATGCGAATCGGTCTACCTAAAGAAATTAAAGATAACGAAAATCGTGTTGGATTAACCCCAGGAGCAGTTAAAGCTTTAACAAAACGGGGACATCAGGTATTTGTTCAATCGGGTGCAGGCATTGGGAGTGCTCTTTATGATGATGAATATGTCGCAGCAGGCGCAGAGATTGTTCTTTCTGCTGAAGAAGCCTGGACTCAGCAAATGGTGGTTAAGGTAAAAGAACCGATTGCTTCAGAGTATCACTATTTACGTTCAGATTTAATACTGTTTACTTATTTACATTTAGCCTCTGATAAACCTCTGACAGATGCTTTATTAGTGAGTGGTGCAACCGGTATTGCCTATGAAACGGTGCAAACAGAATCAGGGCAGTTACCATTATTAACACCCATGAGTGAGGTAGCAGGGCGAATGGCAACTCAAGTAGGTGCGACCTATTTACAAAAATCACACGGGGGTCGAGGTGTATTAATGGGTGGGGTTCCTGGTGTTGCGCCTGCCAATGTAGTTATTCTAGGCGCCGGTATTGTGGGTACAAATGCCGCACGCGTGGCTGTTGGCTTGGGTGCGCAAGTTACCGTACTAGATATAAGTCATGATCGATTAAAGTATCTTGATGATATTTATCGCGGACAACTACAAACCCGAATCAGCGATGAATATAATATCGAAGATGTCATTTACGAAGCGGATTTAGTGATTGGGGCGGTGTTAATTCCTGGCGGGCGAGCGCCTTGGCTAGTGACAAGAAGCATGTTGCCGACTATGCGCAATGGCTCGGTTATTGTCGATGTCGCTGTTGATCAAGGTGGCTGTGTAGAGACGACACGCGCGACAACGCACAGTCATCCAACCTATGAAATTGATGGTGTAGTGCATTATTGTGTGGCTAATATGCCGGGCGCTGTTCCTCGTACCAGTACTTTTGCTCTGAATAATCAAACAGCTGTTTATACGTTGCAACTAGCCAATGAGGGATTGGATGCAGTACGTAAAAATAAGGCATTGCAACATGGACTGAATACTTATAACGGTTTGATAACTTACCCTGCAGTAGCAGACGCTTTCGGTTTAGAATCGATATCCGCTCTTAACGCATTGGCAAATTAACTATACTTTGCCTGTAAAAGCGATTAGGTTATATACTGTTACAGTGTTGGAGATTATTGAGTGGGAATGTTTCCTTGCTTATCCCTAAACACGGTTACAGGTTCTTAAGGGAAAGGCTTATGTTTGATAGAAATGACAACAGTTGTGTATTAAGATCTAAAGTGATATCTTCTAATTTTATAATTTTTACCTTTTTTATAACCTTTAGTCTGGTTAATCTATCAGGCTGTTCAAGCAGCAATTTTATTCAAAGTTCCTCTTCTGTTCCCCTGTCGGATGTAATCAGTGAGGTAAAGGATTCCCATCAGATAGCTGCAAAGAAGCAGCTTAGTTTGCCTGCATCGATTGGAATTGTTTTTGTTCACGGCACGGGATATCAACATCTACCTGATACCACGCTCCACGTGGCTGCCGATAAATTAAAGGAGCAGCTACTCGCTAATCCCAAGTTCGTTAGATCCGTTTTTGTCGTTGCCAATGATGATATAAAAACAAAAACATCGCTTCTTGAGCGTATAAAATCCCTGTATGGTGTTGATATTATCGTTTTAGTTTCTTACCAGCAGGATCAAAGGACGTTGCAATCTGGAATGGGAAAGCTTGCAGACCTCACTGTCTTTGGTTCATTTTTAATCCCAGCAGTTGAAATTAAAACCGCGACTATTATAGATTGAAAAGTAATTCATGTTGCGGATAACTCTCTGATGTTCAAAGCTAATGGCTCCGATGAACGTAGTGAAACCTCTACCAGTTATAGTATGGATGGTATTGTAATAGAAGAATCAATAAAAGGTTTACTTGCGGCTACAGCTAACTTCGGCAAATCACTTTCACAGACCATTACAAGATTTGAAGCATATAACCGCGCTGTTTCTGCGCAGCCTGATCAGAAATAGAGGTGGCAACGGAAGCTGCTCTGATACAGCCACAACAGTTAGTCATTACTATCGACGGTCGCCCACAGGTGCTGCAAACCCGTCTGATACCAAATCTTTAACATTATTGCCTGTTAACGCTTTTAAAAAAGAAACCAGATCAGCCAGTTCTGATTCGGATAAATTCAATGGCTTTAATAGCGTTGAGAGGTTTTCATTGGCAATTCCACCCTGATTGTAAAAATGCACCACGGCTTCCAGAGTCGCCAGGGAACCGTTATGCATATACGGTGAGGTTAGCGCTATATTACGTAGAGAAGGCGTTTTGTAAGACCATCTGTCCTTAGGGTCTTGACTGATTTCGTAATACCCTAAATCATTGGGCTTTTCGGTATTCAAACCTGTTAAGTTTTGTTTAGGTACCTCAACAAAGACTCCGGGTGCTACTTGTATCTTTTGCTGTTCAGGGGCTTTCTGCATAGAGGCTGCATAGCCGATACCCGTATTATGGCGCTGTTGATCTGTGAACAGAGCTGAGGTCTTATCAATAGTATGGCAACCACTACAACCTGCTTTACCTTTAAATAAAGCCGCTCCCCGCTTAACGTCTTCATTTACACCTTGAGCTTGCTTACCGTAATACCATCTATCGAACGCTGAGTCAGCGGAATTAAGGGTGCGCTCATAACTGGCTATCGCTTGCCCTATGGTTTCCATGGTCGGATTTTTATTAAAGGCTTGCTCAAACAGGTGCTTATAATCTGTACTGTTTTTTATTTTATCCACGACATAGCCGATAGATGGATTAGCCATCTCATTATTTGCTAGCAAAGGCCCCCAGACTTGTTGTTCTAAACTGTTTTCTCGCCCATCATGGAATAAAAGTTGTGCATAACCGACATTATAAAGACTCGGGCTATTACGCCGCACACTCCGTCCTTCTATACCAACCGCCGTAGTCATTTCATTATTACTAAAACCCTGTTCAGGGATATGACACATTGCACAGGAAAAGGTGTTATTTAAAGACAGGCGTCGATCGTAAAATAATTTGCGTCCCAAAGCAATCTTAAAGTTCGTCACTCGATTATCATTAGGTTGAGGTTGTTTAGGTAAACCTAACGGCGGGTTATGGGTAAATTTAATTAGGTTAATGGGTTGACCCCGGCGCAGAGACAAGGCTATCGAACGGGTTTGATAAGCAATATCCTGATAATTTTGTTTATTGTCACCGGCCTCAAATAAACCCTTTGTTTTAGCGAGAGTCGGTAGGGTGGGCTGCTGAGCGCCCATTAACAGGGTTTTAATATCATTAATGACCGTATCAGCATGTAAAAAGTCAACACTATATATGTTGCGAATATTTTTATCGGTATCAATTAAATACACTCGCAGTAAATGTGAATAGGTACCGGTAAACCGACCTTTGTCATCAACTATTTTCTGGACATTTTGCTGATAAGCATTAAGTATGGGTTGTAAAGAGAATTCGTCACGCGTCGTTAGAAATTGCCAATCGAAATGACCCGCTTTAAAGCTCTCGCCGTATTTACGCATTCTATCGGGCGTATCATAAGTCGGATTAAAACTTAAGGTTAACAAGCGTAATTTATCTGCCAGTTCCGGTTGTTTTTGCAATTGCTGGCTAATCTTGTGTAGCACTTGGGTTGCTAACGGGCAGCCATTAACATCATTGCAGGCTGCATAAATAAAACTCAGTAACACGATTTTACTATCCATCAACTGATGCAGTCGTCTGGGCTGATTTTCGACGGTCAAAACCTCACCATCAGCCGCAGGATCAATGACAGGTAAGTGATAACTACCAGGGGTTGCCGATTTAAAAGGCAGTTCGGAGTAACCCATTGCTAAGGGGTTGGATTCTTGTGATTGTGCTACCGTAGTTATCAGGATCAGTAAAAGACTGAAGCAATGAGGCGTTTTCATCTTGGATATTCACTGTAAAAGAATCTATTTTTTATGCTCTTATGTTAAAATATTTCGATACATTTTATATTTATCAGGGAATTTACGTCCCAATCCCCATCTAAAACTTAATAGCTTTTTTGACCTAATACCGGAAAATCATTACACATGCTCCCTGGCAATATCCTTTTCCAGAAACTCTGCTATTTCCAGTTCGTCCGTAAAATTACCATAAGCCAGCATTAACTTAACATAAGCGGCTTCAATGGACGTATTCCAAATCATGTTGGCGCCCTGCTCTATTAAAACTCGTGTACTTTGATAGCTATCAGCTGACTTAATCGCAGGCGCCAGATAAACTTTTATATTTTGTCGGGTACAATACGCAATAAAATTAAGCAATGAATGATTTTCACCCCATTGATTTGAGGCACAGGCAGTGCCAGAATGATATAAATCATGTAAAACTACTTCAACATGATCCAGATTGAAGTGACTATAATCTAGCCCTGGATACGGTTTAATCATTAAGATCCGGTCAAAAAAGTCTGCCTTTAATTTAACAGGCGTTAACTTATCGGCTGACTCATTGACTGCTGAAGCCGATAGACTAAAAACCTGATTTTCATAGTCCATCAAGTGCTTGGATTGTACACTGAAGAAATCACCGGTCAATTGTAATGAACAGGTCAATCGCCCCCCCCTGTGAACTTGAGTGGTTTGCTGTTGATTGCAATAAGGTACAAAAACACCGTTTTCTAATTCTTGACGAATAAACTCAACCGCACACATAAAATTACCTAAGCCATTCGCTCTAGAATCGTCTAAAGGACAATCACTAGATACCAGTAACATCGGAATTTTAAGCTCATTAAAGTAAAAGCTGAACGCTGCCGCCGTATAAGCCAAGGTATCAGTACCGTGGGTCACAATAATACCATCATACTGTTCAATGTGTTCCGCTTCTATAGCCTGAATCAATAGCTCCCAAGCCTTAGGTGCAAGATTCTCGCTTAACATCTGTAAGGGCTGGATAGATGTAAAATGAACGGGTTGATTACTGCTATCCTGCTGTTTGAATAGTTCAAATAGTTTATAGGAGGCAGTCGTTGTCGTATTGATAGTGCCCTCGAAAGCCATTGAGCCAATGGTGCCTCCAGTAAATACAATCAAGATATTTTTCATAGTCTGATTTTAATATGCTATATTTAAGTCGCTAATCGTTAAATAGTATCAAAGCGCTTCCTTAAAGAAAATGAAAATATCTCTTATCGTCGCTATGGCGAGTAATCGAGTGATCGGCCTTAATAATAAAATGCCTTGGCATTTATCAGCGGATCTTAAAAAGTTTAAGCAAATCACCATGGGTTCACCTATTTTAATGGGTAGAAAAACATTTGAATCTATTGGCAGACCTTTACCAGGACGCACCAATATAATCATCAGCAGAAATACGGACTACCAGCAAGCGGGTTGCCTGGTCTTTAATAACCTTGAGACGGCATTACAATCAGCCAGTGAACTAACCCACGAACTGTTTGTTATTGGTGGTTCTGATCTCTATCAGACCCTATTACCCCTAGCCGATAATCTTTATCTAACCCTCATTAATCAAGCCATTGCAGGTGACACTTATTTTCCTGAAATCAACTTGAATGAATGGATAGAAGTGGCTAGAGAGGATATTAATGATGATACCAGCACCTCTTTTAGCTACAGTTTTTTAACCCTCGAAAAGACAAGCCAAGCAATTTAATAGCAAAAACTCACAAGAAACTCCCGAAAACAGTTAAAATGCTCCGATTTAACAATCATTGTTGTGACAGCAACAGCTTGGTAGCTAGCATGCAAACTAAATATAACACTGATGACTTGAGAATTTGTGGTATTGAAGAAGTCATTCCACCTGCTCAAGTCCACGATGAAACGCCAATCAGCGAGGAAGCAGCACAAACAACACTTGCAGCAAGAGCAGAAATTCATAAGCTGTTAAGCGGTGAAGATGATCGCTTATTGGTCGTCGTTGGCCCTTGTTCAATTCATGATCCTAAAGCTGCACTCGAATATGCGGGTCGTTTAAAAGCCATTAAAGATGAGCTAAAAGATGACCTGATTATTGTTATGCGGGTTTATTTTGAGAAACCACGTACTACTGTGGGCTGGAAGGGTTTGATTAATGACCCTGATCTTGACTCAAGCTTTAATATCAATAAAGGCTTACGCATCGCTAGACAGGTTTTACTTGATATCAATACATTGGGCGTCCCTGCCGCCACTGAATATCTGGACTTGATTTCACCACAATATGTGTCTGATCTGATTGCTTGGGGTGCTATTGGCGCTAGAACGACAGAAAGCCAGGGTCATAGAGAACTGGCCTCGGGTGTTTCCTGCCCCATCGGCTTTAAAAACTCAACAGATGGCACCATCAAAATTGCTATTGATGCCATCAGAGCAGCCATGAGCCCACACCATTTCTTATCGTTAACTAAAGCCGGACATTCGGCCATTTTCTCAACGACCGGCAATGAAGACGTGCACATTATCTTAAGAGGTGGCAATGGTCGCCCTAACTATGACGCAGTGAGTGTTGAACAAGTGGCTGAAGGCTTGATAGAAGCGGGTTTAAAACCTAATATCATGATAGATTTTAGCCATGCAAATAGTTTAAAACAGTGTCAACGACAACTCATCGTAGGTCATGACGTTTGCAACCAAATTACTAACGGTGATTATAGAGTGATGGGCGTTATGATTGAAAGTCACTTAAAAGCCGGCAATCAGGATGTTATTGAAGGCCAGGAATTAACCTATGGCCAAAGTATTACTGACGCCTGCTTATCTTGGGAAGACACTGCCCCTCTATTAAAAAATCTAGCTGCCGCTGTCAAAACGCGCAGGCAAATCAATACCAAAGGGAGTTTGAACTGATGATTGTTTATGTTAATGGTGAAGCGCAGGAGTATGCTGAAAATATCACTGTTGCAAACGTTATTGACAGCCTTGGACTCACCGGAAAAAAAATTGCCGTTGAGTTAAATAAAGAAATATTACCCTTTCAACAACACAGCACCCAAATGTTACACGCTCAAGATTCTTTAGAAATTGTTCACGCGATTGGCGGTGGCCAAGAAGATACTTTCGTTCTTGCAGGAACCACTTATTACTCAAGATTATTGGTTGGGACAGGAAAATATAAAGATCTTGAAGAAACCCGTTTAGCGATAGAAGCCAGTGGCGCTCAAATTGTCACGGTGGCTATTCGACGCACTAACATTGGTCAAAACTCGGGTGAACCCAATTTATTGGATGTTATTTCACCGGATAAATACACCATATTACCCAATACCGCCGGCTGCTACACCGCAGAAGATGCAGTAAGAACCTGTCGTTTGGGACGGGAATTATTGGGTGGCCATAACCTGGTCAAGCTAGAAGTCCTAGCTGATCAGAAAACGCTGTTTCCTGATGTCCAAGAAACTTATGCCGCTGCTAAATTATTGGTTAAAGACGGCTTTGATGTGATGGTTTATACCAATGACGATCCTATCGCCGCAAAAAAATTGGAAGACATTGGCTGTATTGCGGTCATGCCGTTAGCCGCTCCAATAGGTTCAGGTTTAGGCATCCGTAATCCATACAATATTTTAACTATTATAGAAAATGCTAAGGTGCCTATTCTCGTTGATGCAGGCGTGGGTACGGCTTCAGATGCGGCGATTGCGATGGAATTAGGCTGTGCCGGTGTACTGATGAATACCGCGATTGCTGAAGCTAAAAATCCAATACTCATGGCTTCAGCCATGCGTAAAGGTATTGAAGCCGGTCGGGAAGCCTTTTTAGCAGGTCGTATGCCTAGAAAGCGCTTTGCCTCTGCTTCTTCCCCTATCGATGGTATGTTTTTTTAACCTGCATGAGCGATGCTGAACAAACTCTGCCGCAAAGGATTCGAAGCTTTATCCGAAGGCAAGGACGCCTCACACCCGGCCAGCAACAGGCGATAGATCATTACTGGGATACGTTTTGTTTAGACCCTAAGCTGGATTATGATTTTACCCAGGTATTTGGTCGTCAAGCGCCTCTCTTTCTTGAGATAGGCTTTGGTAATGGTGATAGCCTAGCTAAAATGGCTGCCGCTAATCCAGACAAAGATTATATTGGCATTGAAGTACATAAGCCGGGCGTGGGTCATTTACTGATACTGTTGAATGAACAAAATATCAGTAATGTCAGAATCTATTGTCACGATGCCATTGATATTCTGGAACACAAACTGCCTGATCACAGCCTGGCCGGTCTACATCTCTTCTTTCCTGATCCTTGGCACAAAAAGAAGCATCATAAAAGACGTATCGTTAGACCCAGCTTTGTTGAACTATTAAACAAGAAACTAAAAATCGGTGGCTATTTCCATGCCGCAACTGACTGGCAGGATTATGCTGAATCGATGCTAGCGGTGTTATCGGAAGATTCTGGCTTAAGCAATGCCAGTCCAACGCAGGATTATTGCACTTGCCCAGAATACCGCCCTCTCACCAAATTTGAGCAGCGGGGTATCCGCTTAGGTCACGGTGTTTGGGATTTAATCTTTACCAAAACCTAGTTCAACGTAGGTATTCTGTTCAGAAGCGTTCAGGTAACCAGCCTTTCTCCACGCAATCACGAAAACTCCATTGCGGCATAGTTTCAGTCTTATAACTCCAGAAAAACCATCCCAAGTATTTTTCAAAGGTCAGTAACTGTGCCGCCGCATAGCCTTTGTAGAAAAGGGACTGCTGAAATGCGTCGATGGTCTGCACGGGATCATCAAAAGATCCTTGTAGCCACTGTGTTTCCATTTTTAAATCCAGACCTAAACTCCATTCACCAACATAAGTTGCATGTCCCAGGTTTTGAATAATAGCATCCGCCTCTTGCTTCCACTCAACGACAGAATGCACGATATGGGTATAAATATCGGCTTCCTGATCCTTCGGATCAAAACATTGATAACGATGAATGTCGAATAGGACATGACTATATTCTGGCTCTGCTAAAAACCCCTCATACTCATGAAATGACCGGAACCCATCATGAAAAACAATAGCCACTTGATCCGCTTTACAGTAGCGGCGAATACGATGATAAGCCGCCGTGGTATAAGCTTTTAATACATCAGTATCAATATCCCAGCGCGGTTCATTCAATACTTCAATCGCATGTAAGACCGAGCGATCTTGGTAACGCTCGGCAAGACGCTCCAATACCTCTAACGAATAATTGATATAATTGGCATTGTTAGGCCAGTCACAGACATTTTGAATACCCCCATTATCAAAGCCATTCTGACATCCCGGTGCGGCATGTAAATCTAAGACCACCTGCAATTGATACTGTTCCGCCCAATCGAAGGCGTGATCAAGTATCTCTATCCCGCCTTCTACATAAGGGCTTAAGAACTCACCATAAGCAGAATGATAAGGATAGCCTGCGCCAAAAATCCAATGACCGACGGGAATCCTGACCGCATTAATACCGATGCTAGCCAGCCAGGCAAAATCGTCAACGGTAATAAAGGTATCCCAATGTGTTTTTAGCGATTGCCGAGCCTGCTTACCTAACTCAACACAATAAGAGGTTTCATCAAGGGCTTGCAGACCTTCAAACAAACTGGGCGTCATCCATTTCTCAAGTACTAGCCAGCCGCCTAAATTAACGCCACGCAGCTTTTTAATACCCGTATTGTGTGATGTTAGTTTCATAAAGCCCAAGCATCTATTACTTGTTTTATAAGATAATTCGTCGTGAACGAAAGGCTTCGGCAACCGGTTGGTTTGAAAGAATGATTAAAGTTGCATCAGGTAATTGCTGACATATCAGACGTAACATAACCTCTTCTGCCTCAGGACTTAATGAGTCAAACGCTTCTTCTATCAACACCCATTTAGGTGCGTATAACAATAAACGCACAAAACCTAAGCGCTGCTGCTGTTCGCGAGTCAGGATCTTATCCCATTCATCCACCTGTTCAAGTTGCTCCAGTAAATCCCCAATGCCAGCTACCTTAAACAACTCATCCAGTGAAGCTAAACTGCAACCCTCGGGTAAACAAGGATAGCAAATAGCAGCTCGTAATGTCCCATCAGGCAAGTAAGGTCGAGGCGACATAAAGAACATAGGTTCGCCATCAGGCAACTCAATACGTCCAGAACCCCAAGGCCAAAGACCGGCAATGGCTTTAAACAGTTTTGATCCTGAGGCCATATCCCCCTTAATCAATAAGTGCGCACCCTGGTGAATTTTTTCATTAATATCAGACACGAGCACTTCGCCACTGAGCTTAGAGATGCATAAGTTATCAAACACCAAGATATTCTGTTCAGGTTTTTCTACTGAAATTCTTTGCGGATCGGGACGGGCGATTTCTAACTCCAATTCATTTAAAGCATTAACCAGACTATTAACCCGCTCAACCGAAGCACGCCATTGAGCAATGGCAGGCATATTATTCGCTGGCCAGGACAAGGCGCTGGACATTTGTTGAAAAGCTTGTACTGATTGCATCAATGCACCCAGGGTAATATTTCCCAAGATGTAACGCGGTGCCGCAATAAGAATGGGAAACGCCATGGACAAGACTGAATAACCCGAGTTAAAAACAAGTATGTTAGACCAGGCATTAGTTTGATGATTATAAACTTTAATAATTTCTTGAAAGAAATGCTGAAAACGCCTTTGCTCATTGCTTTCACCATGAATAAGCGCAATGGCTTGCGAATGTTCTCTGGCTTTTACCAAGCTGAATCTAAAATTAGCTTCAGCCGTTTGCATGGCATTCGTCGCTATGGTTAATGGCTTTCCAACCCACCAACCTAAAACTGAAGCGACAGAGGCGTAAATGATAGCAACCCACACCAAATAGCCATAAACAGAAAAGCTAAATAACCCTAAATCTAGAACTACCTCGCCCGAAAGATGCCAAAGAATATCGGTAAAGCTAATGAGTAGTAACAAACTATAAAACAGGGAATGCAATAAAGTAATCGCTTCATCGGTTGCAATTCGAATGTCTTCGGCTATTCGACCATCGGGATTATCATGCTCTGCGGTCTGAATGTGAGTGACTTGATAATGACGCCCCTTACTCATCCACTGACCAATAACACGCTCTGTTAACCAGGCTCTCCAACCGACTTGCAAACCTCGCTTAACTTTTAGATGTATCGCCGTCACAACGATACTGGCGACAAAGATCAAAATGAGGTAGCCAATCTGAGTCAATAATCCAGACATAGAGCGTTGTTCAATCGCATCAAATAACGCCGCACTCCATTGGGTTACAATCACGGCAAGCGCCATCTGTAAGATAGTAAGAACAATTAAAAATAAGGTTTGTTGACGGATAATGACCTTGTTTTCGGAACACCAAAAAGGCCCAGCCAACTTTAAGAATTGCATAAAAAATCCGCGTTGCGCTTGCATAACTAATTCTCCTTGCGATGAGTTAATACCTCAAACACCGCGTTGTTATTATTATAATTTTTTACCTGTATTTTGCTCTTCTACCCTACTAACGACTAATCTTCTTTATCTACCCATTCTTCTAAAGCAGCAATAATACTTTTTGCCTGATCTTTACTGGATATATTAAACTTCGACTTTTGTTGATACTCACCATTACGTTTTTGGTAACGACGAATAGTGTATTTATCAGGGCCATATTCTTCTTTAGCACGATTCCAATCCTGATAACGATACATTATTGTCGCCCATGCCCCCTTAGTCAGCACTTTCTTATCCAGTTCTTTAACGGTCTGAATGCCGCCATCTTCATAGGTTACTGTTAACTCATCTACCGTTTCAGCCATGTCATTCTCACTTTATTCATTTTAACTAGCAATTTACACAATGACCCAACCGATAAAAAAGCGAGGTCTCCTAATGTCAAACTCGCTTTTTAGGATAACTTATAGTGTACGAACCCTACAAACTTAATCACTTACCCAAAAACTGTCCAAACGCTCGACTACCTTGACCCGTTTTAATTGTCTCAACTACTTTAAGCACTTTGGCATCAATCACTGATACGGTATTATCAAACCAATTAGCCACATAAACATGCCGATCATCAGGGTGAGTATTAATACCCTCAGGTTTACTACCGACTTCGATTAAAGCAATTTCTTTTAATGTTTCCGTGTCAACAACTGAAACAGAACCATCATCTTGATTCGTCACCAGTAAACGTGAATCATTAAGTGCTAAGGCGGTAGCGTAAGGCAAGGTACTGACCTTAACTGTCGCAATAGGCAATAATCGACTAGCTTCCAAAACTGTTACATCATCACTTTTTACATTGGCAACATAAATACGCTCGCCTCTGCTATCAATCGTCAATCCAAAGGGATGAGAACCCACGAGGGTAGTCTTAGTCACTATTAAGGTTGACAGGTCAATCTTGGAAACTGAATCACTTAGTCTATTAGCAACGTACAGCCAACGGTTATCTGGGCTAACAATCAAGCCAGAAGGGGATTTACCGACACCAATAGTTTTAATAACCTTAAAACTATCAGCATCCACCACATCAACTTTATTGTTGTACCAATCGGCAACATAGATTCGCTTACCATCTGTGCCCACTGCTATGCCCAAAGCCCCTTCACTCACCGGCACTTCAGCAATAATAGTTCTTTTTTTAACGTCTAACACTGCAAAGCCTTTTGCTTCTGGAGTGCTGATATACACTTTATCGCCTGCAGGAGCGACTGCAACACCTGCAGGTTTGCCCTGCACACTGATAGTGTCAACAACTTTACCCAGCTCAGTATCAATAATAGAGACACTATTGCCCAGCTGATTACTGATATAAGCAAAAGGAGCTGCCGCTAAGGAGCCTACAAAAAAAGTTGTAGCGATCAACATCGCTACAACATGGCATTTAGGTAAAAACACCCGATCAATCCTACTTTTCAGCCAAAGACTTCAAGTTGAACAAACCTGTTTTAATAACGGCGCCTACCGCAGCGTTCGCAGTTTCTTCGTTCATTTCAACTGGGGGATTGTTATTGGTGTAAGCACGGTAGTAACCTGCAGTCCATGAAACCACTGAGGTATCTCCTTTTGCTTCGACTTCTATGCTGGCTGAATAGTTATCAACTGGCAGCGCAGGCACCTTTTCTTCAACACCTGCATGTACAATAGTTTTTGCTGTACTAATGTCAGTGATTTTATAAGCATAAGTCTTCTTAGCTTCATCATATTTTTTTAATTCTTCGGTGATAGTGCCACCGTCTTTTAAGGTCAATACACGTGTTGCACCTTTAACGTTTCCACCATTGACCGTGGTGTTAAAAATATCTGGGTGCCAAGACATATCACCAAAATTTTTAATAATGCCCCATACTTTATCAGCGGATGCATTAATAGTAATTTGTTCTTCGGTCTTTTGACGTACTGGACCGTGAGCATTGACAACCGCTGAGAACAAAAATAAAGCGATTGAGCCAACAAACATAACTTTCTTCATGATAACTCCAAATGTAAACTTAAAAACTGAGGCTGGCATTATATGATAAGTAATTGATGCAAGCATCAGTTGACGCATTTAAATTGTCATTGATGATCAAAACTCAGGTGTGCTGCCAACTACGACTAATTGCAATTGTATATTTCCGTGTCATAGTGCCAAGCTTGTGTAATTAAAATTAACCTATAAATTACAGTCAGATACAAAAAAATAAGATGAAGATAATAGTTGTTCTGGTAAAATTCAGATCATTGCACAGTCCGGTTAATAAGTTAACAATGTTACAATTGGATGGCATCAACTGGCAACGTGTGCCCCGCTTCAGCGGGTAGCACGGTATGGCAACACCTTTACAAATTATTGCCAGACAAACTGATGAACTGGCTACCAAAATGTACGAATCGTGAGTTAACTTTATGGGATTATCAAAAACAATTTTAATTACTGGCTGTTCTACTGGTATAGGGTATAGCGCAGCATTGCACTTAAAAGAAAGGGGACATCATGTGATTGCTACCGCAAGGTCACTAGACGATGTTCAACGTTTGACAAATGAAGGATTTACTGCACTACAATTAGATTTGGCTGATAGCCCAAGTATTCATCGAGCTGTTAAGGAGGTAGTGGCGTTAACTGATGGTAAGATTGATGCCCTGTTTAACAATGGTGCTTTTGGTCAACCGGGTGCTGTTGAAGATTTAACAAGAGATGTGCTTAGGTTCCAATTTGAAACTAATTTATTTGGCACACATGAGCTAACCAATTTGATCATACCGTTGATGCGCAAACAAGGTCATGGTCGAATAATCTATAACAGCTCTATCTTGGGATTAGTGGCTATGCGTTATCGTGGCGCCTATAACGCTAGCAAATTTGCTTTAGAAGGATTGGCTGATACTTTACGCCTTGAGCTTGATGGCACATCTATTTATATCTCACTAATAGAACCCGGTCCCATTCTAAGCAACTTTAGAACAAACTCGTATACCCTATATAAGAAAAATATAGCTTTTGAACAGAGTTTTCATAAACCTGCATACGAAGCGATGGAAGCGCGGCTGCAAAAAGAAGGTGCTGCCGTAGCATTTACGTTACCAGCCAAAGCGGTTGTTGATAAAGTAATTCATGCTTTGGAAGCGAAACAACCTAAAATACGTTATTACGTTACATTTCCAACTTATTTGTTTGCGTTTCTTAAGCGCATTCTGCCTATGTCTTGGCTGGATGTTTTAGCTAAAAAGGTTTAAATCTGTTCTCATTTGTCCCAGCTTTATTGGCTGCAACGATTGATACCTTGATAGCAAGGAATGACTTTGGCTACAAAAACGGGCTGCCAAAGTCACTCCTCTATAACTAATAACCAATCACTATTCGCGTAATGCTTTGTATTTATTAATTAGCGCATTGGTGGAACTGTCGTGACTCGTTATCACGTCATCATTTTTAAGCTCCGGTAAAATGACACCGGCCAATACCTTGCCTAACTCAACACCCATCTGATCGAAGGAATTTATGTTCCAAATAGCGCCTTGAACGAATATTTTGTGTTCATAAAAAGCGAGTAGTGAACCCAAAGTTCTAGGCGTCATTTTCTTAAAAAGAAATGAATTTGATGGCTTATTACCTTCAAATACCTTAGAAGCAATTAACAAGGCATCGTTTTGTTCTTCTGGGGATAACTTTTGTTTGACTTCTTCAGCCGTTAAACCATTCATTAAAGCTTCTGGTTGCGCCAGAAAGTTTGAAATTAAAATATCGTGGTGTTCAGGTAATTTATAATGACTGTTAGCCGCAGCTAAAAAATCACACGGGATCAGCTTAGTACCTTGATGAATTAACTGAAAAAACGCATGCTGACCATTGGTACCGGGCTGTCCCCAAATGATAGGACCGGTATTGTAATCAACCTTCTCACCTTGAAAATCAATGCCCTTGCCATTACTTTCCATGTCACCCTGTTGAAAATAATCAGCAAAGTAGCGCATGGATTGATCATAGGGTAATAAGGCGTGGGATTCTGCGTTGTAGAAGTTATTATACCAAATGCCGAGTAATCCCATAATGACCGGGATATTTTGCTCATAAGGTGTCTCAAAGAAGTGACAATCCGCTTCATACGCGCCTTGTAAGAGCTCTTCAAAGTTATCCATACCAATATACAAGGCTATCGATAAACCCACCGCTGACCACAAAGAATAGCGGCCACCGACCCAATCCCAGAATTCAAACATATTGTCGGTGTCGATCCCGAAGTCGGAGACATTTTTTGCATGGGTGGAAATAGCGACAAAATGTTTAGCCACTGTTTCATTGTCTTTAGCGGTCTCAAGAAACCAGCGTTTTGCTGATTTTGCATTCATCATGGTTTCTTGGGTGTTAAATACTTTTGATGCAATGATAAACAAAGTCGTTTCGGGTGATAATGACTTTAAGACCTCAATGATATTAGTCTGATCAATATTAGACACATAATGAACTTTTAGTGAGCTAGAACTATAGGGTGTGAGCGCCATAGAAACCATTTTTGGACCTAAACCTGAGCCACCAATACCCACGTTAACCACATCTGTTATCGCCTTGCCAGTATAGCCTTTCCATTGGCCTGAACGGACTGATTCGCAAAATGTACGCATTTTGCTTAAAACCTTATTAATATCAGGCATCACATCCTGCCCATCAACATAAATGGCCTGGTTGCTTCGATTACGTAAGGCGGTATGTAAGACGGCTCTATGTTCGGTGGTATTTATTTTTTCGCCGGAGAAGAGTGCTTTAGTTTTTGTTTTTAGATCCGCATGATTTGCAAGTTCCAATAATAAGGTTACAGTGTCTTCTGATATTCGGTTTTTTGAATAATCAAAAAGTATTTCATTAAAGTTAATAGAAAACTTATTAAATCGCTCGGGGTCTTGCTTGAAGGCTTCACGTATTGAATAGTTTCTAGTTTCATTATAATGGTTTTGTAAAGCGATCCATGCTTTTGAGGTAGTCAACGATGACATGTTTTTCGGGCTCCGTTTAAAATAAGTTAGCTTAAGTCTACGAAAAGTAGGGTTGGATAGCAAGAGCGCAATGAATGGATTGTCACTTTCTTAATTAAATGCCTGTTTTAGATTAGATTCCTATCAATCCCTTTATTTAGATGGGGGGGTGTGCTAGAGTTGGCACTGCTGTAAGTGGATCTATAGCAAATGCGGCTTTTTTCGATGAAATCAAAAATAAAAAGAGCATTAAAAATTTCATTCATATAATAATAATCATATAGCAATAATGGGAAGGTATTATGAACAGAGTACAACTAATTAGAAAGAGTTTCCTAGGACTTTTAGGATTGATGTTTTCTGCATCGCTATGGGCACATGGTGGAGCGGCTGGAACGGATACAGACCAATGTAAGTTTGAATTACAGCCAACCCATTGGATTCATTACACTGCTTATCAGCCTAGCGCATACCCAGCGGAAGAATTTTGCGGTAATTTGCCTGGCATTAATACGCTAACACAATTAGTTTTTGACTACCAGGATATGAAATACCGAAATATGTTGGTTGAGTTTGAAGTGACTAAAGAACCAGAAGGTAAACAGGTATTTTTCTTACCCAGTGCAAAACATAAAAAAGGTTCAGTTAATCTAGAATTGCCAAATGGCGTGGCAGAAGCAGGCCAGTATTTAATTCACATTACATTAGTACCCGATCCAGCAGATACTGAGAATCGTACACAAGGTGAGCGTTTAGACGTTCACATGGGTTTTAAAGCGGGTGGCGGGCAGCCAGTCAGCAAAAATAATTTATTACTTTACGCATTCTTTGCTTTAGCTGGTATATACGTATTGTATTTATCCAATGCAGGTTTTAAACGTAAAGTTGATGAAGTAATTATAAAAATCAAAAGTTAATTAATGAGCAGATGTTACGCATTTATCAAGAATATCTATAAACCCGGTTTATTAAATTAAAGATATTGCGTAACATCAATCTGATTCGATATAAGAATCTGTTTAGTTTAATTATTTGAGCTTTTAGCGCACTAACTGGTAATTGAGCTAAAATTGCTTTAATTTATGTCAAGCACAAAGAGGAAGTAAATAATGGTGAAGTTTTTATCAGTTGGAGTACTGATTGCTTTGTTTTCAGTGCCCGTTATGGCGGTGGACTATGAAGAGCATGATGGTATGCTGATGGATCACGGAGATGGCCACTTGATGGACATGGCCGGTGGTATGGTGATGGGACAAAATACCAGTACGTTACCGGGTGGTTGTGAGCGTATTTCTGAAACCAAAGAAATTACGGTTCATGCGGGGCATAAATATGCTGAAAAATTTCCAGGTAGAATGTTTGCCTTTGATACGCAAGAATTTAATTTTAAACCGTGTACCAAGTTGACAGTTCATTTTGTCAACGAAGACAATATTCGACATCAATGGATGATGCATGGCTTGCCAAAATATTTATACCCTAAAGGGATGTTTCATATAGAGGCTTCAGGCCCATCTAAAATTTCAGGGACTTTGATCTTACCGCCGGGGGATAAAACCTATTTAGTCCATTGCGATATTGCACAGCACATGGAAAAAGGCATGAAAGCCCAGCTAAAAGTAGGCAAGGGTGATGGTGATTTACCAAGTATTCCAGGCGTGACTGCCTTTGTAGTTGCTGACGATTATAAGGTTACTTTGCCAGATCTGGAAGCTAAGGCCGAAAAAGCCGAAGCAGCGGCTTTAATTGCCCCTCCTGTTATCGTAGCACCGATTGTTAAGGCGTCTGTTCAACCACCTCAAGATGATTCTCTTCTTTCGGGTGTCACCGTCATTGGTTTAGCGCTGGGTTTACTGGTTGCACCTTTCTTAGCACGTAAATTTAAAGGCATGAGTCCATCGGAAGTGGTTGCTTATGTCTTTGATGCAATACGAACCCTGCTTGACTGGCTGGTAAAACAAGTGTCTCGTTTAGTCAAACTGACTGGATCAAATAAAGACAAGGTATTGCCAGAAAAATAAATGCAAGAGATATTCAGTGCAATTTGGGGGCTTTTTTTAAGCGCTTTTATTTCCTCAACCATAGCACCGGGTGGCTCTGAAGCTGTTTTAGCTTACATGGTATCTCAAGGTCATTATGATGTTGGTTATTTAGTTACCGTAGCGTCAATCGGCAACACCTTAGGTGCAATGACTACATGGGCTTTAGGTTTACTGGCAGCAAAAAAATTTCCGGTGGCAAGCCTTTTACCAGAAAACAAGCAAAAAGCGCTTAATGTCATAGAAAAAAGAGGTATCTGGGTATTATTTTTTTCATGGTTACCCATTATAGGTGATGCTTTTTGTTTTGCAGGAGGTTGGTTAAAATTACCACTGTTGCCTGCTTGCTTAATTATCTGGGTAGGAAAACTCAGTCGTTATGCAATAATAGCCTGGTTGTTTGTATGAAAGAGATGATTTTCTTAACAACTTGTTTCATGTTTATGTTGTTTTTTAGCGGATAATAGAATTCTAAAGAGGTCATTGTGCTACGCCATTTCCCACGCCCTAATACTGTCTACACCCATCGAAAACGGGATTATTTTATTGCAGTGTTTACTTTTGTATGTGTGGCCGTTTGTTTAATATCTGATGCAAATGCTTCTATAGAAAAACAAAACGCATTGGGCGTAAGTGGTTGGGTATTCTTGATTGGTCTTTTGTTGGGTGAAAATAGAGAGGTTAGAGTACAGGTAGTAATTGCCGTAATATTTGCAACTGTTGGTGAACATTTTGCTTCACCTTTTATGGGCGGTTATACCTATCGATTTGGTAATGTACCGGCTTATGTGCCTCCAGGTCATGGTATGGTGTATTTAACCGCCGTTGCTTTATCACGATCGGGTTTATTTTTGACTTATGCGAAAGAAATTACCGCATTGGTTATCGTGGTCTGTGGATTATGGTCTTTATGGGGAATTAGTGGTATTCCTGATCAAGGCGATTACGTAGGCGCTTTATTATTTTGCGTATTTTTGATTTATTTATTTAAAGGCCGCTCTCCCATGGTTTATTTAGCGGCTTTTTTTATTACCACTTGGCTAGAATTGATTGGTACAGCAGTGGGTACCTGGAAATGGGCGGCTATTGATCCCGTATTGCACTTGCCACAGGGTAATCCTCCGAGTGGTGTAGCGGCTTGGTATTGTTTGGTTGATGCTGTTGCAATTGGAGGTGCGCCTTTAGTGTTGCAGGGATTTACAAAGCTTCTAACTATGCAAAAAATAAAAGAAATCTAATACCTTAGGGGTACGTTCATGAAAGCTAAAAAGATAGTCAGCTTCTTATTTGTCATAGTTGTTCTTTGTGCTACCGTGATAGCATACATAAATCCCACACCTACTTTAACTATTACAGCAACCCCTACAACCATTATGTATGGTTTAACAGGAACGATTAACTGGTCTTCCGAAAATACCCTTAAATGTGATGCATCAGAAGGGTGGACTGGAGCAGAGGCATTATCAGGCACTTTTACCACTCCGGCGTTGACCCGTTCGACTGCTTATACACTTACATGCACTGGCTTGCTCGGAATCGTCACCCAAACAACTAACATAACTGTAACACCTCCCGTTGGTAAGGCGGGTTCTAAGATGGGTATCAATATAGGTTATGTCAATGATTGGGGTGATAGACAGCACACGTTTATTGATGTAATGAAGCAGGCACGTGGTTTTGCTTCTTTAAAATGTCCATGGGATCCTGTTAATTGTCCAGTGCCTTTGGATACCAACGGTTGGCCAACAACGGATTTTGGGGTATATTTTATTACCAATGCTGCAGATCCGCTAAAGCGCCCGCTAAACACTACGTACCCCAGCATGTTTGGTACTTATAAACTGAGCTTTACGGGTCAGGCAAATGTAAGAGGATACAACTTCGGCTTAGTCCAAAATATGGTCTATAATCCTTCAACCAATACGACGACGGCTGAGGTGCTTGTACAACCTACTGATCAACAAATTGCGCTTGTATTCACAAACACTACAAATGGCGTACAGAATTTGCAATTATTACGTCCTGGTTACGAGCTAGGCACCAAGCAGGTATTTAGTTCAGAGTTTTTAAACGCACTCGCTCCTTTTAGTACCATCCGCGCAATGGAGACACTGGGAACAAACTCTAATCCGGCAACGAGTTGGGCGACTCGAAAGTCGGTCACCGATCCGTCGCAACAAGGTGCAATGGGTATTGCTTGGGAATACATTATCCAGCTTGCCAATGCCACCGGTAAAGACATCTGGATTAATATCCCTGATCAAGTGGATTTAAATGATCCAACCGCTAATAATTATGTGATTCAGTTAGCCACCTTAATTAAGAACACACTCAATCCCGGCATCCATGTTTATGTGGAGTACAGCAATGAGTTATGGAACGGAATATTTACTCAGGCACATACTCTTACTTCAGCAGCAGTAGCGGATGTCAATTCAGGCGCAGATTCAACCTTAAATTACGATAAAATAAATAACCAGTGGTATTGGGGATACCGAAGAGCCGCTCATCAAACCTTGAAAATAAGTCAATTATTTGCAGGGGTTTTTGGTCCATCAGCGATCAATGACACGATTAGACCTGTTTATATGTCTCAATATGTACAGCCCTATTTGACTGAGGATTCGCTCAGGTATCTAAGTGCGAATTTTGGCCCCCCTAGTCAATATCTCTATGGTATCGGTGGAGCGCCCTATTTTTCACCACAAACCCCTTATTCTGATATGGATGGTTTATTTGCTGCGCTACAAACCGGTTTAAACCTTATACTACCAGGTTTTTCTGGACTCCCTGCGTACAATGGTGGAGTCGTCTATAGTGGAGTGCAATTCAAGAACATGGCTAATTATTACGGACTCAAAACATTAATGTATGAGGGAGGGCCTGATTTAACAGTTAATAAAGCTAATCCGGCTCTCGTCCAGTCGTCTGTAAGCGATATTCGAATAAACCAGATGGTTCAAGCAGAGTTAGCAGACTTTTTAGGCTGTGGTAATGATCTGTTTGTCTATTATAAATTGGCGGCTCCTACTAGCGATCCTTTTGGTGCCTACGAAGACTTAACGTTACCCACACCCAAAAGCATAGCGCTCAACACGGTGGCAGAAACTCCATTATCAAATTATACCGTTTGTACACCAACCATGACAGATCAGTTATCTATTCAATAACCATTTTTTGTACTGAATTCGTAAGAATGCCGATGACAAAAAATAACGGGTCACGCTACTGAATTGCCAGAGTATTTTAGGTTAGCGTGACTGGTGCGTTGGGGTGTGATTAAAAGTGTGGGGATTTTAAAGTAACATTATGCCGCCATTGCGGTATTCTGATGATCCCAATATTTACACCAGTCATCATTTGCTCTTACGACGCGTAGTGCTAACATCGACCCGACATGAGTCACTTTCCACCAAGCACCAGACAGCTTAAGCCGTTTCTGAATAACATAACGGTGTGCACTTTCAATCTCGCCTGAGCCAATCGAAAAGATTTTTCTGTGTTTCCATCCAGGATTGGGTGCTATCCTTAGCAATGATTTTTGAGACGGCAGTCAAATATTCACAAACATGGAAAAAATCGATAAGATAGCTGGCCTGTACACCAAACTGAGCATTGACTTGATCTGCAATCCATCGAGCACCGTCACCCACGCCATGCCAATGGGTTTGCGTCCCAAAACCAGCGGCAACGGCAACGGCACAGTTTACCAGTGCTTGTCCCGCATCATCGACACGGCTTCCAAAGGTGGCGTCGAACTTAGGTACACGTGTCTACTTTGTTATTAATTCTAAATTTTAGATCGTTAGAGAATAGTCTCAATTTAACGAATCCAAAGCCGCCTTCATCTGCATTAATGCTTGGGTTAATGTAGCTCGTGAACAACCAAAATTTAGCCTGACAAAATCTTTACCGCCCTGACCGAATCGTTGTCCATCATTTAACGCCACCTTAGCTTGGCGCAAAAAAAACTCATATGGGTTTCCAGTAATGCCTGTTGCACTGCAATCCAACCAGGCTAAAAAAGTACCTTCTGGAACCGTGGTACGCAGCATGGGCAAATGCTCTTGTACATAGTGCCTGAACGAAAAAGCCGTTTTTTAAAAAAATATCAGCATCAAAACGATGTGATTAATATTTGGTTGTAGTCTGGCAGGCTAAAAAATGAGTTATCTCCTGAGGTGTCACCCGTAAATTAGAATGATCTCT
>CAIMEB010000090.1 GCA_903839855.1 uncultured Methylococcaceae bacterium
CATTTGCTATAATGCTCAATGAGCCAAGACCACGATAGCAGTTATAAGTTTTTGTTTGCCAATCCGGAATTTGTCCGAGACCTCGTTATGGGCTTTATTCCAGATGACTGGTTACAGTCATTAGATTATTCAACGCTTGAAAAAATCCCCAGTAGTTATGTCAGCGAAGACTTTAAGCAGCGCGAAGATGATGTCGTGTGGCGGGTAAAAGTCGGTGAGGATTGGGTTTATCTGTATCTACTCATAGAATTCCAGAGCAGTGTCGATAAATATATGGCGCTGCGGATGATGGTTTACATTGGTTTGTTATACCAAGATTTAGTCAAGCGTGGTGAAGTATTGGCTAACGGTCAATTGCCACCTATTTTGCCGATTGTACTTTACAACGGTAGTCAGAAATGGACAGCGGCGACCAATATTGCGGATTTAATCCCTGATGTGCCTGGGCTGGTTAATCAATATAAGCCCTCTCTGCAATATTGTTTGATTGATGAAAACAATTACTCCGATACTGAACTCGCGTCTTTAAACAACTTAGTCGCGGCAGTCTTTAGATTAGAACACGCAAATAGTCCGAGTGCAGTCAGTGATTTAGTTAAATTGTTGATAGATTGGTTAGATAATCGACCCGATTTAAGAAGGATTTTCGCGCATTGGCTACGTGCAACATTGATGCGAAAGCCAGAATACGGTATCGTAATGCCTCAAGTGGATGAATTACAGGAGATAAGAGTCATGTTGGCAGATAAATTAGAAGGTTGGGCAAAAGCGTATATTGCTGAAGGTGAAATTAAAGGAAAACAGGAAGGTAGACAAGAGGGCGAAGCTCTCGCTTTACAAAAGTTATTAGCTAAACGCTTTGGCGTTATCCCTGTTGAAATCACTTCCCAAATTGCTAATGCTTCTTTAGAGCAAATTGAACAATGGTTCGATACCGCGATTGATGCTCATTTATTAACCGACGTCTTTAAATGATCAAAAGAGATAGCTAGTTTATCAGCACTATTAATGCGAATTAGTCTAGGAAAACCACCTAAGTCAAGCAGTGTAAGGTGAGTTGCATTATGTAATTTTATGTCCCAAGATAACTTTTTTAACTCTCGATAACCAAAAGTTTGGTTCTATATTATATCCCTTCGAAATTTAGCTTTCACGCTATAATCTAAGCAACTGATCCCTTTAGGCTTACTCCATGAACTTTCTTGATATAAAAACTGACTTTGCGTTTAAAAAAGTCTTTGGTAGTGAGGGTTCAAAAGACTTGCTGATTAGCTTTTTAAATTCAGTGATTGAATTTGATCAACAGCAAACCATTACGGATGTAACGATTGTTGATCCTTATAGCATCCCCTTATTAAAGGGCATGAAAGACACCTTTGTGGATGTGAAGGCTGAACTCAGTGATAACACTAAAGTCATTATAGAAATGCAAGTGCTTAATCATGAAGGCTTCGAAAAAAGAGTGCTTTACAATGCAGCTAAAAACTACTCGATGCAACTAAAGAAAGGTGACCCTTATCATCTCCTCAATCCGGTGATTGCCCTAACCATCACTGATTTTATCTTGTTTAAAAACACAGATGAATTGATTAACAACTTTAAATTACTCGAAAAAAATCACTTCATTCAATATAGCGATGATATTGAACTCATCTTTATCGAACTTCCCAAATTCCATAAAACAGAACCAGAACTCAGCAGTATTCAGGATAAATGGCTGTACTTTATTAAAAATGCTGGCAACTTAGATTACATCCCCAAGAATCTGGATCAAGAGCTTGAAAAGGCTTTTAATATCGCTAACGAAGCCAACCTTAGCGAAGAAGAGCTAGAGCTTCAGCATAAAAAGAAAGACTTTATTTATATTCAAAAAAGCTCAATTGAATTTGCTACAAAGACAGGGATGG
>CAIMEB010000091.1 GCA_903839855.1 uncultured Methylococcaceae bacterium
CCGTATCACTAAGGCGGTCAAAAGCTACAATCAGCTTTGCCTGCATAAATAATTCCTATTGAACATAGAGTGATTTAAAAACGTAAATAACATATATATTCAGTTGACTTTTGATAAGTCAAGATGAAAACTATATATCCGCTTTTAAAAAGGTCACAGCCTTGACCTAGAGTCTAGCCCCTATTGATGAAAAAGAATAGGAAAAAATGAAAATAAATATATTCTTTGATAAAACACTGAACAATAAAGAAAAATGTTCGGCCAGATCGCCAAAAAAGGCATTACAACTTTGACGAATGCGATAGCACTTTAAACGAATGTGATAAGCCTTCTGGACGAATGTGATAGCACTTTGAACCAGTACGATAAGACATCCAGTTAATGTGTATTCACATTGACACAAAAACAATACACATCTTGATGAATGTGTATTCACTTTGCATAAAATGCATTACACAGGATTAAAATGTGAATAAGCTTTCAAAGCAATGTGATATCACAGCTTAAGCAATGTGACTTCGCATTTCTAAGACCTGTGGTCACAAAACCAGTTAATCTATGCTAGATTTAAGCACCTTCCCGTCGCTTCGGGATATATTTATCCTTTATTTTTGTTAGGCTTTATAATCCATCACCTTAATCTATTATAAAGCCACATAGGGAATAAATAATGAGAAATATCCGCAGTGCCTGTAAGCTACAGCCCAACGCACTTGACATTAATGTGGGGGATCAAATAGAGCAACTTGACCAAATCATTAATGACACGGAGGGTCAGGCATATTTCAATAAAACATTTATAACTGACGGCATGAAAACCCTTTTAACCAAGGGGATCGCACGCTTAGCCGGTAAATCTAACGACTCTGTTTTTCATTTAAAACAAGCCATGGGCGGGGGTAAGACGCATTTAATGGTGGGCTTTGGCTTACTGGCCAAAGATCAAACCCTGCGTTCTGAGTTAATCGGTACGCTGCCTTATCAAGCGAGTTTTGGCTCTGCCAAAATTGCCGCCTTTAATGGCAGAAACAATCCAGCCACTTACTTTTGGGGTGAAATAGCGAGGCAACTGGGTAAAGAAAGCTTATTTAAAGAATACTGGGAGGCAGGCGCCAAAGCACCCGACGAAAGCGCCTGGGTTAAACTCTTTGAAGGTGAAGAACCCATTCTTATTCTGCTTGATGAAATGCCCCCTTATTTTCATTATTACAGCACCCAAGTTTTAGGTAATGGCACTATCGCGGATGTTATCACCCGCGCATTCTCAAATATGCTCACCGCCGCACAGAAAAAAAAGAATGTGTGTATCGTGGTTTCAGACCTGGAAGCCGCTTATGATACCGGTGGCAAACTGATCCAAAAAGCCCTTGATGATTCAACTCAGGAACTCGGTAGAGCCGAAGTAGGCATTACTCCGGTTAACCTTGAATCCAATGAAATTTATGAAATCCTAAGAAAGCGTTTATTTGCCTCATTACCTGACCCGAATGAAGTGGCAGACATTGCCAGTGTCTATGCCAATCGCCTAAGCGAAGCCGCCAAAGCTAAAACCATAGAACGTAGTGCCGAATCACTGGCCTCTGAAATTGAAGCCACTTATCCGTTTCATCCGAGTTTTAAAAGCATTACCGCATTGTTTAAAGATAATGAGAAATTTAAACAAACGCGTGGCTTAATGGAGTTGGTGTCTCGATTATTAAAATCAGTGTGGGAAAGTGACGAAGATATCTATTTAATAGGGGCTCAACATTTTGACCTGTCAATTGATGAGGTGCGTGAGAAATTGGCTGATATTTCAGAAATGCGGGATGTTATTGCCCGCGATTTATGGGATTCCTCCGATAGCGCTCATGCACAGGTGATTGATTTAGATAAGGGCAACAATTATGCAAAACAGGTCGGCACCTTATTATTAACCGCCAGTCTATCAACGGCAGTTAATTCCGTGAAAGGTTTATCAGAAAGTGAAATGCTGCAATGCTTGATTGACCCGGTTCGGCAAGCCAGTGATTTTCGTGCTGCCTTTACAGACTTACATAAAGCCGCCTGGTATTTGCATCAAACACCCGAAGGCCGCAGTTATTTTGATCGCCAAGAGAATTTAACCAAAAAGCTTCAGGGTTATGCTGACAAAGCGCCCCAGAATAAAGTAGATGAGTTGATTCGTCATCGCTTGGATGAGATGTATAAACCCACCACGAGAGAAGCCTATGAGCGCGTGTTACCCTTACCTGAAATGGATGAGGCAGAGGCAGCGTTAAAAAGTTCACGTGTGTTATTAATCATTAGTCCTGATGGTAAAGCACCGCCAGAAGTCGTTAAACGCTTTTTTGAAGGCTTAACCAATAAAAACAATATCCTGGTGCTGACCGGCGAAAAGTCTACGATGGCCAGTCTTGATAAAGCCGCCCGCCATGTTTATGCCGTCACCAAAACAGATACCGAAATAAACGCCTCACATCCTCAGCGTAAAGAACTGGACGAGAAAAAAGCCCAATACGCACAAGATTTTCACACCACTGTATTAGCGGTATTCGATAAACTGATGTTCCCGGGCACTATTCAAGGAGAGGATGGTTTACGCTCTAAAGCATTGGACAGCACTTATCCCTCGAATGAGTCCTATAACGGTGAACGACAGGTTATTAAAACCTTAACCGCAGACCCGATTAAGCTGTACACACAGATTCCTGAAAACTTTGATTCGTTAAGAGCACGCGCTGAACAATTATTATTTGGTACGCAAGATGAAGCCAGAAAAACGGATTTACTGGATAAGATGAAGCAAAAAACGCAAATGCCCTGGTTACCCTCAAAAGGCTTTGATCAATTAGCACAGGAAGCCTTTCAGCGCGGTATTTGGGAAGATTTAGGTAACGGGTATCTCACTAAAAAACCCAAACCCAAACAAACCGATGTGTTAGTCATCGCAGATAATGAACCCGATGACCACGGCAAAGTACGTTTAAAAATTGAAGCCGTTAATGCAGGCAATAGTCCAAAAATACATTATCAGGAAGACGGAGAGGTCACCCAACAGTCTCCCGTGCTAACCGATAATATATTAGTCACAAATGGGCATCCTTCATAGCGGCCTAAAAGTAGTTGACACTTTTGATGTCAATAAAAAATTAACAACAAGCTACCGTAGCCATTAAAAAACGGCCAGTGACTTTAAAGATAAACGGCTTAGCTGTTTCTTAAATTTAAGAA
>CAIMEB010000092.1 GCA_903839855.1 uncultured Methylococcaceae bacterium
ATTTTCTGAATTTAAGGAAGCTATTGACGATTGTCTCAACAAGGTGAAATCGACTTATAAGGATCAGGTGAAAACGCTTTTGAATCCAAAGTTTCAGCTTTTTACAAAATCCGCATCTATGCCCGCGTGAAGTATATTTATTATTTTATAATGGCGGGCATAACGCCTGAAGGTGTCACTGATTTTTGTGAGCCTGTTTCTATTATTGTCACTTAAGCGACTTAAGTCATTTTAAAACTCACAAACCAGCGACTTGTGAGTTAACAGAGGTCTATCTAACGGCTCATTAAACTATACTGCTTAAATAAGTCATTAAAACGTTGCTGGATTTCATTAGTATGAACGCTATCAATAACTAACTGCTTCGCTAAAGATTGCCATTCTGATAAAGCTTCAAAAGTATCAGTAAAGATTTGTCTTACACCGGTGTCATCAAACTCACATAAGCGGCCTAACTTTAAAAACACCTGCTCAGGAATATGCTTTCCATATCCGTCTACAGACATACTTTGTTCGCCACTGTAACCACGATTAAAAGTTACATCATAAGCGGGAGATAATCGCCAAACACCTTGGCTATCCATAATGAAAGAGAAATTTTTAGTGTGATCATCCTGATTATTGGCCAGTATATTAAATACCATCTGCCTATAAACCCGCTGTGCATCCTCTACATTTCTGGTTAATATTAACGTTAAGCGGATTAGTTTTTCGTAATCAAAATCGGGAACTCTAAAATCGGCCTGTGTTAATCCGGCCAGACTATGCACGTGTAAGCGTTGGTTATTGATTCGATCAAAGCGTTTAACGGCAAAATACTGTGTATTATTAGCCGACATTAATTGTGTTTCTGGCATCGTAATGTGTGCCAACTTAAGCATTCTGGCGTACGCCTCTTCAATTAAACCCTCTTCAGCATGAGTAGCATGAAACTTGATCAGCCATGCCTGATAATCTTCTGGCAAATCCTGCTCACCCGAGATCATTTGATCGCCTTTAATACCGACCACTACTTTGGGTCTAGCCCCGCCAGGCGAACCACCTGCTCTTAATAACTCAGGTAAAATACCTGTCTGCTTCCCCGCATAAACTTCATTTGCCTCATGGCTTAATACACTTAAATCCAGGTTATCATAAGAGGAAGGTGCAGAGCGGTCAGGTTCATACGTGAGTGCCCCCATGCCTGTTGAACCGATATAAAGCAATCTATCTAACGGCGTGATATCGGCAATATTGAAACCCTGTTGTCTTAAAAATCGATCCATTAATAACAACCCCCAACCATCAGGAAGAGAATCGGCAAAGACACCTTGCAAACCATTAAAAGGTTTCTGTGGCGCTTTATTAACCTGATTATTAAGCGGTAAATGAAAAGGGGATAATTGTAGTCCAGTGGCAATAAATTCAGGATTGTATTGAAAATAAGTCTGTTTATCTTTGCTTACTAAACGCCCCACTGCTAATTTTTGTCCGTTAATGTTTATAAAAACATTAATCACAGGTTTCCCCTGCGACGTTTAACTGTGGGTTTTTGTTTAAGTATATCGTCTAATGAGGTGTATACGGGTTCTTCACTTGCAAATAGCTCTTTTAATTTATCTAAATCCCCCAATACAAAAGTAAGCATTAAAAACTGATTGAGTGAAATATCCCCAGTCAATTCATAGCGTTTAAGGGTCGATAAGGGGATGCCGGTTTTTTCACTTAACGTGTCTCGCTTCCACCCGCGTTTTAACCGCGCCTCTTTAGCGGCTTTAGCTAATTCAAGTTTAGCATCATGGGGAACCCAATCATTAATAGATATTATTTTGTCCATTGTAAAGATAAGTTATATTCTATGGCTAATAGGATAGCCATTATATGACTTTATTGGATAAGCGGGTATAGGGAATATTAACTGGGCTTATTTTTATGGTGCTATACCTCAATGAATTAATTAATGGAGCTAAACATGAGTAAGGTGGCTTTCGATACTTTAAAGGCGCTAGTAACGACTATACTGGGCGTCATAAACTCTTTAGAGGGTGATAGGTATGGGGTATTATAGTTTTTTAATGGGTCATGCGGAGTGAATGTACTATTACATATTGTAACTAGTTAAGTTACAATGAATCCATGATTAAAAGTTTCGCACACAAAGGCTTGGAAAAATTCTTCACCTTAGGTAATCAATCGGGTATTCAGATCATTCATGCCAAGCGGCTGCGTTTGATTCTGGCGATTCTTCATGATGCCAAGGTGATCAGTGATATTGATTCACCTGCTTTGCGACTTCATACCCTGAAGGGCAACCGGGGAGGTTTCTGGGCAGTTACTGTTCAAGCTAATTGGCGAGTAATCTTTAAATTTGAAGAGGGCAACGTTTATGTTGTCGACTATCTTGACTATCACTAACGAGGTATTTTTATGCGAATGTTTAACCCGCCGCATCCCGGTGAAATTTTAGCTGAATTATGGCTCGATCCGCTTAAATTGAGCATTACTCAGACCGCAAAAAATTTGAATGTAACGCGTAAAACCGTTTCTTCTCTGGTTAATGGCAAAACAGGCATTAGCCCAGAAATGGCATTGCGACTAGAGTTGGCTTTTGGAAAAAGCGCTGAGTCCTGGCTTTCTGCACAGGCGGCTTACGACTTATGGAAACTGGAAGCGAAACGTGACAGTTTGGGCGTTCATAAACTGGCCGCCTGATTATCTCTCTGCGGAATGATGACGTGGAGAACCCTCGCCTTATGACTGTCCTGAGCATGTGCTTGGCTTTGATTTTGACGGAGCAACCTTTAGCCATATAGAAGGACGAGTGACCTTTGAAGTTTTGCTAGCGAGTTTTGATATTGAAACACCTGCGCTAAAACGTTTGGGCGCACTGGTACATTTTTTGGATGTTGGCGGTGTTCAGCCACCTGAAGCGGCAGGTATTGAAAGTGTTTTGGCGGGTTTACGCGACACTATCAACGATGATGAACAACTACTGACAGTTGCCACTTCGGTGTTTAACAGTCTACTGATCACTTTTGAAAAGGGCGAGGGTACTTAATAATGGCAGACCATGACAAACAATCAGTTGATACTCACTTGACCCGACCTGATCCGGTTAGTTTTTGGGAAGCCTTTCTGTTCTGGTTAAAGCTCGGTTTTGTGAGTTTTGGTGGGCCAGCCGGACAAATCGCCATCATGCATCAAGAGCTGGTGGAAAAGCGGCGCTGGCTTTCCAATAAACGTTTCTTACATGCCTTAAACTATTGCATGCTATTACCCGGGCCAGAAGCTCAACAATTAGCAACCTATATCGGTTGGCTCATGCATGGCAGTTGGGGTGGTATTGTTGCCGGTGGATTGTTTGTTTTGCCCTCGCTGTTAATCCTGATTGGGTTAAGCTTTATTTATATGGCTTATGGTCATATTACAGGGATTGCTGGGGTTCTTTATGGGATCAAGCCCGCAGTGACTGCCATTGTTATCTTTGCCGCCTATCGAATTGGTTCAAGGGCTCTCAAAAATTGGCTGCTTTGGTCTATGGCTGCCTTGGCTTTTCTCGCTATCTTTCTTCTCAAAATGCCTTTCCCTTTGATTGTACTGATAGCTGCCATTTTAGGCGCCATAGGCGGTAAAGTTGCGCCGCAGAAATTTATAATTGGTGGCGGACATGGCTCAGCCCAGCAAAGCTATGGACCCGCATTAATCGATGATGATACCCCTACACCCGCTCACGCTTTATTCAGCTGGTTAGGTTTCTCAAAGTTGATGTTGGTTGGACTCAGTTTATGGGGTGGAGCCATTGGTTTTCTTTGCAGTCGTTATGGTTGGGAGGGGGCATTAACCCAAATGGGGTGGTTCTTTACTAAAGCGGCATTACTCACCTTTGGTGGCGCTTATGCGGTGTTGCCTTATGTCTATCAAGGGGCTGTTGAGTATTTCCACTGGTTAACACCACGTCAAATGATTGACGGCTTAGCCTTGGGAGAAACCACACCCGGCCCACTCATTATGGTGGTGACCTTTGTGGGGTTTGTAGCTGGATGGGCAAAGGAAATCTTTGGCCCTGACCATCTACTGCTAGCTGGGAGTGTTGGCGCAACGGTGGTGACTTACTTTACCTTTTTACCCAGCTTTCTATTTATTTTAGCGGGAGGGCCTTTTATAGAAACCACTCATGGAAATCTAAAATTTACGGCACCCTTAACCGGCATTACGGCTGCTGTAGTCGGTGTGATTCTGAATTTAGCCCTGTTTTTTAGTTGGCATGTGTTCTGGCCGCAAGGATTTTCCGGGAATTTCGATGCGGTTTCAGCAATCATCAGCATTGTCGCATTTTTAGCTTTAATGCGTTACAAAGTCAGTGTTATATCGGTTATCGCAGCCTGTGGAGCAACCGGCCTGTTGTTAAGTTTCATCAAAATCTGGTTAAACCAGCAAGGAGTTACTCTATGAAATCATTCAATCGTAATCAAAATCGGGAACTCTAAAATCAGCCTGTAATCCGGCTAGACTATGCACGTGTAAGCGTTGGTTATTGATTCGATCAAAGCCTTTAACGGCAAAATAGTGTGTGTTATTAATCGGTATTAAGAGATATTATTTTGTCGCATGCCGGCAGTATATCAACAAATTATAAAGCTAATGGTGAATTTAAGTTATGTGCACCACCCAATAGGGTGTATATAAACCTCTTTTTATCCAAATAAAACATAAGCAATTGATTCTATAATTATAATTATATGGCATTAACTTTGCTATATCATAGAGTTGAACACAGTTTACTTTATTCACCTCAGCAACAAGCAGAATTAATATGTTGATAAATCCGAATTTTTGTTTAGCTCTATCCTTAAGCACGCTAAAAACGATCATTAAAACATTCGTAGTTCTAAGCTTGCTTGCTACGCTATTAAGTGCTTGCAATCAAGCAGAAAAAGAAGCGCATGAAGAAATACTCACATTAGAGGCAACCACACCGTTCCGTGAAGACACCTCTGTCACGAAAGAATATGTCTGTCAAATCCATGCTATTAGACATATCGAAGTAAGGGCCTTGGAAAGAGGCTACTTACAGAATATCTTTGTGGACGAAGGACAATTCGTGAGTAAGGGGCAGCCTATGTTTAAAATCATGCCCAACATCTATCAGGCAGAACTCCTAAAAGAGCAAGCCGAAGCCAGCACGATGAATATCGAATACCTTAATACCAAAGGTTTGGCTGATCAAAAAATCGTATCGTCCAATGAATTGGCTTTAGCAAAAGCCAAATTAGACAAGGCTAATGCGGAAGTGAAAATGGCGGAAACCCACTTAGGATTTACCGATATTAATGCTCCTTTTGATGGCATTATGAACCTTTTAGCGGTTAGAAACGGAAGCCTTCTTGACGAAGGTACGGTATTAACCACACTGTCCGACATTAGCAAATTATGGGTCTATTTCAACGTCCCTGAAGCTGAATATCTGGATTATAAAATGCACAGCTCTGGAGATGAGCGTACCAAGAAAGTCCAGATAAGAATGGCAAATGGTCAGATTTTCAATCAACCGGGCATCATTGAAACGATTGAAGCTGATTTTGATAATACTGCTGGCAATATTCAATTCCGAGCCACCTTCCCCAATCCTGACAAACTGCTTAGGCATGGCGAGACCGGAACGATTTTAATGCTCAAGCCCTACAATAACGCCATGCTCATTCCCCAAAAGGCGGTATTCGAAATTATGGATAAAAACTATGTCTACATCATCAACAAAGAAGGTAAGCTGGAACAGCGATTAATCAAAATTGAAGCCGAAATACCGCATCTTTTTATCGTAAACGAAGGGTTGCAAGACGATGATAAGATCTTGATCGAAGGCTTGCGCAAAGTGCATTCCGGTGAAGAGATAAAAATCGATTTAAAGTCGCCCGATAAGGTTCGCTCAGAGCTTGAACTGTATACAGAGTAACCTTTTAATCAGAGACTCATTATGTTTAATATATTTATCAAAAGGCCCGTAATGGCGATTGTTTTATCGCTGGTGTTTCTGTTCATGGGAGCATTGGCGATCCGAACCTTGCCGATTGCCCAATTTCCTGATATTGCACCGCCACGGGTGACGGTTGCGTTGTCGTTTCCCGGTGCCAGTGCTGATGTTCTGGTTAAGTCATCTCTGATTATGATCGAACGCGCTATTAACGGTGTGCCCGGTATGAGGTACATCACTTCGGATGCAACCAGTGCCGGTGAATCGACTATCCAGGTTTATTTCAATCTGGGGGTTGATCCAAATATCGCCATGGTCAATGTCAAGACGCGTGTTGATCAGATGATGAGCAGACTACCAGACCTGGTGCGCTTGGAAGGCGTGATTGTAAACTTTGTCCAGCCCAGCATGCTGATGTATGTCAATCTCTACAGCAAAGACAAAAACGCCGACCAGAAGCTTTTATTTAATTATGCGTACGTCAATGTTCTTCCAGAAATTCAGCGCATATTTGGTATAGCCCAAGCAACCATATTGGGCGCTCGCCAATATGCAATGCGAATTTGGCTAAATCCCGACCGGATGCGGGCCTATAGCGTCTCGGTAGACGAGGTAATGGATGCCATATCAAGTCAGAGTATTATTGGGCGGGCGGGTCGATTAGGTCAAAGTACAGGTATATCAGCCCAGTCCAAAGAATATGTGCTGATCTATAAAGGCCGTTTCAGCAAGCCGGAAGAATACGAGGACATTATTATCCGCGCTAACCCAAATGGTGAAATCTTACGTATTAAAGACATAGGAAAGGTCGATTTAAACAGCGAGTTCTATAATATTTACTCCGATAAAGATTCGTTCCCTTCTGCTTCGATCGTACTTAAGCAAAACTATGGAACTAATGCCAGCAAGGTCATAGAAGACGTAAAGGAAAAACTGAAAGAATTGAAAAAAACGTTCCCCGAAGGCATGGACTATGAAATCAACTACGACGTATCCAGATTTGTCGATGCGTCTATTGAGAAAGTCCTGCACACTTTAGCCGAAGCTTTCGTGCTGGTATCCTTGGTAGTGTTTGTTTTTCTGGGCGACTGGCGTTCCACATTGATCCCGATCCTTGCAGTGCCGGTTTCTCTGGTTGGAGCCTTTGCCGTTATGTCGGCGTTTGGGCTTTCGATAAACCTTATTACTTTATTTGCCTTAGTGTTAGCAATCGGTATCGTGGTAGATGATGCGATTGTGGTGGTCGAAGCCGTACATGCAAAAATGGAAGCTGAAAACGTGACCCCTTATGTTGCTTCAAAAAAAGTATTGGGCGAAATCGGTGGTGCCATTGTTGCTATAACCTTAGTCATGGTGTCAGTGTTCATTCCTATTGCTTTTATGTCAGGACCGGTAGGCGTATTTTATCGGCAGTTCGCTATTGCTATGTCGTCTTCGATCGTTATTTCAGCGGTTGTGGCCTTATCGCTTTCTCCCGTGTTATGCGCGATGATCCTTAAAAACACGCATGGACAACACAAACGCAGAACGCCAATCAGTCTGTTCATTGATGCATTCAACACCGTCTTTGAAAAGGTCACCGGGCGATATATAAAAATTCTTAATGTCGTCGTGATGCGGCGCTTGCTAACATTTTCGGTTTTAGGTGCGTTTTGCTTTGGTATTTATTCGGTCAGTCTAACCTTGCCTTCCGGTTTTATTCCCGGCGAAGACCAAGGCATGATTTATGCGATTATCCAAACACCACCGGGATCAACCATAGAAGTGACCAACAAAGTGGCGCGGCAACTTGAAATGATCGCCGAAAAAATTGACGGCGTACAATCGGTTTCATCCTTGGCCGGTTATGAAGTGCTCACCGAAGGTCGCGGTTCGAATGCTGGCACCTGTATCATCAATCTGAAAGACTGGTCACAGCGTAAACATTCCGTTCTGGATGTAATCCATGAACTGGAAGAAAAAACCCATGATATGGGAGCGGTTATCGAGTATTTTCAACCCCCGGCAGTACCCGGTTACGGTGCGGCTTCCGGTTTAGCATTTCGCTTATTGGATAAAACCATAGACACGGATTACTTCGAGTTCGATAAAATTAACCATACACTTATGGATGCGTTGCGCAAACGTAAGGAACTGACCGGTTTATTTACCTTTTATGCGGCCAATTATCCACAATACGAACTGAAAATCGACAATAAACTGGCTATGCAAAAAGGCGTTTCTATCGAAAAGGCCATGAATAATTTGGACATCATGATCGGTAGTACCTACGAGCAGGGCTTCATTCGTTTCAATAACTTCTTTAAGGTCTATGCACAAGCCCTGCCAGAATTTCGACGCTTTCCTGAGGATGTGTTGAAATACTACGTGAAAAACGATAAAGGCGATATGGTTCCTTACTCCGCCTTTATGACCATGGAGAAAAAGCAAGGGCCTAACGAGATCACTCGCTATAACCTTTATAACTCGGCGGCTATTCGTGCCGAGCCAGCAACCGGTTATACGACTGGCGATGCCATCAAGACGATCCAGGAAGTGGCTGCTGAAGTATTACCCAAAGGTTTTGATATCGCCTGGGAAGGTTTGTCATTTGATGAAGCCAAGAGAGGTACTGAAGCGATTGAAATTTTTGTGGTCGTTATCCTGTTTGTTTACCTGGTATTAGCCGCACAGTACGAAAGCTTTCTGTTGCCGTTAATCGTGCTATTTTCGCTGCCTCCCGGTATTTTCGGTGCCTTCTTCCTGCTGAAAACATTGGGGCTTGCCAACGATGTCTACTCCCAGTTAGGGATGGTGATGCTTATTGGTTTACTCGGCAAAAACGCGGTATTGATTGTTGAATTCGCTGTACAAAAGCAAGCCCAAGGCATGTCTGTTAAAAACGCGGCGATAGCGGGTGCCAAAGCCCGTTTTCGTCCGATTCTGATGACCTCGTTTGCGTTTATAGCCGGGTTAATTCCTTTAGCCATGGCAACAGGAGCCGGTGCAATCGGTAACAGAACCATCGGTACCTCTTCCTTGGGCGGAATGCTGTTCGGTACCGTGTTTGGAGTAATCATTATTCCAGGACTTTATTATATTTTTGCCAAAATGATAGAAGGTAAAAATTTAATTAAAAATGAAGATCTTGATCCATTAACAGAAACTTATCACTACACATCAGGGGACGAAAACGATTATGACTAAAATGTTTCATATTGTGTTGTTAATTGTGATGGGACTGATGTTGCAGGCTTGCGGTATTCCGGAACTGACACAAAAAAATGCAGATACCCAGCTTCCTGATAGTTTTAAACCGAACCTCATCGAACAGGCCAATACGGCCAAGGTAAAATGGAAAGAGTTTTTCGAAGATCCACATCTAACACGCTTAATTGATACGGCAGTCGCCAATAACAAAGAAGTGAATATGATGATGCAGCGTATTAGCGTTGCAGAAAATGAGATTCAGGCACGTAAAGGTGCGTATTTACCCTTTGTTAATTTTGGCACCGGTGCAGGTGGTGATAAAACGGCTATGTACACCCGAAATGGTGCCGTTGAGAATAGCCTGCAATTACCCAATGGTCAGACGTTTCCTACTATGTTGGGTGATTATCAGTTTGGGCTTTTTTCAACCTGGGAAATTGATATCTGGAAGAAGCTGAGGAATGTGAAACAAGTGGCTGTGCTGGAATACATGGCTTCAACTGAGGGTAAGAATTTTTTAATCACTAATCTGGTTGCTGAAGTTGCACGCTCGTACTATGAACTCATTGCCTTGGACAATCAGCTTGAGAATTTAAATCAAAATATTAGCATTCAGCAAAATGGCTTGGTGATGGTAAAGCAACTACTGCTGTTTGCAAGAACAACAACCTTGGCAGTTAAACGTTATGAAGCTGAAGTAGCCAAAAATCAAAGCAGAAAGTTTGAAATACTGCAACAGATTACCGTGACAGAAAATCGAATCAACTTTCTGTTAGGAAGAACACCCCAGACTATCCAACGAGCCACATCTGGTTTTATGGATATCAAACCCAAAGTTATTAAGGCTGGTATTCCATCACAGCTACTACAAAACAGACCAGATATCAGGAAGGCTGAGCTTGAGCTATCGGCAGCGAAATTGAATATAGACGTGGCTAGGGCTAATTTCTATCCATCCTTTGGAATAAAGGCGGGAGTTGGGTTTGATGCTTTCGCTCTTAAGTATCTGATCAATACGCCTGAGTCCTTGGCGGCTTCTATCGCTGGCGATTTAGTGGCTCCATTGGTCAATAAGAATGCCATCATAGCAGAATATAAAAACTCAAATGTTAAGCAGATTCAGGCGGTTTATGAGTATGAGCAAAGTATTATTAACGCTTACGCTGAAGTGGCTAATCAACTTTCAAATATAGATAATTTGGATAAAAACTATAGCCTTAAGAAATATCAGGTGGAAACACTCGTTCAGTCCATCGATGTTGCTAATCAGCTATTCAAATCGGCTCGTGCCGACTATCTAGAGGTATTATTGACTCAAAGGGACGCATTGGAGGCTAAAAGAGAACTCATTGAAACCAAACAGAAACAGGTTATTGCAATGGTCGATCTTTATAAATCGTTGGGTGGTGGCTGGCAATAAGGATATCAAATGATTTTGTCTACCCGATAGGCAGCAGACCTAAAAATTAGCATCGAGTGCGAACCGGGAATGAGAATTCTGTCAGCCTCGATGCTTTGAGCCTCGCAGATAAATAAGTTAATGCTGTTGGGTAAAATAAGTTATAACCCATTGATATAAAATTTAAAAATAACCTCCATTGATTCATTCATTCATTCATGACTTCTAATTGAAACATCAATAAAACCATGAGTACCACGTTTAGACTTAATCGCTAACCACTCTTTTAACTGTTTTAATTCTTCAGTTTCTTCCAATGCCTCTAAACTTTGCTTAGTTCTTAACAACCGAAAGGCAGCCGATAGCACGTTATAACGCTCACCGGTAATCCCCGCCCGTTTTAAGCCAACAGTGTTTAAACGATAATGCCTAGCGGGTCGACCACCAATCAAGGTAAACGGAATGACATCCATATTAAGCCCTGTAGTCCCTTGCACAATAGCAAAGGAACCCACTCGACAAAACTGATGCACCACCACTGCTCCGCCCATAAAAACATGATTGCCCACTTCAACATGACCACCAATCGCCACATTATTAGCGAAAATCGTGTTATTGCCAATTTGACAATCATGAGCAACATGACTGTTATTCATAAAATAACAACCCGAACCAATACGGGTCACGCCATCCATTTTTGAAGCCCTATGAGCCGTAAATCCTTCTCTAAAGTTATTATTGTCACCAATGATTAACCAGGAGTCTGTTTCAGGTTTAAACCCGGTATCCTGAGGCAATCCACCTAACACCGCATGGGGATGTAGAATATTGCTCACCCCCATTTTTACATGACTATGTACGACAGCATGAGCGCCAATTTGACAATATGCTCCTATAACAGCACCGCTCTCAATCACTGCAAAAGGGCCAACAATCGAATTATCTCCCAGCACAACATCGGTTGCTATGTAAGCGGTTGGGTGAATATTTTGTACCATATTAACTATCCTCTGGGATGAAATTTTGAATGTAATTCTTTTAAGCGTTGACTAGCAATATGTGTATAAATTTGCGTGGTTGATAAGTCTGCGTGCCCTAACAATAACTGTACAACACGCAAATCCGCGCCATGATTTAACAAATGAGTTGCAAAGGCATGACGTAAGGTATGCGGGGATATTTCTTTATTAATCCCTGATTTGGTTGCGTGACGCTTGATAATATGCCAAAAAGCCTGGCGGGTCATACCATCCGCGCGATTCGTTACAAATAAATAATCAGACTGCTGCTGTCCCATCAAAACCGGTCTAGCCTGTTCAATATACGTTTCTAAACAACTCATCGCATCCTCACCTACCGGCACCAACCGCTCTTTATTACCCTTTCCAACAATTCTTACAACGCCTTGCCTGATACTAATTTGATCAAACTTTAAAGCCACTAACTCGGACACCCTAAGTCCCGTAGCATAAAGCATTTCAAACATCGCCTTATCTCTACATCCCTGTAAGTTGGATATTTCGGGAGAGTTTAATAATAACTCAACATCATGCTCAGACAAGGGTGTCGGTAAGGATCGCCCAATGTGCGGAGGCTCTATCAAACCAGTGGGATCAACTGTAATACGATTCTCGCGAATATAATAACCATAAAAGCGCCGTAGACTCGATAAAATGCGTGCGCTAGAACGATTACCTATGCCTTCTTTATATCGACTGGCCAAAAATGCCGATAAATCCGTAGTCGTTACTTCTAACATTGACCTATCTGCAAGCCATTTAGCAAAAATTCGTAAATCACTGCTATAAGCAGACAAGGTATTTTCACTTAAACCTTGTTCAACCCAAACTGCATCAAGAAACTGCTCAATCAACGTGCTGGACGTCATTTAGATAAACCTCGACTCATAGTCTAATAATTTGCATTTAATCGCTATCAAATCCCCTGCTATCTGACCAGAATAGCCACCCATACCCGAAACAGAGACGACCCGATGACAAGGAATAATAACCGGATAGGGATTATCTCTACAAGCATTACCCACAGCACGCGCGGAAGAATTTATTTGCTTGGCGAGTGCCGAATAAGTCAATGTTGTTCCCAACGGAATGTTATTGAGTGCAGCCCAAACTCGGTGACGATAATCACTGCCTTGTTTTAGTAGCTTAACGCTAATGGACTGAGATGGATTTATCCAAAAGGCAGCGAATTTTTGTTGAAGTTCATTATTCTGAAGATCATTAGCCGAAAGATTCAGATCCCAGTCCATCTGACAGATAACATCCTTTCTATGTGTTAAAAACAAAGTACCTACAGGTGTATTCACTTTAAGCACTTCTTCACATCCCAAACAATGATCAACCCATTCAATTATAAATGCCACATTACCTACTGTATTAGAAATAGTGAACGTTCGTACCCATGAAGTACTTCCAGAACGATTAACCAACGAGGCCAAATGACGAACTTTGTTTGCCATTAGGGACTATTTCAGTGATAATCGCTCTGCTCTTTGCCTGTATTTTTGGTTATTTTGTTATTTATCATGAGGACATAATACAAGATTTCGATAGAGAGTTCTTTTTTTGTCACGCCTTAAGTTGAGTAGCCGTTTGATTTGATCCTATGAATTCTTCAAAATATAACCCTAATACCTGTCGATTCGTACTGTTCGGAGTTGCTAGTTTGCTCTTAGCGGTTTTTGAAGTCACCCTATTAACGCTTGAATTTGACACGTCTTCTAGCGCTTTCCAAAATATGCCATACCCTCTATATGGCAGCCTTTTGTATTCCAGTAAAGCGTTACGAATAATCATTGCCAGCCTAGGCGCCTTAGTCATTTTAAGCCTTCCTCATATAAAACTGATACAGATTAATATTCAAAAGCAACAAAAAAATCCTTATTACTTACGTTTTTTATTTCTGCATTTTTTAACATTAGCAGGATTTTATTATCTCTGCTGGTTATTGATAGTCGCTATCCCAGGCGGCACAATCACTACAAATTTAATGGTCAATGTTTATGGTATAGGGTGGTTATTCTTGGGGTTGTTGAGTATCACCTGTTTATTACTTTTCATTGCTGACATTGAGTTTTGGCTAGAATTGGTCAAAAAAGAAGCTAAAATATTTTTAGCGGCAGCTCTCACCGGGTTAATCTCTCAAACCATAGGTTTTTTTACTACGACTTTCTGGGAAAAATTACCTAAGTGGTCGTTTTTATTGACAAAGGATCTACTCGGCTTACTATACCCCAATGTAATCGATGAAACAGAAAACCTTATATTAGGTGTTAATGACTTTTCTGTGGAAATTTCCCCGCAATGTTCTGGCTATGAAGGCATGGGGTTAATTACGGTATTTTTGACGTTATACCTATGGATGTTTAGAAAACAGCTACGTTTTCCACACGTGCTTATAATGTTACCGATAGGTGTTATTGCTATCTGGCTATTGAATATTGTGCGTATTACTTTGCTAATCATTATCGGTGACAAAATATCATCCAAAATTGCAACCGGCGGTTTTCATTCCAGCGCTGGCTGGATCATCTTTGTTGGATTGAGTGTGGGATTAATTGTGGTATTACAGAAAATAAGCTTCTTTAACAAAGCGCCCGGCACAACCAGTCTGGCAGTCCAAACAGATAATACTGACAACAAAGCCTTGGCTTTATTGATACCTTTCGCTGTGTTATTGACTAGTATTTTACTAAGCAATGTTTTCAGTCATGCCTTTGATTGGTTTTATCCCTTAAAAGTTGTCATCAGTATTATGGTGCTTTGGTATTATCGAAAAATATATTGCACTTATAAGAGAGAACTTAATCCGGTTGCTGTCTTAATCGGTGTAGTAGTCTTTTTTGTCTGGCTAGCTTTAGTACCCAATACTGAAGAAGCTAATGTTAGCTTTGCCAAGAGTTTATTTTCAGAGTCCCCGACTATTGTTACTGCTTGGTTGTCATTTAGGGTGCTAGGCGCCTGTGTAACAGTACCTATCATTGAAGAACTAGTATTTAGAGGCTATATTCTGAGTAAACTAATCAACAAAGATATTACTCAAGTTAGGGAGGGTACATTTACTTGGTTGTCATTTATCGTTTCGTCAGTGTTATTTGGTTTGTTACACGGAAATTGGCTGGCAGGAACTATGGCAGGCATGGCTTTTGCTTACGCTTTATATCGACGTGGTCATTTGTTTGACGCAGTGATAGCGCATAGTGTTACTAATTTACTGTTGTCGTTTTATGTTATCTACACTCAAAATTGGTCACTTTGGTAACCCTGCTCTATCATTACCCATAGTGTATTGTGATCACGCTTGCTAATAGTTGAGGTAATCAATTGAAAATTTTACATGTTATTGAAAATCTAAATACAGGCGGCGCAGAAAGGATGCTGATTAACTTAGCTATCGCACAAGCGGGTCAAGATCATCAAGTAGCCGTGATCTGCTTATTCGAGTTAGGTAATCTTGCTCCCAGTTTGACTGATCAGGGGATATCTGTAACCGCTTGCTATAAAAAACCAGGTTTTACACTGTCATTTATTGGCAAACTATGTTCAAGCGTAAAAAAATTTTCTCCTGACGTTATACACTGCCATAGTTTGATGGCTAATTATTATCTGGCTTTTGTAAAACTTCTATTTGCGCCACGTGCCACACAGATTTTAACCCGGCATGGCTTACTGAGAGGCGGAAATATTAATCGTTTAAATTTGTTATTTCATCTGTCCTTATTCATGACAGACTGGGCTGTTGGGGTCTGTGATAGCGTGAGTCAAGAATTATTTGATAAACACGAATTTTTCTCAAGAAAAATACTCACCATCAACAATGGCATTAATCTTGACACCTTTGCGCATCATAATTCTCACTCTAAATCGATGTTAATAAATAGTCTTAATCTTGATCAAAATAGTTGTATTATCGGTATCATTGCGCGTTTGAATCCCGTCAAAAACCATCAACTATTGATCGACGCTTTTTCTCTAGTAAAAGCTGAAATCGCTCATTCAAAGCTTATTATTGTTGGTGATGGTGTGTTACGACAAGCATTAGAAGATTATACAAAACAGTTACATCTTGACTCAGAAGTCATTTTTTTAGGTGATCGATCAGATATAAATGACCTACTTGCAAGTTTCGATGTATTTGTGCTTAGCTCTAACAATGAAGGCAACTCCTTAGCGTTAATGGAAGCTGCAGCTGCTAGTTTACCTATGGTGGCAACCAATGTGGGGGGTAATGCTACTATTGTCTCGCATAATCACAGCGGTTATATTGTAGAACCCAATGAACCCAACCTGTTGGCAGATGCTTTAATCAGCATTTTGTCAAATCCAAAAAAATCGCGTGAGATGGGAGAATTTGCCAGACGTTGGGTTGAGAAAAATGGATCTATTGAAGCGATGACAAATACATATCTAGCACTCTATCGTCACTAAATTTATGAAATCAAAAATTATTGTTTTTACCAATCTATTCCCTTACCCTTGGGAGCCTCAAAGAGCTACCTTTAATCGTCAACAGATTGAACATTTATCAAACGGGTATGACTTACAAGCGTTAGTACCAATATCCTGGCTAGATTGGCTAAAGGTCAGCTTAAAAAAAACGTCTATAAAGAAACCTGTTACTGGAATTAAAGTAACTTATTTTAGGTACTTTTATATCCCCAAGATGTTACGTTGGAGCTATGGACTTACCTTGCTGATATCAACCTTAAGAGTGTTACCCAAGTTGATTCGAAAACAGCGCCCTACCGTTATCTATAGTCCATGGGCCTATCCAGATGGTTTCGTCGCCGTTATTTTAGGTAAATTACTGCATATTCCTGTAGTTATAAAAGTTCTGGGAACAGATATTAATGTGCTACCTTTAATATTCGGTGTTAAATGTCAAATTGCCTGGACATTAAAACATGCCGCTGGGGTTGTTGCTGTTAGTCAGGATTTGGCCAACAAAGTAATTAGCTTAGGTAGTTTACCTGAAAATACTCATGTGATTTATGACGGTGTTAATCATGACAGATTTAAACCCATAAATCAGCAATACTGTCGAGACCAATGTGGTTTGAAACAAAATCTGCGAATTATTTTATACGTTGGTAATTTGTTAAACACCAAAGGTTGTCTTGACTTGGTGGAGAGTTTCTCATTAGTCAAACAACAAATACCTGATGTAATTTTATTGTATATAGGCAAAGGTGATGACTGCGCGAAAAATATTAGCAAATTAGCAACTCAACGCGGGATAAATGAGGCAGTGCATATTCTGGGAACCAAAACTCATGATGAAATAGCAATCTGGATGAACGCAAGCAATATTGTTGTCTTACCCAGTTATAATGAAGGCGTACCTAATGTACTATTAGAAGCTATGGCCTGCGGCGTTCCGGTTGTTGCAACTAACGTTGGAGGAATACCCGAAGTGGTGCCTGATTATGCGGGTGTTTTAATCAAACCAGGTGATCAACCGCTTTTAGCAGATACATTGATAACTGCTTTGTCAAAGTCTTGGGATACTAACCACATCAGTGATTATATGCTCAAATTCTCTTGGGAAAAAAATATATCAGAATTAAAATCGATTCTGAATACTAGGAGTCTGAGCTGATGAATTCAGGTATAAAAAACAGCAGTTTATTTTTCTTACTAAGTAGGTTTGAATAAAATTGATTACTTCTTTGGTAGTGGCTTAGTTATACCGAGAGTTGCTGAAAACAAAAAAGGGCCTTACGACCCTTTTATTTAATCGACTACTTAACTCTTTACGCTTCCTTTTCAACTTCTTTAATGCTTAATCTAACTCTACCTTGACGGTCTATTTCAAGCACTTTAACTTTCACAATATCACCTTCGTTCAAACGATCACTGACTTTATCAACGTGTTCATCTGAGATTTGAGAAATATGAACCAAACCATCCTTACCCGGCAGGATAGTTACAAAAGCACCGAAGTCCATCAGTCTAACGACTTTTCCTTCATAGGTTTTACCGACTTCGACTTCAGCCGTAATTTCTTCAATAAGACGACGTGCTTCTTCTCCTGCCGCTTTATCAACAGAGGCTATCTTGACAATTCCATCATCAGTCAAATCAACGCTAGCACCGGTTTGTTCAGTAATACTACGAATAGTTGCACCGCCTTTACCGATAACTTCGCGAATTTTGCTAGGATCAATTTTAAAGGTAATGATGCGAGGAGCAAAATCAGACATCTCATCACGAGTTCTTGATAATGCCTTATTCATTTCATCTAGAATATGTAATCGACCTTGTTTTGCTTGTTCTAGAGCCGTTTTCATAATCTCTGCAGTGATACCATCAATTTTGATATCCATTTGCAGTGCAGTAATACCATTGACTGAACCCGCCACTTTAAAATCCATATCACCTAAGTGATCTTCATCACCCATAATGTCGGATAAAACGGCAAAGCTATCGCCTTCTTTAATTAGGCCCATTGCAATACCTGCAACGGGTGAGCTAATAGGGACACCGGCATCCATTAAAGCTAAACTACTACCGCAGACAGAAGCCATAGAGCTTGAACCATTGGATTCAGTAATTTCAGAAACCACACGTATGGTGTAAGGAAATTCATCCATGTTTGGCAGAACCGCAGCAACACCGCGTTTAGCTAATCTGCCGTGACCAATTTCACGACGTTTAGGTGAACCTACAAAACCTGTTTCCCCTACACTATAAGGAGGGAAGTTGTAATGCAACATAAACGGTTCTTTATATTCACCGGCTAATGCATCAATAATTTGCGCATCCCGTGCAGTACCTAAAGTAGCAATAACTAAAGCTTGCGTTTCACCACGAGTAAATAAAGCAGAACCATGCGTTCTTGGCAATACACCCGTTCTGATAGTAATAGGTCTTATTTTATCAAGGGCACGACCATCAATTCGTTTGCTTTCATCAAGAATAGCGTTACGAACAATACGATATTCTAAATGTTCGATAATACCTCGAATGTCATTTTCAGCATAATTCTCTGATAACTTTTCAATGACCGCATTACGAATACCTTTAAGTTGCTCTTGGCGAACCAGTTTTTCTGCAACTGTGTAAGCATCTTTAATGCCCGCTTCAACTTCGTGTGTCACTAACTCAATCAGTTCTGCATTAGCCGCTGGAGCAATCCATTCAACTACTCCGGTTCCCGCTAATTGAGCAAATTCATTAATCGCAGTAATAGCCACCTGCATTTGCTCATGGCCAAATAACACCGCCCCCAGCATCACTTCTTCAGACAGTTCTAATGCTTCTGACTCAACCATTAGTACAGCTTGAGAAGTTCCCGCTACAACCAGTGTAAGTTGAGACTCTAATAATTCCGTTGGAGAAGGATTTAATAAATACTCACCGTCTTTGTAACCTACACAGGCAGCACCAACAGGACCATTAAAAGGTAAGCCTGAAACAGCTAAAGCCGCAGACGCTCCTAAAAGAGCAGCGATCTCAGGATCGACATCAGGATTTAAAGAAATTACTGTAGCAACAATTTGAACTTCGTTAGTATAACCCTCAGGAAAAAGCGGACGAATGGGTCGATCAATCAATCTTGATGTTAAGGTTTCTTTTTCGCTGGGTCGACCTTCTCTCTTAAAAAAGCCGCCCGGTATCTTACCCGCTGCATACGCTTTTTCTTGATAATTAACGGTTAGTGGAAAAAAGTCTCCTCCATTAGCTTCTTTTTTGCCAACGACGGTAACCAGCAATGAGGTTCCATCTATATCGATTATGACAGCGCCATCGGCTTGACGCGCAATTTCACCCGTTTCTAAAGTAACAAGTTTATCGCCGTACTGAAATTCTTTCCTAATAGGATTCACTATTGGGTTCCTTTGTTTAAATATTATTTAAAGGCTTGCGCTGGGTTAATTGACATTAACCCAGACTACAGTTGTACCATTTTTAGCTCTGACTTAAGTTACGGAATACCAAAACAACTGATAGCCGTCACTTATTCTAATTGATGAGTGATTAAAATCACCAATCCAGACTAATTCAACAGACGTGGCTTAATCATAACGACTTGCATCTTAACATCTTAAATATCAGAGCGATTAAGCGAGAAATTTTTACTTACGTAAACCTAGGCGCTCAATTAATGAACGGTAACGGTTACTATCTTTGTTTTTTAGATAATCTAACAACTTACGACGTTGGTTAACCATCCGTAATAATCCACGACGTGAATGATTGTCTTTTTTGTGAGTTGCAAAGTGCGGTGTTAAGTGCAAGATATGTGCTGTTAACAATGCAATCTGTACCTCAGGTGAACCGGTATCTGTTTCTGATTGACGATACGCTTCAACGATCGCTTTTTTTTGTTCTGCTGTAAATGGCATTTATAATCCCTAAGATTAAAATTAAAATTAAAGTCGCCAGATGGTGACTTTGGGTACACTGATTTCCACGATAGGGAGTAGAAACCAATATCTGTAATAACAACTCACCATTGAATTGTTAGTAATTAGTCATATTGAACAACTTTCTCGGAGCTATTTTACCATCTAATCCGATTTCCCCCAACCCCAAAAAGATGTCTGCATGATACATCCTTATTACACCTGTTGATATTGTCATGCTGATATCAGAGGCACCGTGATAAGTAATGACTTGACCATAGTGAATGGCAACTGTTTCGATTTCCGATAATTGCACCGCAGGTAAAAACTCTAAAGGCTTATCAACGGCTATCAATGAATCAAATAAAGCCTGCTCATCCATCGTGATTAACTGCTCAATCGTTTTGGCTTGTTCAATGTTAAATTGACCGGCTTCCAGTCTACGTAAAGCCTTAACGGTTCCACACGTACCTAAAGCATGACCAATGTCCTCAGCCAGTGAGCGTATGTAAGTGCCTTTAGAGCAAAACACGTCTAATACCAATTGATCAGAATCACCTAACGCACCTGCTTCAATCTGAACATTTTCCAACAAGTTCAATTCAAAGATAGTAATACGCCGGGCTTTTCGCTCGATGGTTATCCCTTCTCTGGCTAATTCATAAAGCTTTTTACCCTGATGCTTTAACGCTGAATACATCGGGGGAACCTGATCAATTTCACCGACGAATTGCTGCAAACAAGCTATAAGCGATGCCATCGAATAATCAGGAACAGGCTTTGTTAGAATGATCTCACCTTCAGCATCCCCAGTGTCGGTCATAACACCCAATTGGATTACTACTCGATAACGCTTATTATCATCCAGCATTAAGGCAGATACTTTAGTTGCCTCGCCAAAACAAAGCGGTAACAGACCGGTCGCTAATGGATCCAGACTACCGGTGTGCCCCGCTTTATTGGCATTAAATAAATGCCTCACTTCTTGTAATGCTTTATTTGACGAGACACCTAAACGTTTATCTAGCAGTATGATACCGTGAACATTGCGTCCAGACTTGCGTTTACTCATAGATCCTTTTGTTCTAAGTCATGCCTGTCCACTTCACTTAATAACTCAGCAACACGCATACCTTTATCAAAAGAATCGTCATAATAAAAACGCAGCTCGGAAATATGTCTTAGTCGCATTCTTTTAGCCAATAAATGCCGAATGATGGGGGCGAGTTCATTCAATAATTTCACATTAGCCCGCTTACCCTGTTCATCGACATTGAGTACGGTAACATACACTTTTGCAACGGCAAGATCCTTGGTTACTTCAACTTCATTGATAGTAATAAAACCTAATCTTGAGTCATCAATATCACGTTGCAAAATGTAAGATAACTCTTTTTGCATCTGCGATGAAACGCGGGCATTACGACCAAATTCATTTGCCATTAGCTTACAGTTCCCGCTTGATTTCTATGCGTTCAAACACTTCGATTTGATCGCCGGGTCTGACATCGTTGTAATTTTTCACACCGATACCACATTCCATGCCCATTTTAACTTCAGAGGCATCATCTTTGAAACGACGTAAAGATTCCAGTTGCCCTTCATAAATAACCACGTTTTCACGTAATACACGAATAGGCAAGTTTCTCTTAACAAAGCCATCAACCACCATACAACCCGCAATAGCACCGTATTTAGGTGATTTAAAGACATCGCGGACTTCAGCAAGACCTACGATTTGCTCTTTAATCTCCGGCGCCAACATGCCACTAATCGCCTTTTTGACTTCATCGATTGCATTATAAATGACGCTGTAATAATGCAAATCAATGTTCTTTTCTTCGATCATTTTTCTAGCGGTTGCATCAGCTCGAACATTAAAACCAATTAAAATAGCACCTGAGGCCAATGCTAGGTTAGCATCACCTTCATTAATACCGCCAACACCACCATAGATCACTTTAACCTCAACCTCATCATTTGACAGGCTAACTAACGAACCACGTAAAGCCTCTAAACTACCTTGAACATCCGTTTTAATGACCAGATTGACACTAGCCAGTTCTCCCGTTGCCATTCTAGAAAATACTTCGTCCAGTTTTGATGCTTGTTGTGCTGCATGTTTACTGAACTTTTTACGATCCTCGCGATGTTTCGCTAACTCTTTAGCAATACGTTCATTTTGAACAACCAGAAATTCATCACCAGCATTCGGTGTACCAGACAAGCCAAGAATTTCAACGGGTACACAAGGCCCCGCTTCTTTAATCGTTTTACCGTTTTCATTAAACATTGCGCGGACTCGACCAAATTCTTGACCACATAAAACCATTTGACCATTTTCTAACGTGCCCCTTTGAACCATCACAGTGGCAACAGCTCCGCGTCCCTTATCCAGTCTTGATTCAATAACTAAACCTGATGCTGCGCCCTCTATCGGCGCTTTTAACTCTAGAATTTCAGTTTGAACGATTAGGGCTTCAATTAAATCATCAATACCTTGACCTGTTTTTGCTGAAATTTTAAGGAATTGAACATCACCACCCCATTCTTCAGCCAATACATTAAGAACCGAAAGCTCTTGCATGACTTTTTCAGGATTTGCGGCAGGCTTATCCATTTTATTGATCGCGACAATAATAGGCACATTGGCTGCTCTAGCATGTTCAACCGCTTCTTTAGTTTGTGGCATCACCCCATCGTCGGCAGCAACAACCACAATAACAACGTCCGTTATATCAGCACCACGCGCTCTCATTGCTGTAAACGCAGCGTGACCTGGGGTGTCCAAAAATGTTACGGAACCATGATCGGTCTTTACTTGGTATGCGCCAATATGCTGTGTAATACCACCCGCCTCACCTGCCGCAACACGTGTTTTACGAATGTAATCCAGCAATGAAGTTTTACCGTGATCAACGTGCCCCATAATAGTAACAATAGGAGCCCGAGGCAATTCAACACGATTGTCCTCACTCTGAGCCTCAGCTAACATTTCTTGCTCAAGATCGTCATCGCTTTGCATAATCGCTTTATGCCCCATTTCTTCAACTAAAATAACAGCCGTTTCCTGGTCGATACTTTGGTTGATGGTTGCCATAATACCGAGTTTCATCAAATGCTTAATAACTAATGCAGCTTTCACGCTCATTTTTTGAGCTAAGTCAGACACAATAATCATTTCTGGTATAGCCACCTCATGGACGATTGGAGCAACCGGCATTTCAAATTGATGCTTACCATCAGATTGAATCGTATTACGTGAAGGAGGTGATGGCTGCTTACCTTTCTTTTTACCTTTTTTCGCATCTTTTCCAGATGAACGAGGTGCCCCCCCGTCTTCCTGTTTTTTTCTGTGCAAGGTTTCTTGTTTAACAGCAGCCTGTTGCCTAACTTTATCGGCATTTTTTCTAATCGATTCTTCTAATCGACTTTCTTTTTCTTGCTGTTTTTTCCTGGCGTCTTCTGCTTCTTTAGTTTTTATAGACTTTTCCTGTTTAATTTTCTTTTCTTCTTTTATTTTTAAAGCTTCAAATTTTGCTTCGGATTCGACTGCTTCAACCGGTTCAAGCTCTATGTCAAGATCGATATCGAGAATAGGAACAATTTCAATCTCTGGATCGGGTGTTGGTTCGGGATCAGCGACAACCACTGTTTCAATAGCAACAATCTCTTCGACTATTTTATCAAGTACTGGTACAGTGTTTTTACTTTCAATAACGGGTTCAATAACAGGCTCAATGGTTTCAACAGGCAATAATTTTTGAGACTGCTCTATATCTAAATTATCGTTGGTATTTTGCCCGGCTAAAATTGGAGCGGCGACAACTTCGATTTCTTTCTTTGAGTCCTGCTCATCAATTTTGCCGCGCTTGATATAAGTTTTCTTTTTACGAACCTCAACGCTAATAGTCTTCGTAGAACTACCAGGCACGCTAGCCTGTTTTATCTCAGTAACCTTTCTACGCTCTAGAGTAACTCGTTTGGGAGAATTTGCTGAATCGCCCTCTGCCTTTCCATGACGTTTACGCAAATGCGCAAGCAATTGCATTTTCTCACTCTCGTTAATAAAATCATCAGGGGAGCTAGCAGACAAACCCGCCTCTTTTAGCTGCTCCAATAAACGTTCCAGAGGTATTTTTACTATCTCTGCTAATTGTCTTACCGTCTTATCACTCATTTTATACCCCTTAATTATTCGCTATGTGCCTTAAGCAAACCAAGGCTCACGCGCCTTCATAATTAATTTTGCCGCCCGCTCTTCATTAATACCTGAAAAATTTAGCAAATCATCAACCGATTGTTCTGCTAAATCATCCATGGTAATAATACCTTGTCCTGCTAACTCATAAGCCAAATCAGAATCCATGCCTTCCATTTCCAATAAATCTTTTGCTGGTTTGGCTGAATCAATTTTTTCTTCCAGTGCAATTGCACTAATTAACAAGGCATCTTTTGCTCGACTTCTTAATTCATTAACAAGAGCTTCATCAAAGCCTTCAATTTCAAGCATTTCGCTAACAGGAACATAAGCTATTTCTTCTACGCTGTTAAAACCCTCTTCAGCCAGAATTAATGCAATATCTTCGTCAACATCTAATTGGTCAATAAACATTTGTTTTATTTTACCGACTTCTGCTTCTGCACTTTGCACGGCTTTAGAGGCATCAATAACATTTAACTCCCAACCCGTTAGTTGGCTGGCTAAACGAACATTTTGTCCACCTCTGCCAATCGCTTGGGAAAGATTATCAGAACTCACCGCTAAATCCATACTGTGTTTATCTTCATCTACCACAATTGACTGAATTTCTGCAGGTGACATCGCATTAATAACAAATTGGGCTTCACTAGGATTCCAAAGAATAATATCAACCCGTTCCCCAGCCAACTCATTAGTAACCGATTGCACTCTTGATCCTCTCATACCAACGCATGCCCCCACTGGATCCAAACGTGGATCATTACTCTTGACCGCCAATTTAGCTCTGGAACCTGGGTCCCGCGAGGCACCAATCACAGAAATCAAGCCCTCACCGACTTCGGGAACCTCTAAGCGAAAGAGGGCGATTAATAACTCTGGGGCTGTTCGGCTTACAAACAATTGTGGCCCACGTGGCTCGGATCTCACATCCTTTAAGTACCCTCTAACCCTATCACCGATTCGAACGGATTCACGCGGGATCATATCTTCTCTAGCAATATAAGCCTCAATATGACCACCCAGATCTAAATAGATACTGCCTTTTTCAATACGTTTAACAACGCCTGTAATCAATTCACCTACACGACTTTTATAAGCGTCAACAATTTTACTGCGCTCCGCTTCTCTTACTTTATGAATAATAACCTGCTTGGCAGTTTGAGCAGCAATACGTCCAAAATCAACCGATTCAATCTCTTCTTCAATAATAGCTCCGACTTGTATCGTTGGGTCATCTAACTGAGCCACCTCTAACAAAATCTGGGTAGTAGGTGATTCAACATCGCCCTCACAAGCTGGATTAGCTGCAACAACTTCCCATTGCCGAAAAGTAACGTAATCGCCTGTTTTTCTGTCAATCGCAACACGCGCTTTAATAATATTAGTATGTCGCTTAACAGTAGCCGCTTCTAAAGCAGATTCTATCGCCTGAAAAACAACTTCCTTTTCGATTTCTTTTTCATTAGAAAAAACCTCAACTACTAACAAAATTTCTTTATTTGCCACTGCGGCCTCCTTTTTCAATTAAATATTCAGGCACCAAACGCGCTTTACTCATGGCGTCAAAGGGCACCTCATAAATCTGCTCACCTTCCTGAAGGGTGATGACATCACCCTCAACTTTTTTTATCAGGCCAGTTATTTTTTTTCTACCGTCTATAGCTCTAAACAGGTTAACCATGACTATTTCGTTAATATATCGCTCAAACTGACTGACTTTAAAAAAAGGACGATCAGCTCCAGGAGAAGATATTTCTAACTGATAATTACCTTGTATAGGATCTTCAACATCTAAAACGCCACTGATTTGATGACTGACCTTAGTGCAATCTTCGACTAAAATACCGTTTTCACTGTCTATATAAATTCTTAATAAACCATGTCTTGGATGTGGATTGTAGTCAATACCGACACACTCATAACCTAAACCCTCAACAATGGGTTCGATTAAGTTAAGCAAATGCTCGGGAGCCTGCTTCATGGTTTCCTCACTTATTTTCGCACAAAAAAAAAGAGCCAAAGGCTCCTTCCATTAACAATCAACTATAAGCTCCCAAAATCCGAAGCCCAGAAAATAAAAAACCCCAAAAAGGGGTTCTAAAAATATGGTAGCGGGGGCAGGATTTGAACCTACGACCTTCGGGTTATGAGCCCGACGAGCTACCAAGCTGCTCCACCCCGCGATTGATTTTTATATTATAAAGATTCCTACAGATTTAGCAAGTACTTTATTAAAAAACTTAAATAACAAATAGTTTTAATATCACAAAGCCTCAATATCGCTCAGAAAACTGAAGCCTTGTTTACTACACAAACTGACCAGGAAAAAATTAAGCCCGAAAAATAAATCTGCTTATATCAATGAAATTGTTTCGGCACGGTTGATTATGTCAATTGAAATCTTACCCTCTTGAGCCAACCAGCCAATTCCTCTCTGAATTGTTTTCTCATCAATATCAATTTCTTTAATCAACTTAGCAACGCTAATAGACCCCTTCTTATCAAGAAAATTCCAGATCTCACCCGCTGTCGTTCCTACTATTTCAGACATACTTATCACCTTAAAGTTATTAATTAACGAATTAAACGCATGTTATATCATTCAAAAAGCTATTCATGATAGCTCCGCCCAAACCACAATTATATTCATTAACATCACTTCCACAGAATTTATATTGTATGACAGTCAATTTCGCAATAATCACTATGCTTCTTCAGCAATTTGATCCAATTCAAATGCTGAATGCAATGATCTCACTGCCAACTCCAGGTATTTTTCATCAACCACGACAGAAATTTTTATTTCTGATGTTGCAATCATACGAATATTAATCCCTTCGGAAGCCAGCGTTTTAAACATCGTACTTGCAATACCCGCATGTGAACGCATACCAACACCCACGATTGAAATTTTAACAATCGTGTTATCACCCGTAACCTTTCTTGCACCCAGTGCCACACAAGACTCTTCCAATATCGCTTTTGCACGCTGATAATTATTTCTATCCACAGTAAATGTGAAATCAGTGGTGGCATCATCGGCAATATTTTGCACAATCATATCCACTTCAATGTTAGCATCAGCAACAGGCCCCAGAATTTTATAGGCCACACCGGGTAAATCAGGGACACCCGTAATCGTTAATTTTGCCTCGTCCCGATTAAAGGCAATACCAGAAATTAAAGCACTTTCCATTTGTGATTCCTCGTAGGTAATGAGTGTGCCACACCCTTCTTTAAATGATGACAATACACGTAAAGCTACGTTATATTTACCGGCAAACTCTACCGATCTAATTTGTAACACTTTTGAACCTAAACTGGCCATTTCGAGCATTTCTTCAAAAGTGATATGGTTAAGCCGACGAGCTTTGGGTTCAACCCTGGGATCTGTTGTATAAACACCATCAACATCCGTATAAATATGACACTCATCCGCTTTTAAAGCCGTCGCCAAAGCTACTGCGGTAGTGTCTGACCCCCCGCGCCCTAAGGTGGTGATATTCCCAAGCTCATCAACTCCCTGAAAGCCAGCAACAACAACGACTTTTCCAGCATCAAGGTCTGCCCTCATTTTAGCGCCTTCAATCTCTCTAATCCGAGCTTTAGTAAACGCGCTATCGGTTAAAATTCTAACCTGAGTCCCCGTGTATGAAACTGCTTTGCAACCCAGTTCATGCAACGCCATACACAATAAGGCGACGGTCACCTGCTCACCGGTCGAAATTAAAACATCCATTTCTCTTTCGGTTGGCTGCGTCTGGATTTCTTTAGCCAAAGCAATTAACCGATTTGTTTCGCCGCTCATCGCAGACAAGACGACGATAATTTGATCACCTTGATCTTGGACTTTTTTTACTTTCTCAGCGACCGACTTAATGCGCTCAACAGAACCCACTGAGGTTCCACCGAACTTATATACATATAGTGTCATTCAATAAACCTATTATTAAGCGCTTAGTTGCGCTTGTACCCAAGCAGGAACACCCGCCAACGCTTCAGATAATCCAGATGGGTTATTACCACCTGCCATTGCTAAATCAGGTTTACCGCCCCCTTTGCCACCGACTTGAGTCGCCACAAAGTTAACCAGGTCACCTGCCTTTACTTTTGCTGTATAATTTTTTGAAACCACAGCAACCAGACTGACTTTCTCACCTTCAACAACCGATAACACAACAGCACAACTGCCCAGTTTATTTTTCAATTGATCAGCAAGATCACGTAAGGCTTTAGAATCAACTTCACTCAACTTGACAGCCAACACTTTAATTCCCTGCACGTCGACCGCTTGAGCAATAAGCGAATCACCTGCCGCACTTGCCAACTTTGAGTTTAAGCGCTCAATTTGCTTTTCTAAGCTTCGAGTCTTTTCAAGCAACTGCTCTACTTTTTCTGGTGCTTTATCGGCTGCGCTTTTCAAAATTCCCACGACACTACTTAACGCAGTATCACGACTGATAATCCATTCAATGCCACCGCTCCCAGTCACTGCTTCAATTCGTCTAACCCCAGCGGCAACACCGGTTTCAGAAATAATTTTAAAGCAACCAATATCTCCCGATCTTTTAACATGTGTTCCGCCGCAAAGCTCAGTCGAGAACTCACCTATTTTCAATACCCTGACTTCATCGCCGTATTTTTCGCCAAATAAAGCCATAGCACCTGCTTGAACCGCTAAATCCTTAGCCATGACCTCAGCGGTAACCAGGTTATTTAAACGAATTTGCTCATTAACCAAACGCTCCAGTAGAGTAATTTGTTCAGATGTCACCGGCTCAAAATGAGAAAAGTCAAAGCGTAAGCGCTCAGGATTGACCAAAGAGCCTTTTTGAGCCACGTGTTCACCCAAAACCCCTCTTAAAGCTGCGTGCAATAAATGTGTAGCAGAATGATTAAGCTCAGTTGCTTTTCGGGCTTCGGCATTGACTTTTGCGTGGCACAACTGAGCAACATGCAATGTACCCGACAACACTTTACCGGTATGTAAAAATAAAGTTCCCCCCTGCTTTTGAGTGTCCGTTACTTCAAAGACAGCATCTGACGCTATAATTTGACCACTATCACCGACCTGACCACCCGACTCACCGTAAAAAGGTGTTTTATCTAAAACGACCAAGCCTTCTTCACCAGTCTGTAATCTGGAAACAGGTTGCCCCTGACTGTACAAAGCAATAATGTGAGCCTGATCATCCAGGTGCTCATAACCGGTAAAATCTGTCTGACTATTCAGATCAATGTCCTGACTGTATTCCGCACTAAAACTACTTGCCGATCGTGCTCTATCTCGTTGTGCGGTCATAGCCACTTCAAAACCGGCATGATCCACTGTCAAATTATGTTCACGGGCGAAATCAGCGGTTAAATCCACCGGAAAACCATACGTATCATATAACTGAAAGACTGTTTCACCCGGAATAACCGTGCCTTGTAATTTAGCGACACAGGCTTCGAGAATTTTCATTCCTTGTCCAAGTGTTTCTGCAAAACGCTCTTCTTCTTTCTTTAAAACCTTCTCAACTTGGGCTTGTGCAGCTTTAAGCTCTGGAAAAGCAGACCCCATTTCAGCCACTAAAGGTGCAACTAATTTATAAAAAAACACATCCTGAATACCCAAACGGTACCCATGACGAATAGCACGTCGAATAATGCGGCGTAACACATAACCCCCGCCTTCGTTCGAAGGCATCACGCCATCCGCTACCAAAAAGGCGCAGGAACGAATATGGTCAGCAACAACACGTAAAGAACTCAGTGTTAAATCAGTCGTATCAACAATTTGAGCTGCTGCTTTTAAAATACCTTGAAATAAGTCAATTTCGTAATTGTTATGTACACCTTGAAGCACTGCACTAATGCGCTCAAGCCCCATGCCCGTATCAACTGAAGGCTTAGGTAATGGTGTCAACGTACCATCAGCCGCACGATCATATTGCATGAACACCAAGTTCCACACTTCAATATATCGGTCACCATCTTCATCAGGCGAACCCGGAGGTCCGCCCGGAATAGCTTCACCATGATCGTAAAATATCTCTGTACAGGGACCACAGGGGCCGATATCACCCATAGACCAAAAATTATCTTTCGCGCCTATCTTGGATAGTCTGTCAGCGGGAACGCCGATCTCATTCAACCAGATATTAGCTGCTTCGATATCTTCTTCAAAAACAGTCACCCATAATTTACTCGCAGGAATTTCCAGTTCTTTTGTTAAAAAATCCCAGGCATAATGAATAGCATCCTTTTTAAAGTAATCGCCAAAGCTGAAATTACCTAACATTTCAAAGAAGGTATGGTGTCTTGCCGTGTAACCCACATTTTCTAAATCATTGTGCTTGCCACCGGCTCTTACACAACGTTGGGTGGTTGCCGCTTTATTGAAATTACGCTGCTCTCTGCCTAAAAACACGTCCTTGAACTGAACCATACCGGCATTAGTAAATAACAAGGTTGGATCGTTACCTGGAACAAGAGAACTGGAGGGTTCTATAGAATGCCCACGCTGACTAAAAAATTCTAGGAAGGCGGTGCGCAACTCAGCGCTAGTCATTTTTTTCATGGTAATAAGTGATTTTTTAAAAGGGTTCCAACAAACACCCTACAATTTAATATTTAAATGCTCAAATAAAGTACTGATCATAGAGCTGGGGAAACCACGCTGCATTAAAAAAAGACTACGTCTCGCCCATTCATTATGATCAAGAAGTGCATCATAACCATATTTCTTAATATAAACCTGCTCAAGCAAAGCCATCCAACTTCCGATAGTCTTTTGAACGATCTCGTCAAGAGAAAACCCACTAACACCCTTTTTCTTTAGCTCATACGCCACATAAATCGGCCCATAACCCTTCTGAATACGATATCGCGCATAGCTTTCTGCATATCTTAAATCGCTTTGCCAGCCTTGTAGCGTCAAATCTTCAATAACTGCCAAACATTCGTTTTTTTCAAAGCCTTTTGCCAATAACTTATTCAATAACTCAGTTTGGCTATGCTCCCTCATTGCTAATAGTCGAACACACGTTTGTTCAATTTGCTTAAGGCGACTCTTTTGATCCTCTTGATTCTTAACCATTTACATCAAAGGTAATCAATGACTAGTCTTATATTTCATCTATTTCATAGGCATCAATCACATCAACAATAGGATGTAATTTGCTAAAAGCTTCTGTTCTTATTTTAACTTCAATCTCTTTAGCTTTTTCAGGATGTTCTTTTAAAAAAAACTTAACATTTTCTTTGCCCTGACCGATTTTCTCATCACCGTAACTATACCAAGAGCCTGATTTTTGAATAAAGCCATAACTCACCCCCAAATCAACAATTTCACCCAGAAAAGAAATACCTTCTCCGTATAAAATTTCAAACTCTGCCTGTCTGAATGGCGGTGCCACTTTATTCTTGACGACCTTTACCCGCGTTTCGTTGCCGATAACCTCATCACCTTTTTTCACAGAACCAGTCCGACGAATATCTAACCTTACCGAGGCATAAAACTTAAGTGCATTACCCCCGGTTGTGGTTTCAGGACTACCAAACACAACCCCGATTTTCATTCTAATCTGATTAATGAAAATAACAAGAGTATTCGAACGTTTAATATTACCAGTTAACTTTCTGAGGGCTTGAGACATCAAACGGGCTTGCAGCCCCATGTGAGAATCGCCCATATCACCTTCGATTTCAGCCTTGGGAGTTAACGCAGCTACCGAATCAATAACCACAATATCAACCGCACCAGAACGCACCAGCATATCTGTAATTTCTAAAGCCTGTTCACCGGTATCAGGCTGAGAAACCAATAATTCATCAACATTAACCCCGATTTTTTCAGCATAACCAGGATCCAGGGCATGTTCAGCATCAACAAAAGCAGCAGTTCCACCTAGCTTTTGCACTTCTGCAATTACCTGTAGCGTCAAAGTCGTTTTACCGGATGATTCAGGCCCATAGATTTCAACAACCCGACCTCTGGGCAATCCTCCACAGCCCAAGGCAATATCCAAACCTAGAGAACCGGTAGACACAACATCAATATCACGAGAGGCAGCCACATCCCCCATACGCATGACCGAACCTTTTCCAAACTGCTTTTCTATCTGCATCAGCGCTGCACCTAGCGCTTTCTTTTTGTTCTCATCCATTACATATACCTTGAAGGTTATAAAAATGTCGGTTAAGTAGTCTGATTATTATCACATAGACCTATAGGTTCGGGTAGATTAACTGTTTAAAAATGGTCCGCTTTGGCTCTAGCTTCTTTTCCCCCCTCAATATCGCCTTGAACTTCGCGTGCCCGGGCAATCAACAACCAACTGTGTTTCTTCATATTAGCATCGTTAGACGCCAATAATGCAGCTTTTTTTGCCAAGTCTTCTGCCAATCGTGGTTTTGACTGTTTTAGCTTCAGTAAAGCCAATTTATAATACAAGGTAGCATTACGAGGTTCAATTCGAATGGCTCGCTCTATGGTAGTTGTTGCGGCTTCAATGTTTCCCGATTGACTGCTTTGATTAGCGGCGGACGCTAAAGCACCCACAGCAGGCGACAAAGGCGCAAATTTTTGGAGAGGCTCAAAAGCAGGCGGCTGAATGACAACGGGTTCTGGCTTAGGTTCTTCCACCACAATAGGTTCTGAGGAAGGTTGTTGCGCTGAATTTAATGCCCCCTGTTCAGAAGCTGGTGCTGGTGCTGGTGCTGGTGGTGCTGCTGCCGGAGCAGTCACTTCTTGTTCTGTTTTCGGCACTTCTGGAACCTTAAACTGAGGCTGCACTTCTTCTAATTTCGGGTCAAGGCTTTCAACATTGTTCAGTGGTTTCGTTTCTACTACTTCAGGGAGGGGGGCTATGGGTATCGGCTTAGGTACAATAACCTGCGCAGGCATTTTTGGCTTTTTCAACGGCAGATGTGTTGTTTTACTACGAACAACAGAGCTACTACTCCCATACACAGGAGCTGGTGCCTGAGTCGCACAACCCACTAGCAACAAAGTCAATGCACCAAGTAAAATGAATCTTCGAATTAGCATAGTTATATATACAAGGGTTGTTCATTAAGCTGATTATAGTGTCTTTTAGAACGGGATGTCATCATCAAAATCTTCATAAGCGGGAGGCGAAGGAGGCAAGCCACCCTCTGAATGACTGGGTGCCACAGGCGTTTTAGATTGATACGTGGACTTTGACGATGCTGCTGAATATCCAGAAGCGGCTTGGTCAGCACCAAAATTGGCCGTACCACCAGTACGACTATCCAACATGTGCATTTCTGTCGCAATAATTTCAGTTGTATAACGATCCTGACCGTCCTGTGCTTGCCATTTTCGGGTTTGCAAACGACCTTCTACATAAACCTGTCCGCCTTTTTTTAGATATTCACCCGCTATTTCAGCCAACCGATTAAAAAAGACGACTCGATGCCATTCAGTAGACTCTTTTTTTTCACCCGACTTATCTTTCCATCTAAAATTAGTCGCTAACGTTATATTGGCTACAGCACCACCTGATGGCATATAACGAACTTCAGGATCAGCGCCCAATCTTCCAATCAATGTAACCTTATTAAGCATGTATTCTCCTAAATTTTATTCGGTTTACTTCAGTGATGACGTTACCCTCAATAGAATAACGAAGCATAAATTATTTTTTAATGATAGGGTCATATAATACCCGAACATTAACTTTTTTAGTAACAAATCGCGCGGATCTCAATACGGATTCATGACTGAATAAAAGGCGATTAGCTGAAAATAACTGGAAAATAAATGTCTAGCCTAAAAAGCGTTCTAATACAGAGACTAACTGTTCGGTAACCAGTGGTTTACTCAAATAATCATCCATACCTACGGCTAAACATTTTTCTCGCTCACCTTCCAGCGCATTAGCTGTCAGCGCAACTACAATTTGTCGATTAGTTCCTTGAACAGCTTCCAGCAAACGCAGTTCATGGGTTGCTGTATAACCATCCATTACCGGCATGTGGCAATCCATAAAGATCATATCATAGATATTTTTCTCAAGCAGATTAAGGGCTAGTTGACCATTTTCTGCTACATCAGGATTAAGATCAAATTTGGCTAGCTTAGCAACTATTACCTTTTGATTGATTTTATTATCTTCAACCACAAGGACTTTTTTACCCTGATAACTGACTAATTGTCGGGGCGGAAACTCAGGTTCTTTGATAACCCGGTATAAATGATGCTGAATCGCATTCACCATCGCATCATAAAGTTGCATTTGCCGTACCGGTTTTAATAGGCGTTGACAAATACTAGTGCCCAAAAATTCGGCTGGTTCCACCTGATTATCGGATGATAAGATAATAATGGGTAAGTTAGCTAAGGCCGGTATCTGAGCCAGACACTTTGCCAGCGTTAAGCCATCCATCACCGGCATTTGCATATCTAGCAACATGAGATCGTAGTTAATCCCCTGCCCGGCTGATGTCTGCAAATGAAACAACGCTGCACTGCCGTTATCAATCTCACTGACTAACAGCCCCCAGCGTGTCAAATAGGTGTTAAGTATTTCCCGGTTGGTGGCGTTATCATCGACAATCAGAACCCGTTTACCCGAAAGATCACAGGATAACCCTACTTCCCCTTGGCTATTACTGGGCCGTAGCGGCAAGGTAAACCAAAAGCAGGCACCCTTCCCCAAACTACTCTTAACACCAATCACTCCACCCATGAGTTCGACTAGTTTTTTACTGATTGAGAGCCCTAGACCGGTTCCTCCAAAACGCCTTGAAGTAGCGCTATCAGCTTGAGTAAACGACTCAAATAAATTCATCTGTGCTTTCGGCGAAATACCAATACCCGTATCACGTACTTCAAAACGTAGCTCAGCCGGATTATCCAGGATAATACTGACAGAGACTTCGCCCTGCTCGGTAAATTTAACAGCATTACCCACCAAATTAGTGAGTATTTGCCGCAGGCGCATGGGATCTCCCTGCCAACGCATTGGCATGGGAATAAGTACTTATGAATAATTAATTTAACTAAGGCCTGGCATGTTTAGCGTATGATAGAGTCATTTTTAAATTATAAATGCTCTATATAAAACAGCTCACCTCGCAAGAAATTCTCACCTTAGAAGAGATGCATAAAA
>CAIMEB010000093.1 GCA_903839855.1 uncultured Methylococcaceae bacterium
AGCTAATGGCATGGATATAAACCTTCATTGTACAATGAACTGAAGGTTTGTGTTCATTTGTACATCGAAAGAAACCCGTTTTCATGACTTTATAAAGCCAGGAATTGCATAAAGTGTAAACCGGTAAATGAAGGATGCCCCTTTTAAGGCCAACGGAATCAATACTACAATGATCAACGCATTGAAGATCACTGCCGACAGAATAGCGCTCGCCGGTGTAGCAAGTTGCATAATGTTTAACACATTCAAGGCTGGATAGGTGATTGAGAACGCTGCCGGAATAATCGCGAAATATTTAGCAACGTCGTTGGCAATACTAAAAGTAGTCAACGCGCCGCGCGTCATTAACATCTGTTTCCCGGTCTCGACAATCTCGATTAATTTGGTCGGGTTCGAATCAAGATCCACCATATTACCCGCTTCTTTAGCCGCCTGGGTACCACTGTTCATCGCTACGGCAACATCCGCTTGAGCCAATGCCGGTGCGTCGTTTGTCCCATCCCCTGTCATCGCAACTAAACGCCCGTCCGCTTGGTATTGCCTGATTAACTTTAACTTCTCCTCTGGGGTCGCTTCAGCAAGGAAGTCATCGACTCCAGCTTCAGCAGCAATAGCAGCAGCCGTTAAACGGTTATCACCCGTAATCATAATAGTCTTGATACCCATCTGCCTCAACTCGGCAAAACGTTCTTTGATACCGCCTTTAACTATATCTTTTAGTTCGATCACACCCAGTACGCGTGCGCCTTCTGCAACCACCAGCGGAGTACTTCCTCGACGCGCTACATCATCGACCAGTTTCTGAAACTCGGCTGGAAATTTACTGCCAACCCCACCCAGTCTTTCAACATGTATACGAATAGCATCGGCGGCACCCTTTCGAATTTGGCGCCCATCAATATTTACGCCACTCATCCGGGTTTGAGCGGTGAAGTGCACAAACGTAGCTCCCAGAGACTGCACATCTCGCTCTCTGAACCCGTATTTTTGCTTAGCCAAAACCACCACACTACGACCTTCTGGCGTTTCGTCAGCCAATGAAGCCAATTGCGCGGCATCAGCCAGTTCTTTTTCTGAGACACCTTTAACGGGAATAAAAGCGGAAGCCTGACGATTACCTAAGGTAATTGTGCCGGTTTTGTCCAATAACAATACGTCAATATCGCCTGCCGCTTCTACGGCTCGTCCAGAAGTGGCAATCACATTTTTTTGCATCATCCGTCCGATACCGGCCACACCGATGGCAGACAATAAACCACCAATAGTCGTTGGAATCAAACAAACCAGCAGCGCCACCAATACCGTAATAGAAATAGGTGTACCCGATTTAGCAACTTCTACACTATAAATTGAATACGGTAGCAGCGTAACGGTAACCATCAAAAAGATCAACGTCAACGCAACAAGTAGAATAGTCAAAGCAATTTCATTGGGTGTTTTTTGACGCTTGGCACTTTCAACCATAGAAATCATACGATCCAGGAAAGCTTCGCCTGGGTTAGCAGTAATACTTACAACCAACCAGTCAGAGAGCACGCGGGTACCCCCTGTTACCGAACTAAAGTCACCACCCGATTCTCGGATTACTGGCGCACTTTCACCAGTGATCGCACTTTCGTCCACTGATGCAACCCCTTCAATGACCTCACCATCACCCGGTACAAAATCCCCCGCTTCGATTAAAACCACATCACCGCGACGTAAACTGGAGCCGGATACTTTCGAATAATTAACTCCGTAACGTGGCTCATCCAGTTTTTTTGCCGCAATATCTCGCTTGGCGCTGCGCAGAAATGCAGCTTGCGCCTTGCTTCGGCCCTCGGCAATCGCTTCGGCAAAATTGGCAAAAAGTACCGTAAACCACAACCACAGAACCACGGCCAAAATAAATCCGGCTGGCTCATCACCTTTGCCTGTTATAGCCTGTATCCAAAGAATCGTTGTCAGAATACTGCCTATAAAAACAACAAACATAACGGGATTTTTCCATTGCTGCTGCGGAGCAAGCTTTCGGAATGAATCCACTATGGCTGCCCCAAGAATTTCCCGATCGAACAACGACGTCGAAACAAGTTCTTTACTCATGAAGTTCTCCAATTCACTGATTTTTCAATGGACAGATAAAGCATGCCCACTCTATATCTTAATTTATGATTATTTAGCGCCAATCATCTGAAGATGCTCAACCACCGGCCCGAGAGCCAACGCCGGAACAAAGGTCAACGCGCCAACCATAAGTACAGTACCTATCAATAATGCAACAAACAACGGGGTATGTGTTGGTAACGTACCTAAACTAACCGGTACAATCTTCTTGTTTGCCAGTGAGCCGGCGATTGCGAGTACGGGTATAGCCAGCCAGTAACGTGAAAACAGCATAGCCAAGCCTAATAATGAATTATAGAACGGTGTATTAGCCGAAAGCCCACCAAATGCACTACCATTGTTATTACCTGCAGACGAGAAAGCATACAAAACTTCGCTAAAACCGTGAGCTCCTGGATTGAAAACAGAGGCCTTGCCGACATCGATCATGACTGCAAGTGCAGTACCACCTAATACGACCAGTGGTGGAATCAATATGGTGATAGCAGCCATTTTCATCTCATAGGCTTCGATTTTTTTACCCAGATATTCAGGCGTTCTACCAATCATAAGCCCAGATACAAAGACTGCAACGATCGCAAACATAAGCATGCCATACAACCCGGACCCCACACCGCCGAAGATCACTTCACCCAATTGCATCAACCACATGGGTATCATGCCGCCAATAGGAGTAAATGAATCATGCATTGCATTGACTGATCCGTTGGAAGCAGCCGTAGTGACTATCGCCCACAGTGCAGAGTTGGTAATTCCGAACCGGGTTTCCTTTCCTTCCATATTGCCACCCGACTGACTTACGGTTGCTGATTGATCAACACTTAAGGAAGCCAATGCTGGATTACCGATCTGCTCTAACGGTACTTCAACAAAAATTAACGCAACTAAAATCAATGTCATGGCCGCTAGAATCGCCCAGCCTTGTCGGGTGTCTCCCACCATCATGCCAAAGGTATAACACAATGCGCTAGGAATAAGCAGAATAGACAGCATTTCCAGAAAATTACTCAAAGGTGTTGGATTTTCCAACGGATGTGCCGAGTTGACATTAAAAAAACCGCCCCCGTTAGTACCCAACTGTTTGATAGCAATCTGGGAGGCGGCAGGGCCTACGGCTATAACTTGTACTTTGGCCTCAACCGACTCCATGATCGGCTTACCGGCTGCGTCTTGTAACGCTACGCCATCTGCACCTAATTTAGGTTGTTCATAACTAACTGTTTCAATTAATGGGACAGAGCGATAAGGACTAAAAGTTTGAACGACGCCCTGCCCGACCAATACCAAAGCAAGAATCAGTGATAGCGGCATCAGGATATACAGGGTGCTTCGGGTAAGGTCTACCCAGAAATTACCAATAGTATCGGTATTTCGACGAGTAAACCCACGAATTAATGCAACCAGTGTCGCCATCCCTGCCGCTGCAGAAACAAAGTTCTGCACAGTAAGGCCTAGCATCTGGGTCAGATAACTCATGGTCACTTCACCACTATAACCTTGCCAATTGGTATTGGTGGCAAAACTAACAGCTGTGTTAAAGGCCGAATCTGAACTAACGCCCGGTAAACTCTGTGGATTAAAAGGCAAATAGGCTTGTAAGCGTTGCAAGGCAAAAACAGCCAATACACCCAGTAAGTTAAAGATGAGAAAGCTGACGGCATAATCGGTCCAGCGCATCTCTTCGTTTGGATTCACACCACTTAGTCGATAGATCAGTGTCTCTATAGGTGCCAATAATCGATTCAATCCGACTGACTCACCCTCATAGACTCTAGCCATATACCATCCTAACGGCTTAGCCAACGCGAGTAAAGTCACTATATAAACTATAATTTGAAAATAACTGTTACTAGTCATTAAAATTTCTCCGGATAAAACAGCGCGGCAACCAGATAAATAAAGATAGCCAGCGCCAGCACACCACTTAATAGATAAACCCAGCTCATGGTTGCCCCCTTAAGTTTTCACAGGCATAAACCAGCGCGATACTGGCGGCAAAAAAACCCAGCATCAATAGAAGATAAATACTATCCATAAAACCACCTCACATTTGAAGAACAAAATCCATTGCTGATTACAGAATTAATTTAAATACAACAGGGTGCAGTGTACTCTTGAATAGTGTAAAAAAACCGTAAAAATTTGAAGCGAGTATTATCGTGAAAGCTCGTCGATTTGCATTCATTTAAAGGCTGTAGAACTTATTCCTATGTCTGACAGATGCGTAACGTATCGATCAATGGTGTTGATGTTGAATGGATTATTATTACGACCACAACACAAATCACGTATGAAGTAACTGGCCTTGATATTCAATATCTTCGCCAAACGGATAAACTTATGCGAATTCTTAACGATATAAATATACTTCACGCGGGCATAGATGCGGATTTTGTAAAAAGCTGAAACTTTGGATTCAAAAGCGTTTTCACCTGATCCTTATAAGTCGATTTCACCTTGTTGAGACAATCGTCAATAGCTTCCTTAAATTCAGAAAAT
>CAIMEB010000094.1 GCA_903839855.1 uncultured Methylococcaceae bacterium
ATTTTCTGAATTTAAGGAAGCTATTGACGATTGTCTCAACAAGGTGAAATCGACTTATAAGGATCAGGTGAAAACGCTTTTGAATCCAAAGTTTCAGCTTTTTACAAAATCCGCATCTATGCCCGCGTGAAGTATATTAACGTGCCACAACTGCAAAGTCTGCAAAAAAGACTAGGTGCTTTATGTGCATGGGCTATTTGTTGGGTTATGTGGATTTATTTATTGATTCCCTTGGTCACCTTAACGAGTTGGATGCTGGGGGACAAAAAATTAATCAATCAAATGCGCTGGTTTGGTGGTTACAAAAACCTGCAAGAATTGATGCAAATTTATGTCTTTACCTTATTGGTAATGATAGTACTCTGGTTGGTCTGGATTACTTTTAAACTATTAAGAAAATCTACAAATCTAACAAAACCTGGAAAAATTGTTACCGATCTGGAATTATGCCAATTTTATCAAGTTAACATTGATGATTTAAATCAATGCCGAAGGACTAATAGGATTACGGTTTTTTTTAATGATCAAGGGCGTATTACCCAACTTGAGCCTTACTGTATGCAAACTTTGCCTTTTGGTCAACGCACAGATGCTGATGATTATTAAGCATCTTCATTTTGTCATGAAAACTTAATCGGATTGTCATTTCACCTTAACCAAGTTGACATTTTTCTTGATTATTCTATCGGCATCTTTATTTGAGTTAGGTAATAGCCGATGAAAAAAACAGAGACAGAAACACCTATTAAAGCGATAAAAAAACTCGAGTGTTTTTTAGCAGATTCAGACGCTTTAATTAAGGAAGCGCAGGCTTTACGGTATCGTGTTTTTGCGAAGGAAATGGGAGCCAAGCTTAAAACGGAATCAGAAGGTTTAGATTATGATGAAGTTGATAGTTACTGTGACCATTTAATTGTTTATGACAATGTTAATCAGAAGATAGTCGGTTACACGCGCTTATTAAATCAACATCAGGCGCAACGCTTAGGACGTTTTTACTCTCAGGATGAGTTTAATTTAGATCAGGTTTTAGCGCTTCCCGGGCGTTTCCTTGAAGTCGGCAGAACCTGCGTTGACCCTGATTATCGTGGTGGTGCGGTATTAACGACACTCTGGTCAGCATTGGTACAATATGCGCTGGAAGGTCAATATAATTACTTATTAGGCTGTGCGAGTATTACTCCAGGCCCTAGTGGTTATGCGGTCGATGCGGTTTATCGTAATATTGATCCAAAAAATATTGCACCATCCGATATTCAAGTCACGCCCAGTATTGCTGTTCCAAAAGAGCTAAGGTGTCAGCGTGATGAATCGGGTATTCCACCTTTATTGAAGGCTTATTTTCGCTTTGGCGCCTTAATTTGCGGCGAACCTTATTGGGATAAGGATTTCAATTGTATGGATTTATTTGTGTTATTACCTCTGGATCAGTTAAAAGAACGCTACAGTAAGCACTATATCAAAGGTTATCAGGCAACGAATGAAATTGAAAATACAGTTACTTTATAAGCTGACTCAAATAGTCGTTTTATTTTGTTACGGCATCATAATAGCGGCGATAGTGTTTCCTCTACTCTATTTGATGCTTCCAATGAGCGCTGCCAGAAAAAGTCGGGATGCTCTTAAGGTCCATTGGCTAAGAAAATTCAGCGCTATTCTGAATTTATCAATCACTCAGTCAGGTGACTTGCCAGTACAGGGTACGCTTTTAGTCAGTAACCACATATCCTGGTTAGATATTGTTGTGATAGGTCAGTTTATACCGGCCTATTTTGTTGCTAAGAGTGATATTTTAAGTTGGCCTATTATTGGTTTTTTATCGAAGCAAGCGGGTACGATCTTTATTCGTAGGGGTGACAAAAAACAGATTAAGCTTATTTCAGAAAAAATAATTTGGGCGTTAAAACAACAGGGTAATGTTATAGCTTTTCCTGAGGGCACAACCACACGAGGCGATGAGGTGCTTGGTTTTCATGCTTCTTTATTCCAGCCCGCACTACTGGCAAAGTCACCTATACAGCCGATTGCGATTGAATATATAGGTGAGTCTAAGCAACAAACTCCTTTTGTGGGAGATGATGAATTTATTCCTCATCTTTTAAAAATGTTAAGTTTAGATAAGATTGAAGTGACGGTTTCTTTTTTACCGGTACTTAAATCATCAGGTAAGGATCGGCAGTCTGTTAGTGTCGAAGCCAGAGAGGTTATTTCTCAGACAATCTCAGCAACTGAGAAAACGATTTCCATAGACCCTATTCGGGCTTAGCCTCCAAAGTTCAGGGATTAGCTTCCTTTTTTGATAAAGAGGGTCTAGGGGGAGTTGTTACTAAATAGCCCCCTTGCTTACTCACTTTGCTCTGTAGAGGGTTTCAGTGGCATTTAAAATTATTCTAACAGACGAAAGTCTTCTTTTCCTACCCTACAGACAGGGCAACGCCAATCTTCTGGTACGTCTGTCCATAGAGTACCCGGCTCAATACCTGATTCCTCGTCGCCTTCCGCTTCATCATAAACATGGTCACACACATCGCATACGTATTTTTTATAGTCAGTCATTATTCATTCTCATTAAAATTAAATGTGTACTCTGTAAAATCCTAATGTGAATGTAACAGTTATAATAAGATTTTCAAGACAATTTTAATCCGCTTAAAGAATTATCAGCAATTTAGAGTTTATCAATCTGCCATAAAGAAACAACCAGTTACAAGAGGCTAAAAATATTTTATTCCAGCTAATTTTGTCAGATAATAATCGGTTTTTGCAGATGCGCAGCAGGAGAGAATTTAAGCTATAATTACGCACTTTTTACTGCCTAACGTGAAGATACCGTGTCGAATAGAAATAATGATTCATCAACTTTTCAGGGATTAATCCTGGCATTGCAAGACTATTGGTCAAGTCAGGGCTGTATTTTATTACAACCTTTGGATCAAGAAGTAGGCGCAGGTACTTTTCATCCAGCCACTTTTTTACGTGCTATCGGTCCAGAGCCATGGAATACAGCTTATGTGCAGCCCTCCCGTCGTCCAACAGATGGTCGTTTTGGAGAAAATCCTAATCGCTTACAGCATTATTACCAGTTTCAGGTGTTATTAAAACCCTCTCCTGATAATATCCAAGAGCTATACTTGGGATCGTTAAGGTATTTAGGCCTGGATCTACTGGAACATGATATTCGTTTTGTTGAAGATAACTGGGAGTCGCCTACCTTAGGTGCCTGGGGATTAGGCTGGGAAGTTTGGCTTAATGGCATGGAAGTGACGCAGTTTACTTACTTTCAACAAGTAGGTGGCTTGGAGTGCCGCCCAGTGAGTGGTGAGATTACTTATGGTCTAGAACGAATCGCCATGTATTTGCAAGGTGTTAAAAGCGTTTATGATTTGGTATGGACAAATGGATCATTCGGTGTCGTGACTTATGGTGACGTGTTTCATCAAAATGAAGTTGAAATGTCGGCCTATAACTTTGATCATGCCAACGTTGATTTTCTACTCCAGTGCTTTAATACTTACGAGCAGGAATGCCAAAAACTGATTGAACTCAATTTGCCGTTACCCGCTTATGAAATGGTTTTAAAGGCTTCACATACTTTCAATTTGCTGGATGCACGTCATGCAATATCTGTTACAGAACGTCAACGGTATATTTTAAGAGTACGTACCTTATCGAGAGCTGTGGCAGAAGCATATTATGTACGTAGAGAATCATTGGGTTTCCCCATGTTGACTGAGCAAGGAGCATAAGATGACCACAAGCAATCATTTATTATTTGAACTGGGTTCAGAAGAATTACCTCCAAAAACTCTAGTGAAGTTGAGTAATGCTTTGTCAGACGGTATTAATAAAGGCCTGCAAGAAGCTGGAATTCCATTTACAGGACTCAAAGCATTTGCTACCCCTCGACGTCTAGCGGTGTTAATTGAAAACCTCTCTGCGGCTCAACCTGATAAAACAGTTGAAAAACGCGGGCCAGCAATACAGGCTGCTTTTGGGCCTGATGGTGATCCAAGTAAAGCGGCTGCAAGTTTTGCTCAAAGTTGCGGAACCACCTTTGAACAATTAGACCGCTTAAAAACAGATAAGGGTGAATGGCTGGCGTTTACTCAAGTCGTTAAAGGGCAAGCAACAGAGAATCTGATTCCAGATATTATTCGTCAAAGTATTGCAACGTTGCCCATCGCTAAAAGAATGCGTTGGGGCAATTTTAGTACCGAATTTGTTAGACCCGTGCATTGGGCAGTTTTGTTGTATGGCGACAAAGTGATTGATACCGAAATATTAGGATTAAAAGCCGGTAATACTACGCTAGGGCATCGTTTTCATGCCCCAACCAAGTTTATTATTAATAAACCTGAAGATTACCAGGATGTGTTATTGACGCAAGGCAAAGTCATTGCGGATATAGAACAGCGTAAAGAGATTATTAAAGCAGCGGCTCAAAAAGCAGCGGCAGCGGTGGGCGGCATTGCGCATATTGAAGAAGATCTATTAGAAGAAATTGCGGCGTTAAATGAATGGCCGATGCCCATTACAGGAGGTTTTGATCCACGTTATTTAGAATTACCACCTGAAGTATTGATTACGACCATGCAAACGAATCAGAAATACTTTCCGATTAAGAATGCACAGGGTGGTTTGTTAGCTCATTTTATTACCTTTAGCAATATTGAAAGCACTCGACCCGAGTCGATTCAAGAAGGCAATGAGCGAGTGGTCACGCCGCGTTTATCGGATGCTGAGTTCTTTTGGAACCAGGATAGAAAAAAATCCTTGGCTGATAGGGTCGATGTCTTATCAAATATTATTTTCCAGGAGAAACTGGGCACAGTGGCAGAAAAGACCCAGCGAGTTATTCAGTTGTCTGAGTTTATCGCAGAGCGATTAAACGCTAATGTTGATTGGGCGAAGCGAGCGGCGCTTTTAGCAAAGACCGATTTAATGACAGAAATGGTCGGTGAGTTTGGTAACTTGCAAGGTCTAATGGGTCGTTATTATGCTTTGGCTGAGGGCGAAACACCCGAAGTGGCTTGGGCATTAGAAGAACAGTACTTTCCCAAGCAATCGGGTAGTGAAACAGCCTCAAGCCAAATAGGTCAAGTATTGGCGTTGGCAGAAAAAATAGATACCTTAGTCGGTATTTTTAGTGCCGGTTTGATTCCAACCGGTGATAAAGATCCTTATGCGTTACGCCGCGCCGCTTTAGGTATTTTACGTACGCTCATTGAAAATACTTTAAAGCTTGATCTTGTTGAAACGATTACGTTTTCTTTATCGTTGTTTACCCATACTTTTGATAAAGCAGCCACACAAGCGGCTGTGCTTGAGTTTATTTTCGATCGTTTAAAAGGTTATTGTCTGGATAAGGATTACAGTGCTGATGAATTTGATGCTGTGATAACTGTTAAGCCAGTTGATCCTTTAGATTTTATCCAGCGTCTTGTGGCCGTTAAAGCCTTTAGACAGTTACCCGAAGCAAAAAGCCTGGCTGCGGCTAATAAACGCATTCGCAATATATTGAAGAAGTCAGACACTCTGCCTGCTGATACCGTGGGTGCATTATTTGAAAATGCAGAAATACAACTACTCGAAGCCGCGAGCCTATCTGCGGAAGAAATTAAACCATTATTAACGCAACGTGATTATCAAGGTACACTGACTCGCCTAGCGCAATTAAGAGGCGTAGTGGATGCTTTTTTTGATAATGTCATGATAATGACGGATGATCTTGAGCTACGTGCTAATCGTCTGGGATTATTAAACTTGTTATCTGAGCAGTTTTTAACCTGTGCAGATATTTCCAAACTACAAGGGTAGTCTTCATCAATCAATCAACCAACCAACCAACCAATCAACCAATCAATCAGTTACATGTCAAAACAACGCTATATCCTACTAGATCGTGACGGAGTGATTAATCAAGATTCCGATGCGTTTATTAAAACGCCTGAAGAGTGGCTGCCCATAGAAGGTAGTATTGATGCTATCGCCTTGTTCACGAAACACGAATATAAAGTGATTGTTTTGACAAATCAATCCGGTATTGCAAGAGGTTTATTTGATGAGGCGATGCTAGAAATGATTCATGCAAAAATGAATGCATTGGTCGCCGAGAAAGGGGGACTGATTACCGCTATTTATTTTTGCCCTCACGGCCCAGATAGTCAGTGCGCTTGTCGTAAACCAAAGCCTGGTTTATTCAAGTCCTTTGCGCAGGACTTTAATGCTGATTTGTCTGGTATACCGGTTATCGGAGATTCTTTACGCGATTTACAAGCTGGTGAAGCGGTAGGTGCGGAGCCAATTTTAGTAAAAACGGGTAAAGGTCAGAGTACGCTATTAAATAACCCACAGCTTAATACCCTTGTTTTTGAGAACTTATATGACGCAGCAAAACATATCACAGCAAGACCTTAGACCTAAAAATTATATAGGGTCTACCTTATTGTTTATTGGTATTTTTTTAACCGCTACCGTGGTCGGAGTCTTGATACTTCTTGGGCTTTTTACCACCTTTAAATTTAGATGGAAGATTGGCTACATCTGGTGTGCAGTTATTGGCTGGATGACAAAAGTTTTTTGTAGTTTGACATTTAAAGTAGAAGGCTTTGAGCATGTTAATGCCGACCAGCCGACCATTTTTTTCAGTAACCACCAGTCAGCCTGGGAAACGTTAGCACTGCGATATATTTTGCCACCTCATTCTGTGGTGATTAAGCGTGAGTTACTTTATTTACCTGTTTGGGGATGGTCATTACTGGCTTTAAAGTCGATTGTGATTAATCGAAAAAATCAACGGGCTTCTTTAAAATCTTTACTTACACAGGGTTCACAGTATTTAAATGAGGGTTTGTCTGTGTTGATTTTTCCAGAGGGAACACGGGCAGGAATCAGAGACGTGCTTAAATTTAATATCGGTGGTGCTATGCTAGCTCATAAGACGGGTTATCCAGTTATTCCCATTGCTCATAATGCGGGTGATTATTGGCCACGCTACAGCTTTTTTAAATATCCGGGTGTGATTAAAGTAAAAATTGGTCCCTCTATCGAAACCAAGGGTCGTAAAGCAGCCGATATTAATGCAGAAGCAGAAGCCTGGATCAGACAGGCTATGAAAGAAATGGGGTAGATGTTAACAAATACCCAAGCATTTATCTGGGTCGTAATGTAACTGCGTATAATGCGCTTAATAATAACTTAATAAAATAAATAACGGTCACTTACCCATGAAGAAAATTTTACTCCTGTCCTTAGCAGCCTTATTGTTACCTGCGTGTGCTGATAAAAACCAATATGAACAGGCTGTGTTGGAGCAAATGAAAAAAGAAGCTGATATAAAGGATTATAAAATAACGCCAGAATATATGGCTAAATGTGTTGTCGATACGACAGCTCAAAATATGCCCGGGATTTTTCCTTTTGATCCTGCACGGTTAACAGCTTATCGTAACTATACAAAAATGCTGACCTTAACAGAATCTGAGGATCCAAGAAAAGTACTTGAAGAATTACGTACTGATTTCGGCTCCTCTAAAGCGCTCACTGAAGCACGAACTAATTACACCGAAAGTCTAATGGACTGTTATACCGCTGTGATTTCAGAATCTGAAAAAGAGACGCCAAGAGAGCCAAAAGCAGAAGAGGCTCCAGTAACACCAGCAGACGCAGTCCCGAGTAAATAATAAAAAACGCCCGGTTTCTCTTAAAGGGAAACCGGGTGTTTTAAGTTTTAAACTACAGCAGTAACGCTAAAATCTCATCGGTCTTTTCTTGCATTAAAGCCTCATTACCCCGTGATTCCACATTTAAACGTACCAAGGGTTCTGTATTTGAGCAGCGTAAGTTAAACCGCCAGTCGCCAAACTCCATACTTAAGCCATCGGTATAATCAATGACTTGTGCCAAAGCTTCATAATGATGTTTAACTTTTTCTATGGCTGCCGCTGGGTTTTCAATAGTGCGATTAATTTCACCACTGGCTGGAAACAATTGCATTCTTTCATCGACCAATTGAGACAACGATTTGCCACTTTTACTGATCAGTGCAACCACCAATAACCAGGGAATCATGCCGCTATCGCAGTAAGAAAAATCTTTAAAATAATGATGGGCGCTCATCTCACCGCCATAAATAGCATCTTCTAAGCGCATTCTTTCTTTGATAAAGGCGTGACCGGTTTTACTTTGTACTGCCGTTCCAGAAAGATGACTGATAATATCAATGGTATTCCAGGTTAACCGGGGATCATGAACAATCTTTGAACCCGGATTTTGAATCAAGAAGGCTTCAGCCAATAAGCCCACGATATAATAACCTTCTATAAATCGACCGGTTTCATCAAATAAAAAGCAGCGATCAAAATCACCGTCCCAAGCAATACCCAAGTCAGCTTTATGTTCATGGATAGCATTAATAGTGCTATCACGATTTTCTGGCAACAAAGGATTAGGAATCCCATGCGGAAAATGACCATCAGGCTCATGATTGACTTTAATAAACTCCAAAGCCGTCACGTTTGCTTTTTTAAACGCCGCTTCTAACCAGTCAATAACGTGACCAGCAGCGCCATTACCCGCATTAACCACTATCTTTATAGGCGTTAAAGCCGAGCTATCAATATAGCTCAGTAAATGTTCTGTATAAGCCTCTGCTATAGAAATAGGAATAACCCTGCCCCGCTCTGCAACCGGCGCATCAAAATTATTGGCTTCGGCTAATAGCTTAATATCATTTAAGCCGGTATCACCGCTCACCGGCTTACTGAGTTCACGGACTAGCTTCATGCCATTGAAGTCTTTGGGGTTATGACTGGCTGTGACCATAATGCCACCATCCATCGGTTCGTCACCGTCTTTATAGGCAAAAGTAGCATAGTAAACTTCTTCAGTGCCCGACAAACCAATGTCAAAAACATCCACCCCTGCGTCTTGCAAACCTTTTGAGACAGCCTCAGCCAGTTCATCACTTGAAAGACGGATATCCCGCCCGACAATCACCCGCTTCGGGCCAATTTTTTCTGCATAAGCTCTACCAATACGATAGGCAATATCAACATTTATCTCGTCAGGAATGCGGCCACGAATATCGTAGGCTTTAAAACAGCTTAGTAATTGAGTCATAAGAAGGCTATTGTGTTAAATTTATCACAGACCATTCAGCCTGTATTGAGTTAAGAGCTGTTATTCTATGCAATTTGATTTATTACTTCAAACTTATCTGTTTGTTATGTTTGTCTCCTGTATTAATGTTTATGATAAAACCTAATTATTCTATTATCTATTCGATGCTAAGCAGCTTAATATTATTGCTATTAATCGTATTTTGTAACCCAGTGAGTGTATCAGCTAAAACAGCTGCTTCAACTAATCTTCAAAATAGTGGATTAATTGAAATTACTGCAAAAACACTAGAAGCCAAGATTGAGTCTATTAATTCCCGTAAAGGTCTGGATGATTCTCTCAAATCAAAAGTCCTATCAATCTATCAATCGGCCCAGGATAATTTAAGTAGCAATGAAAGTTATAAAGCTAAAACCGAGCTGTTTAATCAAACCATTAAAACGGCTCCAGAAGCGATTAAACAGCGCCAAAAAGACATTGATCAACTGCTAGCCAAAATATCTAAACAAAAGCAGGAAGATTTTAGCAGGATTTCTACCGAAGAATTAGTCCAGAGAGAGATTCTTGAAAAAAGAAGGGCGAGTACTCTAGATGACCAGCTAAAAAAACTGGACAATGAACTCAATCTGCAACAATCACGTCCCCAGCTCATTCGTGAGGAGATGGTAACTGCAAAACAGGATATAGAAAGTACCCAGAAAAAAATAGCCGCCCCCACCAACAAAGCAATATCAAAGCTGGAAGGGGAAGCTACTCTCATGAATTTAAAAACCCTTATAGACGCGCGTTCAGCAGAATTACATATGCTAGACATTGAGGCTATGAGTAATCCAGCTAGAGTGGAATTACTTAAAGCTGAATATAAGTTTCTTGATCTTCAGAAAAACGCGATCGTTCCCATCATTAACACGATTGAGAATTTATTAACCGAAAGGCGTGAACAGGAGGCTAAAAATATTCAGGATGCACTCAGTCAGGCTGAAAAGGAATTATCTGGAAAATATCTCACTATCCAGACCATAACCCGGGAGAATATTCAATATACCCGTGATTTACAGGCCATTAATGTCAAAATCGAAAGCTATACGGATCAAAAAGCCAGGATTGATGCAGAAGCCAATCAAATCGATGAAGACTTTAAAAGTGCCCAAAGAAAAATCAGTCTGGCGGGCTTAAGTCCCGAATTAGGTAAGGTGCTGCGTGAACAACGCCGCAGCCTGACAAACCAGGATCAATTAAGTCAACAAACTGAAGCCATTCAAAACGAAACCGCCTTAACCAGTCTTGAAGAGTTTAAAGTCGAAGATAAAATAAAACAACTCAGTGATATTGATGTTTATCTTCGACAAATCATGGATCAACAGGTTGATCATAAGCTTCCCACAGAAGCACGCATGATGATTCAGGCTGAACTACGGGTATTACTCAATAATCAAAAAGAACTCTTAAATAAACTGGTGTTTGATTACACTACTTTTCTAAAAACGTTGGGTGATTTTGATTTCTCCAGACAACAAATGCTGCTTCATGCCAATAAGTTTGCTATCTATCTGGATGAAAATTTATTATGGGTAAAAAGCTCTGACCCAATTAATTGGGATACCTTCGGTAACTTATTAACATCGGTTGAGTGGCTGTTATCCCCTTCAAACTGGATGCGGTTACTCATGGATACCTTAAAAATAATCCTACTTAACCCGTTTTTCCTTTTTATGGGCACATTGTTATCACTAGTGTTGTTAATCAGCTCTAATTGGGCAAAACAACAGCTTTCATTTATTTTTGATAAAACCGACAGAGAGCAGTATGAAAACTTTTTTCATACTATGCAGGCTTTAACCTACACCCTGATCGTCGTATTACCCATTCCCTTCATGAGCTTTTATTTCGGTTGGGTATTAAATAAAAATAGCCATATCACCGATTTTACTAAAGCGATAGGTGAAGGTTTAAAAACAGCTTCAATCTCGCTAATCTTCTTACAGTTTTTTTACCATTTATTTTCAATTGATGGTATTGCCTATCAATATTTCCAGTGGCAGAAAAGTAATATCAGCTTATTACGGAAACAAATCCATTGGTTACGATTTATCGCAGTGATAACGAGCTTTATTATTACTTGTACATCAGCATCAAAGTATTCAGTTTACAGCGATAACCTGGGACGACTGGCATTTATGTTAAGCATGATTGCAATGGCGGTCTTTTGGGGAAGACTCCTTAATCCAACAACAGGTCTTGTAAAAACACACATAAAAGTTGATCATAAAAGCTGGATAACCCAATTACGCTATATTTGGTATCCAGCCATTTATGCGACTCCCTTAGTGCTTATTGGTTTTGCAATTGCGGGTTACTATTTAAGCGCCCTGCAACTACAGGGACAAATTATTAGCTCAATGCGAATCATTTTTCTAGCGGTCTTTATCCACGAAATTGTGGTTCACTGGTTGACCCTGGTTAATCGGCAACTAGCCATAAAGAACGCCCAGCAAAAAAGAAAAGCTAAGGAAATGTCTGAGAAGCAATCACCCTCAGGTGGTGAAGATCCGGTTTTACATCTGACAGAAGAACTTATTGATATTCCAAAAATCAATGCCCAAACGACCCGATTACTTAATTTGTTTGTGAGTTTAAGCCTGATTATTGGCTTTTGGATTATCTGGAAAAACATCTTGCCTGCGTTTTCTTTCCTGGATAATTATGTACTCTGGCAACACCTCGTTGTTGTTGATGACCAGAAAAGCTATGAGCCGATCACCTTGACTCATCTGACGATAGCTTGTCTTTATCTGTTTATTGCTATTGTTTCAGTAAGAAACTTTTCAGGCGTCATGGAGGTGCTTGTTTTTAGACGCTTAGCCATTGAGGCAGGTAGTCGTTATGCAGTTAACCAATTAGCCAATTACCTATTAGTGACGATTGGTTTTATTAGCATAGCCAATGAATTAGGCGGCAGTTGGTCTCAGGTTCAATGGTTAGTCGCTGCGCTTAGTGTTGGACTGGGATTTGGTTTGCAGGAAATATTTGCAAATTTGGTTTCCGGTATTATTTTACTATTTGAACGCCCAATACGTGTCAGTGATACCGTGACTATTGGTGATATTACTGGTAAAGTTAGCCGGATTCAAATGCGTGCAACTACTCTGGTTGATGCCGATCAAAAAGAACATGTCGTACCCAATAAAACCTTTATCACTAGTCAGTTAGTTAACTGGAGTTTATCGGATGCGATTACTCGCGTAGTGATTCCTGTGGGTATTGCTTATGACTCTGATGTTGAATTAGCACATAGGGTAATAATGGACACCGTCTGGTCAACACCTTTGGTACTGATTGATCCAGCTCCCAGTGTCTTTATCGTGGGGTTTGGTGATAACTCGATTTTATTTTCAATTCGTATTTTTGTCGGTGAGGTAGCCAACAGATTACCTGTGACTCATGCGGTGCTGCTAAGACTGGAGAAAGCCTTACGTGAACATAATATTAATATCCCCTTTCCTCAACGTGATATTCACATCCGTTCTGTGGCGAATGGTAGTTTTAAAGGCGTTTGAAGTTCCACGGTACAAACTTATAGTAACCCAATACTACCATTATGGCGATCTATTACCCGAGCAATTGCACTGTATGCTCTGCCTACTTTTGATGCGGAACATTCAGCGGAACAGGTAAAAACTGAGACCACTTAATACTACCCCCCGCTTGTTCTTTAGTCGGTAAGTCTGATGTATCCCATCCACCACCTAGCGCTTTAACCAAGAGTACAGCTGCACTTAAACGTTGCCCTTGGAGATTAACGGCAGTGATATCATTGGTTAACGCTGCTGTTTGATTGACAATCACATTAAGATAACTCACCGTACCTGCTTCGTACTGGTTCGTGGTTAATTGTACGGCTTGATGTGCGGCTTCAGTTGCTTTATTCTGAACCTGTATTTCCTGATCTAAAATACGTAGAGCCGCAAGGTTGTCTTCAACTTGTTGAAAGCTGGTCAGCACCGCTTGTCGATAACCAGCGACACTGGCATCGTAAGAATCAATTGAGTTTTGTAATACAGCACTGCGTGCCCCCCCATCAAATAAAGGTATCGCCATAGCCGCAGGCCCTAAGGCCCAATAGCGGGCGCCCTGGGTAACTACATTTTGCAAAAGTGTGGACTGTTGTCCATCGGAAGCAGCAAGGTTAATATTTGGAAAATAGGCGGCTTTGGCAACACCTATTTGTGCATTAGCAGCGGCAACAGCACGTTCAGCAACAGCGACATCCGGTCTACGTTCTAAAAGTTTCGACGGGACGTTAACCGGTATGACTGGAACGAGGGTGTTTAAAGTCGCAACATCAAGACTAAATGCAGCAGGCGTTTTACCTATTAGCACTGCAATAGCGTGTTCAAGTTGGGCGCGTTGTATCCCTAGATTAATCGCTTGCGCGCGTGCTGATTCTAATTGGGTTTCAGCTTGCACAATATCCGATTTGGCAGCGACCCCAGCCGCATAGCGATTTTTAATGATATTCAGATTTTTCTCGTAAGATGAAACGGTTTCATTAAAAAGTTTCATCTGGGTATCCAAGGTTCTCACCTGAAAATAACTTTGAGCTAGGGTGGCTTGGTTGGTTAAGCGTAAGGCATGTAAAGTAGCCGCTCTGGATTGAGCGGTAGCCGTGTTAGCTTCAACCTGTCTACGCAAGCCACCGAATAAATCAGGCGCCCAAGCAGCGCTTAATACACCACCAAACAGATTTCTAACACCGCTTACAGCAACACTTTGTCCACTTGCAGCGCGAAACCTGTTAGTAGTAGCGGTTGCGGTTGCAGTAGGGAAATACGCCGCTGTAGCGGATTGCACCAGTGATTGAGACATCTTGTATTGAGATTCAGCTTGAGCAATAGACTGATTAGCGCTATTAACTTGCTCCTCCAGTTTATTGAGTTCGGGGTTTTTAAAGATTTCCCACCATTTATCGGGTATAAACTCTTCGGGTGGTTGTGCCTGTTTCCAGCCCTTCAGTTCTTTAAAGGTGTCTGGAATAGCGGCTTGAGGTTTAGCATAATCAGGGCCAACTGTACAACCAGCCAATTGGGTCACTAATAACGAATACGACAGTGTTGGAATAATACGAAAATTCATGAAAATCTCGACAGTACTAAGCGGGTTGTTTATCCGCTATTTTAGCGGTACGGTTTAAAAAACGGCGATGAAACCATAGCCGGAATCGATCTAAATAGATATAAACAACAGGTGTTGTATATAACGTTAGTATTTGACTAAACACTAAGCCACCCACGATAGAAATCCCCAGTGGATGACGGAGTTCTGCACCATAACCTGTGCCGAGTGCCAGTGGTAAAGCACCAAATAAAGCAGCCAGAGTGGTCATCATAATAGGACGAAAGCGCAGTAAGCAGGCTTGGAAAATAGCTTCTTTAGGTGCCAGGTTATATTCGCGTTCGGCATATAAGGCAAAATCTATCATCATAATGGCATTCTTTTTAACGATACCTACTAATAAAATTACTCCTATTAGAGCAATAATAGTAAATTCAGTATCACAAGCCATCAGTGCTAGCAAAGCACCTACACCGGCAGAGGGTAGGGTTGATAAAATGGTTAAAGGATGAATATAGCTCTCATAAAGCATACCTAATACCAAATAAATACTCAGTAAAGCCGCCAGGATTAAAAACGGCTGATTACGCATGGACTCAATAAAGGCTTTTGCTGAACCCTGAAAACTGCCCTGTACTGAAATAGGCACACCGATATCCCGCATGGTTTTTTCAATGAGTTCGGTCGCTGTTGATAGAGAAACACCGGGTTGTAGATTAAAGGATAAGGTGGCGACAGCAAATTGACCTTGATGATTAACCGATAAGGGGGTGGTCGTTGCTCCAAAGCTCGCTACTGCCGATAAGGGTACCTGGTGCGCAGCCACTTGAGTGCCGTTAGGTAAACGGGTCGCAGGTACATTGATATAAACCTGCTTTAAGGCTTCAGGGCTTTGCCAGTATTCAGGTGCTAACTCCATTACCACCCGATATTGATTTAAAGGGTTATAAATAACAGACACCTGACGTTGACCGAATGCATTATTCAGGGTGGCATCAATCATAGCTTGAGTAATGCCATACCGGGCTGCCATTGCACGATCAACAACCAGGCCAATTTGTTGGCCTTTATCTTGTTGACTGGTATTGACATCACTTAATTCTGGTAATTTAGACAGTGCGGCAATGACTTTAGGCATCCATTCCCTGAGCTGAACCAAATCGTCTGATTGTAAAGCATAATCATAAGAACCAAAGGAAGGTCGGCCACCGATTCTTAGTTCTTGCGCGGGAAACATGTGTAAATTGGCACCTGGAATGCGTCTAACTTTATCCCGTAAACGCCCCATGACTTCTTCTATGGGTTCACGTTCATTATGCGGCTTAAGTACCACAAAGATTCTTGCACTATTACCACTTGAACCTCCGCCACTAAATCCAGCGACATTAACCACGGCTTTATCCTGCATTAAGATCGAGGAAAATTCAGTCAGTTTTTTTTGTAACGAGATAAAAGAAGTACCCTGGTCTGCCTGAATTTCACCCAGCAGTCTGCCGCCATCCTGGTTAGGAAAAAAGCCTTTCTCTATCACACCGTATAAATGAATATTGAGACCGATCGTGCCCAGTAAAACAAGCATCATGATTCGACTATGACGCAGAGCCCAACGCAATGATGCTTCATAACGGGAATGCAGCCAATCAAAGGCGACCCCAATACCTTGATAAATGCGACCGTGTTTAGGGCTTTCTTTGCCTAGCCAACGCGCACATAGCATCGGGGTGACGGTCAGTGAAATGACTAGCGAAACGAGTACTGCCGCAGATAGGGTGACGGCAAACTCTCTGAATAGACGACCAACTACGCCACCCATCAATAAAATAGGCAAGAACACGGCAATCAGTGATACGCTCATCGCCATCACGGTAAAACCTACTTCTTTTGCACCCAGTAAGGCGGCCTTAAAAGGAGGCATACCTTTTTCAATATGACGATTCGTATTTTCCAAGACCACAATAGCATCATCGACGACAAACCCCGTTGATATAGTTAAGGCCATTAAGGTTAGATTATTAAGGCTGTAGTTAAAAAAATACATGACTCCACAGGCACCAATCAGTGAGACAGGTACGGCAATAATCGGTACAAAGGTAGAACGAAAGTCTCTTAAAAACACCAGCACAACCAGAATCACCAGGGCAATGGCAATTAATAAGCTGTGTTCAACTTCAGTGATGGAAGAGCGTATAGTGAGCGATCTATCGACCACAACCGATAAATCAACAGAGCTTGGCATGGTCGCGCGTAGTTCAGGCAACAAGGCTTGCACGGCATCAACAGTTTGAATGACATTTGCGGTGGGTTGCTTTGTTAGAATCAGTAGTACCGAGGGTTTACCATTTTTAAGTCCGGTATTGCGAAGGTCTTCAACTGAATCAACGGCTTCTCCCAAGTCACCAATAGTGACCGGTGCGCCATTCCGATAACTGACGATTAGTGGCAAATAGTCAGCGGCTTTACGCGCTTGATCGTTGGCTAAAATTTGCCAACGATAAAGCCCGTCTTCCATAATGCCTTTAGGGCGATTGACATTTGTTTGATTGATCGTAGCCCGAACCTCCTCAAGACCAATGCCGTATTTAGTCAGGGCATTGGGGTTAAGTTCTATTCGAACTGCGGGCAAAGCAGCGCCACCTAACTGAACTTGACCCATGCCTGGAATTTGTAATATCTTTTGAGCGAGATTCGTCGAAGCAATATCATACATTTGCCCTCTGGTAAGATGTTCAGAGGTTAACGCTAATATCAAAATAGGCGAGTCACCAGGATTGAAACGTCTGTAAGTCGGACGAGATGGCATATTCAGTGGCAGCATCGTGGTCGCTGCATTAATAGCTGCTTGCACATCTCTACTCGCGCCATTTATATCTCTGTCCAGGTCAAATTGCAAGGTAATTTGAGTAGAGCCGACTGAACTGCTGGAGGTCATTTCTGTAATACCCGCAATGCGACCTAAAGCCCGCTCTAAGGGCGTAGCAACCGAACTCGACATGGTTTCTGCACTCGCACCCGGTAATTGTGCCTGAACACTAATGGTCGGGAAATCAACTTGGGGCAGGGAAGATACGGGCAAATTAATAAACGCCAGTGATCCGGCTAATGCAATAGCAATAGTGAGCAGTGTCGTGGCTACAGGTCTACTGATAAATAAAGCTGATAAGTTCATTATAAGCTCCTGTCGTTCTCAAGTGCTTCGGGTGGATTGAGGTTAAGCCAGCCGGATACACGTCTAGCCATATTATCCATGCCCAAATAGATAACTGGCGTGGTATACAGAGTCAATAATTGGCTGAGTAGCAAGCCACCGACCATCGTAATACCTAAGGGATGCCGTAATTCTGAGCCTACTCCTGTACCCAACATCAAAGGTAAGGCACCTAGTAAAGCGGCCATCGTCGTCATTAGAATCGGTCTAAAGCGTAATAAGCAGGCCTGAAAAATAGCTTCCCTAGGAGATAACTGTTGTTTACGTTCCGCTTCAAGGGCAAAGTCAATCATCATAATGGCGTTCTTTTTAACAATACCAATTAACAAAATAATACCGATAATACCGATGATGCCTAAATCTCCCCCTGAAATGATTAAAGCCAATAAGGCTCCGACACCGGCTGAGGGCAACGTCGATAAAATCGTTAAGGGATGGATATAGCTTTCATATAACACACCCAACACAATATACACAGTGATAATAGCCGCTAAAATCAACCACAGAGTATTATCCAATGAAGCCTTGAAAGCGAGAGCCGCGCCTTGATAACTGGTGCGTATGCTAAGAGGTAAATCAATTTCTTGTTTGATACGATCGATGGCTTTAACGGCATCCCCTAAAGAAGCGCCGGGCGCTAGATTAAACGATAAAGTAGCGACAGGAAATTGGTCAAGATGACTAATAGATAAGGGCGTTAGTCGTTCTGAGATTTCCGCAATAGCCGACAAGGGCACTTGAGTCCCATTAGTGGACGGGATGCGTAAATCTTTCAATGTTTCGGGTGAGTTTTGTGCCGAAGGATCAACTTCAAGTACCACTCGATATTGATTGGTTTGGGTAAAAATAGTAGAGACCAGGCGTTGTCCATAAGCACTGTATAACGTGTTATCAATGGCAGCGGTACTGATACCCAGACGACTGGCTGTACTTCTATCAATGTTTACATAGACTTGTAGACCTTGATCTTGCACGTCACTGGTAACATCGTTAAACTCAGGTTCGTCTATTAATCGCTTTACCAAACGTTGAGTCCAGCGGTTGAGTGCTTCTGAGTCTGGAGTTTCTAAGGTAAATTGGTATTGGGTACGGCTGGCGCGGTTTTCCATCGTCAAGTCTTGTACCGGCTGCAAATAAAGCGTGACGCCGCTTAATGCGGCTAGTTTGGGTTTTAATCGGGCGATTACAGCGCTTGCGCTTTCCTTACGTTCAGCATGCGGCTTAAGATTAATTAAGAAGCGACCACTATTCGGGGTGGTATTAATACCATCCACGCCAATAAAAGAAGATAAGTTTTCGACGGCAGGATCTTCAAGAATAAGCTTGCCTAGTTTTTGCTGATAGTCACCCATAGCAGAAAAAGACACATTTTGAGGGGCTTCAGAAATACCTTGAATAACACCTGTGTCCTGAATAGGAAAAAAACCCTTTGGAATACTAATGTACAACGCAACGGTTAAGCCAACGGTTGCAAAAAACACCAGTAGGGTCAACGTTTGGTGTTTTAATACCCACTCCAGGCTACGCCCATAGATAGCAATAAATTTATCGAACCAGTCTGGGGCTTTTCCGTTTTCAGGTGCGTGATGAGCAGGGTCTGAATGCAATAATTTCGCACACATCATCGGGGTGAGGGTGAGTGATACGAAAGCAGAGATTAAAATAGCTACAGCCAGAGTGATCGCAAATTCTCTAAATAATCGTCCTACCACATCACTCATGAACAGTAAGGGAATGAGTACGGCAATCAGTGAGAATGTCAAAGAGATAATGGTAAAGCCGATTTGTTCAGAACCTTTTAAGGCCGCTTTTAAGCGGGATTCACCGCGTTCAATATAACGTGAAATGTTTTCAATCACCACAATTGCATCGTCAACCACGAAACCGGTGGCAATCGTCAATGCCATCAAAGTTAAGTTATTGATACTAAAGCCCGCCATATACATGACAGCGAAAGTTCCTATTAATGATAAGGGCACCGCAACACCCGGAATAATAGTCGCGCGGGCATTGCGTAAAAAGAGAAAGATAACCATAACGACCAGTGCAATAGCCAGCAGCAGCTCAAATTGTACGTCATGAATCGAGGCACGTATGGTGACAGTTCGGTCAGTTAAGGGAATCACTTCAATGCTTAATGGCAGTGAGGCTTGTAGTTCAGGGAGGCGCTTTTTAATGTCATCGACCACTTCAAGCACATTGGCACCCGGTTGGCGCTGTATATTGACGATGACAGAGGCCTTATCATTAGCCCAGGCTGCCAAGCGCACATTTTCCGCGCCATCTATCACAGAGGCCACTTCTGATAATCTGACTGGGGCACCATTACGGTAAGCGACCACTAATTCACGGTATTCTGAAGAGGAGCGAATTTGATCATTACTGTCGATGATCGCAGAACGTAGTGGGCCGTTAAACATACCTTTGGGCTGATTAACATTGGCAGCCGCAACGACGGTGCGAATATCTTCCATGCTAATGCCGTAGGCCGCTAAGGCTTTATGATTGATTTGTATGCGTACCGCAGGGCGTTGACCGCCACTGATGCCGACTAGACCCACACCGGGTAATTGCGCGATTTTTTGTGCGACGCGAGTATCGACTAAATCCTCTACCTTATAAAGCGGTAGCGATTTAGAGCTAATCGCTAAGGTCATAATAGGTGTGTCGGCGGGGTTAACTTTACTGTAGATAGGCGGTTGAGGCAGATCAGTGGGTAAAAAGCTGGCGGCGGCATTAATAGCGGCTTGCACCGTTTGTTCGGCAATATCTAAATCCAGTTCCAGATTAAATTGCAAAGTAATAACTGAGGCACCACCGGAACTCGTCGAGGACATTTGAGTCAAGCCCGGCATTTGCCCAAACTGCCTTTCAAGCGGTGCGGTGACGACCGAGGTCATCACATCAGGACTGGCTCCGGGATATAGAGTGACAACCTGTATAGTGGGATAATCGACTTGTGGTAAAGCCGAGACAGGCAGCAGTCGATAAGCCAGGACACCGACTAATAACAGCGCGACCATCATTAATGAGGTCGCAACCGGTCTTAAAATAAACAGTCGAGACGGGTTAAAACTCGCTTGTGATTGCGTTGAGGATGTCATAAATGTTAATGTTTATTCCGTCTACGAAATTTATTTTCAGAGGCTGCGGCCTCTAGTGTTTCTGGAGTGGCGGCGACGGCTAAGCCATCTTTTTTGGCAACATCTACTTTGCTGCCTTCATGTAATCTGTCGATGCCTTCTACGACCACGGTTTCATTAGCAGCAAGATTATTCTCAATGATGACTTTATCCGCCTCGGTTGCACCAATTTTTACCCTACGTATTTGAACGGTACCGTCTGGGTTGACTACATACACAAACGGCCCCTCTGAATCCTGTTGAATAGCAGCACTCGATACTTGAATCGCATTATGTTGTGTTTCTAAATGCATTCTGATATTAACGAACTGATTAGCAAATAAGGTGCTCTCGGTGTTATCAAATTGGGCTTTGAGTTTTAACGTACCCGTAGTAGTATCGATTTGGTTATCGATGGCTAATAATTTACCTTCGGCTAGTTTATTTTTGCCACTTCTATCATAAGCCGTAATAATGACAGGTTCATTAGAACGCCAACGTTTAATGACCGGTTGTATCTTATCTTCAGGTAAGGTAAACACGACATTAACGGGTTGTAGTTGAGTAATAACGACTAAGCCATTCGTATCATTAGCATGCACAATATTGCCTTGGTCTATTTGACGTAGTCCAACCCGACCAGAAATAGGAGCAGTGAGTCGAGAATAAGTCAGTTGCAGTTTGGCATTATTAACCTGAGCCTTGTCCATAGTGACCAGACCTTGATACTGTTTAACCTGCGCTTCTTGAGTCACTGCTTGCTGTGCTGCAATCGAATCCTGTTCGAGCAACTTTAAGTAACGACTGTGATCAAGTTGGGCATTTTTTAACAAGGCTTCGTCTCGAAGTAACTGGCCTTCGACTTGCTGTAATTGTATTTCAAAGGGGCGTGGATCAATTTCTGCTAAGAGGTCACCTTGCTTGACAACCTGGCCTTCGGTAAAGCCAACTTTAACTAATTCACCGTCTACTCGCGGCTTGACTGTCACTGTGCGTAAAGCGGTTACCGTACCTAGGCCATTCAGATAAACGGGAAAGTCAGAGGCTTTTACTGTTTCTGTTGATACCGGAGAAGGAGCGTCATCATCATGGTGATCGCCTCGTCTATCACCCCTTTTTTCTCCTCGGGCATCACCGCGTGAAGCGAATTTATTATCGGCATCAGAAGGGTTGGCTTGTAAGTAATAATAACTGCCTGCTGCGATTAATAGTACACCTAAAGTACCGAGCAAAAATATAGGTTTACGTCGCTTGGGAAGAGGGGGCGTGGATGGATTATTTTGACTCATGCGAACACTGTTAATTTAAAGTTTGAGAGCGAATGGCTTGTATACCTGCCAGAGAAAATAGCACGACATGATCTGCAAAGTCTTGGATGTCGCTTAGGTAATTGGGATGGCTATGAGAATGACGTGCGTTCTGCATGTGTTTTAAGCGTAATAGCTGAAAACATTGTCCCATAATGCTGGTATGGCAATAATGAATCTGTTTATCACTTGCACTCTGACCCAGGCACTCTTTTAATAACTCAAACATTTGTAAACGTTGAGGATTAATTTCTTTTTCCAGGATATCTGAAAGTAGTCGAGTGGGTTGAGCCATTTCTTTATTAATGATTGCAAATGAATAAGATTTATCGTCAGCGACTCGGTTAATTATAGAACGAATACGTATTGCCAAGCGTTGCTCTGCGGTGGCAGAGGACGCTAAGGCACCCTCAGGTGGATAAAGTTTAAGTTCCTGATTAAAAGCAAAGCGCCAGGATTCCAGGTATAGGGTTTCTTTATCACGAAAATGATAGTTCACTGATGCGATATTGGTCTCAGCTTGTTCACAAATTTCGGCAATAGTGGTTTCCTGAAAGCCTTTTTCTGCGAAAATTCGACTCGCCGTCGTTAGCAAACGGTTGCGCGTTTTTTCAGACTTGGTTTTAAGGTCGTTCATTTATTAAACAAATTGAAACTATAATATACGAGTTAGAGGTTTGAAATACAGAATTCAAATGTGTATTTTAAAATTAGCAATCATTGTGCCAATAATTTTGCTGGTGTATTTTAGCGTGTTGAAATAGGTAAGGTGTAATTGAATTGTTTGATTATCAACAATTGTTGCGGCAAAGGTGTTTATATATCAACAGATTTAACGTGGACGTCTGGCACCTGTATAATGGCGTTGCCAGTAGTCGTTTTTAAGACTAGAAATTAACACTTTTCCGGTATGACGACTGGGGGCGTGAATAAATTTGTCCCGATTGACATAAATGCCTACGTGTGAATAAGCGTGACCATCGGTATCAAAGAAGACGAGATCACCTGGGTGGATATCATTTTCATCGACACTGGGTAAGGCTTGTGCCATATCAAAAGAGGTGCGAGGTAGGTGGATGCCTTGTATTTCATACACATGTTTTACAAAGCCACTGCAATCAAAGCCTTTTTCTGGAGAGCTTTGCCCATAAATATACGGAGCGCCTTGTAAGCTGAGGGCATAATTGACCGCAGGCGAGGTGGTTTGAAAGGATTCTATGAGATTTGTTTCGGAGGTGCTGACGCACCCCGTCAACAACAAAATAGAGATCACCGCAGATAAGCGAATAAAAGGCGTGAGCTTATCAGATAACGGCATCGTTTGAATCTGCGGGTTATGAGTGACGAGGTGTTATTTAAGCCACTTTTCTTTGAGTTTGTGTTTGTTTAATGCCAACCATTGAATGGCGATAATGGGAATAGCTGATTCAATTTCATTGTTTTCGACCATACGATAGGCTTCATCAGCACTGACTGTATGCACCAGAATATCTTCATCTTCATGATCTAGGCCATGAATGCCGCCGACTGTTGTGCTATCGACTTTTCCACAAAATAGAGTGATACGTTCAGAGGCACCGCCTGGTGTTGTGTAAAATTCATTAATGACGATTAACTCCTGAATTTCGCAACCCGCTTCTTCTAAGGATTCTCGGTAGGCCACTTCTACTGCTGTTTCGCCTTCTTCTATAGCACCTGCAACAATTTCAACTAACCAGGCTCTTTCGGGTATGATCAAGGCGCCTGCACGAAACTGTTCAATCAGAATAACTTGATCAGTCCTTGGATCGTAGAGCAGAACTGCTATGCAACTACCTCTAACAAATAATTCACGACTAAACTCAGTGCTCCAGCCACCTGCAAAGAGGGTATGTTTTAAACGGTATTTTTCCATACGAAAAAAACCAGAGTACACAATTTCTTTATCGATAATCTCAAATTCTTTTTTCATGATACAGGTAGAGAAAACTCATTAAATAGACGAAGGTTCTAAAAGCTATTATAACGCTATCATGGTGCAGCAAAGAAAATTGATTTTACAGGCCTATCTACGATCAACGGATTAGAAGTAACGGTAGAAGTAACGGGGTCAAGAAGTAACGGGGTCAGCAAGAAGTAACGGGGTCAGAGTAAACTTAAATTCATTTCCCGTTTCAATTGTTTTTTTTTGCCTTATAGCAACCCTATTTGTTTGCAACAAATAAATTGTTTTAGAGGTCAGATTAAGAACACACAACATTTAAGTTTACTCTGACCCTTGACCCCAGTTATTCTCAGTAATGCGGTTAAGTTTAGATTGATTTAACCCTATTGATCTTTTTGAGCTAACAGGGTTTTTAAGCGCTCAATTTCAGCGATTGCAAGTTCTTCCCGTTGTTGCGCCGCGTGCTTTTCTTGCAAGGCTAGTTCTTCTCGTTGTTGAGCGGCTTGCTTTTCTTGCAAGGCTAACTCTTCCCGTTGTTGCGCTGCTTGCTTTTCTTGCAAGGCTAATTTCTCTCGCCTTTTAGCAGCTTCCTCTCTCTGGTTCGATTGCTCTAATTCATGCTGAATCGTACGTTGTTCACGCAAATATTCTTGCCGAGCCTGGTATTGATAATAATGCTGATCTTTTTCTGAAAAAGTACTTAAGGTATTCATGGCTTGTTTCATCTCCCGGGTAATCATCCAGTCTGGTAAGG
>CAIMEB010000095.1 GCA_903839855.1 uncultured Methylococcaceae bacterium
AACGCTCACGCCGATTCAGATATAGCCATCAGCACTTTCTACTGGATCGAGCGAGACGATCGTGGAGTCGGAGTATAATCCAGAATAAAATATTGGGTCTTCAGGAAATCGAGCCGCATTCCCCATCAGATTCACCCACTCGTTTTCCTGATGAGCCAAAATATTGAGCCCGGCACTTTCAGAATTTTCCAGAGACGCTAACTGTCGGCCCAACTTGCCACCTAAAAAAGCCATCATTCACATTATCAACCGCTCTTTCGTATTTTACGCCAAAGCTCAAGGCAGGGGAGATCTCTTTAGACGCCTTATCCCCTAGGAAATTCCATGACCACAACAACGCTGTAGCGGTTTTCAGCGATCGTTTTTGAAACGGGCTTCCATCATCGTCAATTTTGTTTTGGAATACACGATATGCAATTTCATTAACGAGTATAACCTTAATATCCGAGCTGTAAAAATATGCGAGACTAACACTTGCTTCGTACTCGATCGAATTATTTGATTCGATCAGCCCGGATGAACCGTCTTTCTTTCTTTCTAGGCGCGGCGTCGCCGACGCGTCGAATTCAAAGTTGAACAGTTTTTTTCCAGAATTACTAGGCTTGGCGTTCGTAGGGGAGAAATCTAAGCTTTTTTTAATGCCAAATGAAAAGTCATCTCTGCGCATGAACCATGGAGAAAAACCATCCTCATAAAAAATTTTCGATTGCACAGACACGTAGGGCGTTACGCCGTAAGAATACTCCATGGCCGAGTACGAAAGCGTTCCTTTAATTCGGATATTATCTTGGTTCCAACCAGGGAGTTGCGAATAGCGTAGCGCCTCATGATTAACAAACATATCATAATTGAAGGGCGCGCTGCCAAGATTCCCTTTAATGCCAAGTACGGCCTGCCGTTCTAATGACCGACTATACTCAGCAGGATCATTCAATTTTGGGTTGCTGTCATGACCCGCCCCGAAGCTATAACGGTAATAGAATTGCGGAGCCGCGACTGACGGCTTCTTGTCCTCAAGCCTATCGCTTAGCTTGTCCGGTACTAAATCATCAGAAGAAAGGGCAGCAGAGAGGCTAGAATTTCCTAAACTAGATTTGTTTTTAGCTGAGGCATCAAGCGGAAAAAAAATTAAAATAAACACAACAGTCACACTGAGTTTCCCGAGATGAATACGAACTATCACCTGCTTATTCCCCTTTTTCCTTTGGTTAAACTATATTCAACAAAATTTCGGGCGCTATTTAAAACTTCATTATTAGAAAATATTTTTTGGTTTGTTTGCCTTGTATTAGTAAGAACAGGTCGAAAATCTGGATACTTCAATACTGCTTTATTGAGCAGGGCACGCCCATCTGCAAAATGATCCATTGCTACGTCGGTACAAACGAACGATGTTATTGATTGTGTAATATTCCAGCGCGAAGAATCACTTTCCGAACCTGGCGGCTTATAAAATGCCTGTTTAGGGAACGTGCTTCCAACGCTGCTTCTATAATCTTCATAAGATTTATCAATTTTATCTGTGAGCATAAAACCAATTTCTTTACCTGAAATCGGCCGCGGCGCGCCGCCCCCGTTCATTTGACCAACCGGTCGCGATAACCGAAACATTATCTTTCCAATCTGATATTGAGTCGGATCAGACTGTAAATAAACAACTTTTGGAATATTTGCTAATGTCATCATGCCTGAGCACTGAGCGCACGATTCCATAGACGTATAAATTGTGATATTATTAAGCGTTTTATTGTAATCTCGATGCATATCAGCCGCGACGGAAGTTAGCGTATCCGTTTTATTTTTTTCATACGCATCGGCCAAACTAAAAAGCCGTCTTATCAATCTTACTTCGGCATGCTGTGTTGAGTCGTTTAAAAGCTCGGCATTATTGAAGTCGAAGTCTATGATCTCGCCATCTTCGTCAACGGCGATAGCGCATATATTGTGACCAAAGTAGTACCCTCCGCTATAGCGGCTATTCGTTCCCAAACCGCTCGTTTTTTGCTTCGCTCGCATTGGATATTCGCCGACTTCACCACGTCGGTTTCCGTTGAAATAACCATACAATATGGAGAAAACGACAGCACAATAAATTTGGTGGCGTTCTTTATCTTCGTCGCTGCAGTTGAACGGCTCTACTGAGGCCAACTCCGATAATTTTTTGTTCCAATAGTATTTGATTGGATCTTTTTCAACTGCAAGATTTTGCGCAAATGCCCGTCCGACTGTAAGGTTGGATATGCTCGTGATTGCCCCTGGCGCAGCACCAAATGCGACACCGAAAATCGACGATAACAGTAATTTTCGTCTGCTGACACGAGTGGCCATGATTTTTTCCTATGCGATTAGCGTAGCAACCAGCAAGTCCTTGGGTGGCTCCACCATCATCACCAGCCAGATGCCGGTCGATCACTGGCACGAGGTGATCGCCGGCAATGAAGCCCGGTCACCTTCATCGAAAAAAGGTAGCCGCCTTCGATTGGAAAGCTTAGCCGCCCTCAAGAGGGAAATGTCCCGAGCTGTGTTGAAATTCGCTCAGCAGGCGTCTCTGTGTGAACAGGCTACGCGGCCTTGGCTTGCTTTTCAATATCTGGGTTGATGGAATGCTTGACCTGATGGGCAAGCAGGGCAGCCCGCAGCGTCGGCAGTTGCTTGTGCGCCTTGAGCCGCCGGAGCCGCCGGAAGCCCTTGGCGGCCTCCTGCATGGCGGCTCCGGTCCAACGGAGCGCCATCCTGGTGTCCCGCCAGCGTTTGACGTTTCGGCAAACCTGCCGGATGGTCCCGTTCATGTTCTCGATGATGTTGGTGCAGGCCAGCGACCGGCGCAATTCGACCGGCAACCCAAGGCGAGTGACGGTGAGTATTTCTTCGATCCCCTCCAGGATGCTGCCGGAAACGCCGGGATAGTCCTGTTCCTGTCAAATCGCATCCAACTCCGACCCCCTTTCGCGTCCAATTCCGACCCCCTCAAGTTGGGTTAGAGCGGGCTTATCCATGTAGTGCATAGGAGGGC
>CAIMEB010000096.1 GCA_903839855.1 uncultured Methylococcaceae bacterium
AAGGATGTTCCATGAATTGTTGGTATAACTGTTCAACTTCGGCCTCTGTGAATTTGATTTTAAGCATGTCATATTTTTAGGTAAATTGGAGCATTATACCTCTTTCATTTTCCGCATCTGTGACCGCGCCGAGTATATCTTGCACTATCTAACAGTTGAAAACTGGCTTGAATACGGATGCATTATTTTTAGTCAATATTATGATACCGCACGTTGGATTGCCGATTCTCTCGCAGAACATTTCCCCGATGAAGCAATCGGCTTATATGCCGGTGCGGGCAGAAGTCGTTTATATCAACAAGGCGATAGTGTCGGCATTTTAAGAGATACCCTTAAGCACATGGTTGCCGAACATAAGATTCGCATCATGGTTGCAACCGATGCCGCGTGTGAAGGCTTAAATTTACAAACCTTAGGTACTTTAATCAACGTGGATTTACCTTGGAATCCGACTAAACTCGAACAACGCATTGGTCGAATTAAGCGCTTTGGACAGTTACGTGATTATGTGGATATGCTGAATTTAGTCAATGAAAAAACTGTTGATGAAAAAGTGTATGAGCGTTTATCTGAACGGATGCATGATAAATTTAACTTGTTTGGTTCTCTGCCAGATACGATTAAAGATGAATGGATTGAGCATATTGAAACACTGGATGAACAAATGGATCAGTATATCGATGCACAAAAACGGGCCACCGGATTTGATTTGCGTTACAACTCTCATTTATCGGCGTCGAATAAAGATTGGCGCGATTGTTTTAATGTCTTATCGCAACGCGACTTTGGAACCTTGATGCGAGAGGCTTGGGCTAAATAAATTTTCAGATCATTTTCAAGTTCAATTTGTGTTATTCTACTCGGCTAAATTTTATTCTATAAATTCTCATATCACTTTATGCGAACACGCGTTAAAATTTGCGGATTTACTCGCGCTGAAGATGCTGTTTATGCCTCTCAATTGGGTGTAGATGCCATTGGTCTGGTGTTTTATCCACCCAGCCCAAGACATGTTGACATTGACCAAGCGATTAGTATTGTTAACGCACTACCCGCGTTTACATCGGTGATTGCCTTATTTGTCGATGAGCAGGAAGCACGCATACGTGAGGTTTTGGCACGAGTGCCGATTGACTGTATTCAGTTTCATGGCGATGAACCCGCTGAAGCTTGCAGAATTTACGGCAAACGTTACATTAAGGCCATTCAAGTAAAAGACAGTATTGATTTGGCTACGCTAACCCGTCAGTATCACGATGCTAATGGCTTATTGCTGGATGCTTATCATCCAGATGCAAAAGGCGGAACGGGTAGCCGATTTAACTGGGATTTAATTCCCAAACACTGCGCTCTGCCAATCATTTTGGCAGGTGGCTTGGATGATACCAACGCCAAACACGCAGTGCAAACAATTAGACCTTACGCGCTTGACGTCAGTAGTGGTGTCGAAGCAAAAAAAGGCATTAAAGACGCGCTGAAAATGGCGGCATTTATAAAACAAGTTTATGAGGGTGACCAGGATTAACATGACCGAAAAATATAATATGCCGGATGAACGGGGCCACTTTGGTCCTTACGGTGGCATTTTTGTTGCTGAAACACTAATGCCGCCTATTCAAGAACTCAATGAAGCGTATCAACGTTATTTAGCAGATCCAGTGTTTATTGCTGAACTGGATGCAGATTTAAAATATTATGTCGGTCGACCTTCACCCTTATATCATGCAGAACGCTGGAGTCGTGAACTGGGCGGCGCGCAAATCTATTTAAAACGTGAAGATCTGAATCATACCGGCTCGCATAAAATCAACAATACGGTCGGTCAAGCCCTGTTAGCCAAACGGATGGGTAAGACGCGCATTATCGCCGAAACGGGTGCAGGACAACACGGCGTTGCTACGGCCACGATTGCCGCAAGACTTGGACTGGAATGCGTAGTTTATATGGGCGCTGTGGATGTTGCGAGACAGTCTTTAAACGTCTATCGAATGAAATTACTGGGCGCGACCGTGGTTGCTGTTGAATCAGGCTCAAAAACCTTAAAAGATGCCTTAAATGAAGCACTCAGGGACTGGGTTACCAACGTTGATAATACCTTTTATATCATTGGTACGGTTGCTGGTCCGCATCCTTATCCAGCAATGGTTAGAGATTTTCAATCGATTATTGGTCGCGAAGCTAAAGAACAATGCCTGGAGGCAACCGGACGTTTACCCGATGCGTTAGTCGCGTGTGTGGGTGGTGGCTCTAATGCTATCGGTCTGTTTTATCCGTTTATTGAAGACAAATCCGTAAAAATGTACGGCGTTGAAGCCGCAGGGGATGGTGTGGCAACCGGTCGACATTCGGCGCCCTTATGTGCAGGCCGTCCGGGCGTATTACACGGTAATCGTACTTACCTGATGTGTGATGATGATGGCGAAATTATCGAAACCCACTCTATTTCAGCAGGCCTGGATTACCCCGGTGTTGGCCCAGAGCACGCCTGGTTAAAAGATACTGGTCGTGCTAACTACGTGAACATCACAGATACTGAAGCTTTGGAAGGTTTTTATGCCTTAACCCGCATGGAAGGTATTATTCCAGCCTTAGAATCAAGTCATGCAATGGCTTACACAATGAAACTTGCCCCCACGATGAGCAAAGATGAAACGATAATCATCAATCTATCAGGTCGGGGCGATAAAGATATGCAAACCATGGCTAAACGTGAGGGGATAGAACTGTGAGTCGATTAGCTGCTAGATTTGAAGCACTTGCAAAAGCAGGCCGCAAAGCATTAATTCCTTTTGTTACCGCTGGCGATCCAAGGCCAGACTTTACCGTGCCTTTAATGCACGAAATGGTTAAAGCTGGTGTTGATGTCATTGAATTAGGTGTACCCTTCTCGGACCCTATGGCCGACGGCCCTGTAATTCAACGCGCGAGTGAACGTGCCCTGGCTCATAAAATGAGCCTGAGACGGACACTGGAAACGGCTATAGAGTTTAGAAAAACAGATCAGGATACCCCGATTGTCTTAATGGGCTATTTAAATCCGATTGAAGCAATGGGTTACGAAGACTTTGCTAATGCCGCACAACGCGCCGATATTGACGGGGTTTTAACCGTAGATTTACCGCCTGAAGAAGGTCTGGAATGCAGTGCTTTATTAAAAGCACGTGGCATTGACCCCATTTTTCTGTTAGCACCCAATAGTACGGATGAACGTGTTAAAAGAATGGATGCCGCTGGCAGTGGTTATATCTATTATGTGTCTCTTAAAGGGGTCACTGGCGCAGGTCATTTAAATACGGCTGATGTAGAACATAAATTACAACAAATAAGAGCCAACACAAACTTACCCATTGCAATTGGTTTTGGTGTAAAAGATGCATTAACGGCAAAAACGATTGCTAACATTGGCGATGGCGTTGTGATTGGTAGCGCCCTCATTAATAAGATCGAAGATAACTTAGACGATCTTGATCTAGCTAAACAAGAAATTATTACTCTATTAGCCTCTATACGCCAAGCACTGGATAGTTAAAGAGTCCACTAATAGTACTAAGGAGCATACCCATGAGTTGGTTTGAAATACTACTACCCAAAACTATTAGAACAGACGGATCTAATAAAAAAGTAACCGTCCCGGAAGGATTATGGACTAAATGCCCTAGCTGCAATGCGATTCTTTACAATACAGAATTGGAAAGAAACCTCAGTGTCTGCCCAAAATGTGAACATCACATGCGTATTTCAGCAAGAGCACGTATTGATATGTTTCTTGATGAAGAGGGTCGCGAAGAAATAGGCAAAAACATTAAACCGGTTGACCCGCTAAAGTTCAAAGATACCAAGAAATATAAAGAACGCATTACCATCGCTCAAAAGCAAACCAAAGAAAGTGATGCCTTAGTGGTCATGAAGGGCAAACTTAATGGCATGGATCTGGTTGTTGCAGCTTTCGAGTTCAAATTCATGGGTGGGTCTATGGGCTCAGTCGTTGGAGAGCGATTTGTCCGTGGTGTCAATAAATGTGTTGAATTAGGCATACCTTTTATCGTATTCACTTCAAGTGGTGGTGCCAGAATGCAGGAATCACTATTCTCTTTGTTTCAAATGGCGAAGACCAGTGCGGCGTTAACCCGGCTATCTGATGCAGGCATTCCTTTTATCTCTTTTATGACTGACCCTACCATGGGAGGCGTTTCCGCAAGCTTAGCAATGTTAGGTGATATTAATATCGCTGAACCCAATGCATTAATTGGTTTTGCCGGCCCCAGAGTCATTGAACAAACGGTACGTGAAAAATTGCCTGATGGCTTTCAGCGAAGTGAATTTCTTCAGGAGCATGGCGCCATTGATATGATTATTGATAGACGCGAAATCCGTTCTAAGGTAGCTAGCATTTTGTCGCTATTAACCGAAACCAGAAATAAGCCATTAGTTACTTTTGCACCTGCTCAGATAACTATTGAAGCGGAAGAATCAGTTGGAAGTGAAGAAAATGCAGACACAATTCCTGAACTAAACAAAATCTGAAAATCAACAAAAATGATGCGTTTTGACTCGTTAAAGGGTTGGTTGGCGTGGCAGGAAAGCCTACACCCCTTAGCGATTGACCTTGGACTTGAAAGAGCTGCGAGAGTCTATCGTGCGCTAAATCCAGAGGGTATCAAGCCCTTAACAATTACCGTTGCCGGCACTAACGGCAAAGGTTCTTGCATAGCCTATCTTGAAGCGATTTATAAAGCCCAAGGCTACCGTGTAGGTGCTTATTCCTCTCCACATATCCTCAGGTACAATGAAAGAATTAAAATGGATGGGTTCCCTGTTTCAGATGGACTGATTTGCGAAGCCTTTGCCAGAATAGAGTCTGTTCGTGGAGACACTTCTTTAAGTTATTTTGAATTCGGTACCTTAGCTGCGCTTGATATATTCTGGCGCTCAAATCTGGATATTCAATTACTTGAAGTCGGTTTAGGTGGACGACTGGATGCCGTCAATATTGTGGACCCTAACATTGCCTTTATTTCAAGCATTGGTATTGACCATGTTGACTGGCTGGGGGCTACCCGAGAAGCCATCGGTGGTGAAAAAGCAGGTATCTTTAGAATTGACACACCGGCTATTGTTGGAGACCCGGCGCCACCCGATTCACTGATCAACTACGCCCTTAAAAAGGGAGCTCAGCTCTATTGTATTAATAAAGATTTCACTTATAGCAAACAAGCTTCGACGTGGAACTGGACTTTTGAAAATCAAATTATTGATCAAATACCTGAACCCGGGTTAAAAGGCGAACATCAGTACCGTAACGCTTCAGCGGTAATCTTAGCCGTGCATTTATTGAGAGATATGCTACCTGTCAGTGATAACTCAATTAGAACAGGTATAAAAAATAACCATTTACTCGGTCGCTTTCAATTAATTAATGATAAAATTCCAATTCTATTAGATGTTGGGCATAATCCAGAAGCCGTCAGAACCCTGGCCGACTATCTTAAAGCAACTTTTCCTAACAAAAGAATACACGCTATTTTTTCAATGATGAAAGACAAAGACATAGCAAGTGTACTGGAAATTATGAATCCAGTGGTATACGATTGGTTTTTTACACCGTTAGCGAACCCTCGAACAGCCTCTGAAGCAATTATGCGAAAGTTTTTTTCACAATGCTCAATAGCCCGGGTTTACTTTGGATTTAACGATTTTAAGGATGCCTTTAACGCTGCAAAAAGCCAATGTCAATCACAAGAAAATGATTTACTATTGGTTTTCGGATCTTTCTTTTTGGTATCTGATTGTTTGAATGAATTTGAAAAATGTGAGTTGATAAAATGAATCAAGAATTAAAACAGCGATTAATTGGCGCTATAGTCGTTACAGCACTTGCTGCTATTTTCGTTCCGATGCTATTTGATGACCCTATTGATAATAGCGGTCAATCGATTACTGCACTCAACATTCCCGAAACACCTGTTATGACAGGCGAAACCTCTGCTAACAAGGTACCCACTAGCGCTAATCAGGTGTTAAATACCCCTGATACTGCATCTGAAATAGAGGTTAACACCAATGAAGAAGCAGAACTGTCAACCAGTATTTCATCTCCCGATGAAAAAACTGTTGTAAGGAATGGAAATGTACCGAATACGATTAATAAGAAACCACAGTTCGATGAACCCATTGACAATGATTCATCAAACGCCCTGGATACTGGCGTGGTTGACGAAAACAATAAACCACTTAAGCAAAAAAAATACAAAGTTCAGGCTGATCCCAACAATGTCAGTGCACCCTTCGATGATGTGGCTATAAATCAAACACCACCAGCCAGACCGCTAAGAAAATCTCAATTAGATAGCATCAAACACGCACCCAAAGAGGGGATTTCACTGGATGCAGATAAAGCTGTCGTTACTCCGGCAAAATCAAAAGCTGAATTTAATCGCTGGACAATTCAAGCCGGTAGTTTTAGTAAAAAAGAAAATGCTATAGCACTCATGGAAATCATACACAAGCAAGGATTGCCTGCGACTGTTGATACAACAAATGGACCTAACAATACTGTCTTATACAGACTTAGAGTAGGCCCCACGCTAGATAAAAAACACGCTATTGAAATGAAGGCGAAATTGGATAGTCAGAAAATACAATCCATTCTGGTGGGTGAATAAATTTTTTCCAGAGTCTGAGTTACAAAGCCTACTAACAGCACAATGAACTGGATAGATTTTGCCATCATCGGGATACTGTTTATCGAATTAATTGAGGGGGTCATATCTGGCTTTAACTTGGCGATTTTTAAGTTGGGCTGTTGGTTAGTTGCTACGATCATTGGATTAAATTTTAACAGTGAGTTTTCTGTTTTTTTAGAATCGTCTCTGACTCATACTACCACCAGGATAATCGTTTCTTTTATAGCATTATTTTTAATAACTTTAATGGTGGCTCATTTAATCCGAATTCTACTCGGTAGCCTGCTAAAAAAGCCTAAGCTATCCATACTTAATCGACTAGGAGGACTTATTTGTGGAGGCCTTCATGGTGTGCTTAACATTGTAATCTTAATCACATTAGCTGGCTTAACGCATTTACCCGAAAATATTTGGTGGGATAAATCAAGATTGCGTCCCCCTTTCCAAATAGTTGCAATTTGGTTAAAAGAGCATATTCCGTCAGAATTGACTGAACATATTCATTATCAATAATAACTTTTAAATTCAGATAAAAAATTATGTGTGGTATCACTGCTATCGTTTCACATCAGGCCGTAAACCAGGAACTTTACGATGCACTAACCGTGTTGCAACACCGGGGACAGGATGCTGCTGGTATTGTCACTTGTGAACGTGGACGCTTACATTTACGTAAAGATAATGGCTTAACTCGAGATGTGTTTAACAATGCTCAGATGCTAAAACTAAAAGGCAATATGGGTATAGCTCACGTGCGTTATCCCACGGCGGGCTGTACAAGCTCAGCTGAAGCACAGCCGTTTTATGTTAATTCACCCTTTGGCCTTACCTTGGCACACAATGGTAATTTAACGAATACTGAAGAGTTAAAAAAAGCGTTGTTTGTAGAAGATCAACGCCACATTAATACTGACTCTGATTCTGAAGTACTCCTAAATGTATTCGCACATGAACTGCAAACCTTAGGAAAAACAGACTTAAGTGTCGATGATATTTTTCAGGCAGTCACGGGTGTTCATCGCCGCTGCCGGGGCGCTTATGCCGTTGTTATCATGATTGCTGGCGTTGGAATTTTAGGCTTTAGAGATCCTCACGGTATTAGACCGGTCGTATTTGGAGAACGAAAAACGGAAGAAGGTTCTGATTTTATGATTGCCTCTGAGAGTGTTGCCCTCAATGTCTTAGGCTTTAATCTCATTAGAGACATAGAACCGGGTGAAGCTATTTTTATCGAAGAATCCGGGATTTTACACACCAAGCAATGCGCTGATGAAATAGACCATTGCCCCTGTATTTTTGAATATGTCTATTTTGCGCGTCCTGACTCCATTATTGACGACATTTCTGTTTATAAAGCCCGTTTGAGGATGGGTGATAAACTAGCTGCAAAAGTGCTCAGAGAATGGCCTGACTATGACATTGATGTCGTTATCCCTATTCCTGATACCAGTAGAACGTCAGCCTTGCAAATGGCTAATAGGCTAGGTGTCAAATTCAGTGAAGGGTTTATGAAAAACCGATATATCGGTAGAACCTTTATTATGCCTGGTCAGAAAATGCGTGAAAAGTCAGTTAGACAAAAGCTGAATGCTATCGACTTAGAGTTCAACGGCAAAAATGTTCTGTTAGTCGATGACTCTGTCGTCAGAGGCACTACTTCTGCGCAAATCATTCAAATGGCTCGGGATGCAGGCGCTAAAAAAGTGTACTTTGCCTCCGCAGCACCACCGGTTCGATATCCGAATGTCTATGGCATTGATATGCCTGCAGCCAATGAATTAATAGCCCATGACCGAACTGAGCAAGAGGTCTGTGAAGCCATAGGCGCTGACCGTTTAATATATCAGGATCTAGAGGATTTAATTGAAGCCGTGCGTAAAGGCAACCCTAGCATTAAACATTTTGATACCTCCTGCTTTAGCAAGGAATATATAACCGGTGATATTGATGATGCTTATCTGGACAGAATTGAAGCTTTGCGCAATGACAATGCCCAAGCCGAACGTAACTCAGAAAAGTCTATTATAGAAATGTTATAACTTAAATATCATCGACCCTTTGATTAAAGGCAACTAGACCTGTTTGCCCACCGACTACCGTAAAGGAAGCAAGCCCATGAATGACATTAACTGGAACGACTATTTTCTAGAAACTCAGGCTATAAGAGCCGGTGTAAAGCGCACACCTGAAGATGAACACAGTATTCCAATCTTTACAACCTCCAGTTATGTCTTTAACAGTGCAGAAGATGCTGCGTTGCGTTTTACTGGACAAAAGCCCGGCAATATTTATTCCCGATTTACTAATCCTACGGTTTCTGCTTTTCAAGAACGATTAGCCTATATGGAAAAGGGCGAACGTTGCTTAGCCTTTTCATCCGGTATGGCGGCTATTATGGCCGTAGGCATGGGCTTATTAAAAGCGGGTGACCATGTAGTTTGCTCGCGCGGAGTTTTTGGCAACACTGTCCTGGTTTTTCAAAACTACTTTGCAAAATTTGGTGTTGAAACTGATTTTGTTGATCTGATTGACTCTGCTGCATGGGAAGCGGCTATTAAACCGAATACCCGATTCTTGTTTCTGGAAACACCGTCAAATCCTCTAACTGAAATTGCTGATATTGCTGTACTGGCAGATATTGCTCATGCTCATAATTGCCTATTGGTTGTTGATAATTGCTTCTGCACACCTATTTTACAAAAACCGTTTGAATTCGGTGCCGACATCGTCATTCATTCGGCCACTAAATACATTGATGGACAAGGTCGCTGTGTCGGTGGTGCTGTTATCGCTAGTGACGAAATCATTGAAAAATTCATTTACCCTTATCTAAGAACAGGTGGGGCTACCATGAGTCCGTTCAATGCCTGGGTATTTTTATCTGGCCTAGAAACTTTGGCTATCCGAATGAAGGCGCATTGTGATAACGCTTTCGAACTGGCTAAGTGGCTGGAACAACAACCCAGTATTGCTAAAGTCCACTATCCGGGTTTGACCTCTCATGCTCAACACGATTTGGCAAAACGTCAACAAAGTCATTTCGGTGGCATTGTTAGTTTTGAACTAGCTGGGGGTAAAGAGCAAGCATGGACATTAATTGACGCTACAGAAATGATCTCAATTACCGCAAACCTGGGTGATGTTAAAACTACCATAACACATCCTGCCACCACGACTCATGGCCGATTAACATCTGAAGCCAGGGCTACGGCGGGTATTAAGGATGGTTTGGTGAGGGTTTCGGTGGGACTGGAAGCAATAGCTGATATTAAAAGTGACCTCTCAAAAGGTTTGGCGTAAAAACCTACGGCTTCGGTATGAACATTGATGTACTTTGTGTGGGTCATGCCTCTTACGATTTAGTCTTTTCGGTTAGTCATCATCCACTGGATGATGAAAAGATTGTGGCTGAGAGTTTTCTCGGATGTGGGGGAGGTCCTGCGGCTAATGCGGCTGTCACTGTTGCCAAACTGGGCTTCACAGCAGCCTTTGCGGGTTATCTCGGCAACGATATTTACGGGGAAAAACATTACCAGGAATTGCTTGAATGGGGTATTAACACAGACTTGATCATTCGAGGTTCTTCACCCACTCCTCTTTCTACGATATTAGTTAAACCCAATGGTCATCGTGCGTTGGTTAATTACAAAGGGGATACCCAGGCACTGTGTGTCAATGCTATCGATTTTTCCTCTGTTAAAGCCAAGGTTGTATTATTCGATGGTCACGAACCTCATTTATCGTTACCTCTGATTCATGATCTAAAAAAATCAGATGCTCTAACGGTACTGGATGCAGGCTCCGTACATGAGGGAACCTTAAGTTTAATGACTGAAGTCGATTATCTAGTCTGTTCTGAAAAATTTGCCGTACAATTTGCAGGCGGTGAAATAACTGCCTTGGCACGCTTAGGAGAAATTTCACCTAATGTCGTTATTACTCTAGGTGAGAGAGGTCTTATTTGGCAGAAAGGACAAGTACAAGGTAGTTTACCCGCTTTTCCAATAACCGCTGTTGATACAACAGGAGCGGGGGATGCTTTTCATGGTGCTTTTGCAGCCGCTGTTGCCCTAGGAATGGACTGGGAAAACATATTAAGGTACGCAAGCGCTGCCGGTGCTATCTGTTGCAAAAAAATCGGGGCACGCTCTGGGTTACCTTCACTAGAAGAACATAACGAACTATTTAATCATCAAAAAAAGGCACCTAACTAACTATCCCGTTTTGATAAAGGATCATATATGAACTTTTTAACCAACCAATGGAGTTATATGACAAAACTGGCTTCAGTGATAGCATTAATATTCGCCATAGTAGCCGGTGGTTGGATCGTTTATCTTTATGATATATCAAAAGAACCTCAACCCATTGATAAACAACTCATTGTTGAAGGTGAAAACGCCTTAAATATTGGTCATTACAACGAGGCAGAAAAAGTATTTGAAAACGAACTCAAAGTAAACCCTAAGAACCAACAGGCTGAGTGGGGCTTAAAGATTTCGCAACTACGACAATCTATTTCTAAACCGGAATTTAAAGAAACCATTGATGAGCTGTATCAGCAATACCCGAATGATGCTCATCTTAACCTATTTCTAGGCGTGTTTTTCTCTACTCAAGAACAACCAGACAAAGCGCTGCCTTATTTTGAGAAAGCCACCAACCTAAGCCCAAAACTGGCTGAAGCGCATAACGATTTGGCTTTACTTTATGCAAAACTAGGCGATTACGAAACGGCTAAAGTTGAGTTATTAGAAGCAATCGATAGTGCGCCTACCCCCAGATACCGTAATAATTTAGCTACTGTTTACTTCAAACAAGGTCATTTTGAAGAAGCTAGTAAAGAGTATGGAAAAAATAAAGAATACCCATTGTCGATGCTTGAAAATGCAAAAGTGTACTGGCATCTAGAGTATTTAAGCCAAGCAAGCACTTACCAAACTCAAGCCATTGAATGGTTAAATGATCAAACAATAATGGCTAAACCTGAAAATCAGGAACCATGGGTCTTTGAAATTTCGCCTGGCAAAAATATTCAGCTCGTTACCTTAGAAGAAAAAAAGATCTACGCTTATTACTGCTTATCTATCAGCTTGTTTTTGCAAAGTGATAAGCTGGGGGCAGAACATGAACTGAAAAAACTCAATGAGCTAAATCTAACTCACTCAGCTAATATTGCCACACTTTTGGCCTCAACTCTCGACACCTTAGTTCAATCAAATAGTCTTTTTACAGATTCGGTTATTGCTTATAAACAATTGTATTTGTAAAGATAAAACGGTGATATTGAGAAAATGGGGAATCTCTTCTACGACAAAGCTTACCCAATAACCGCAATGACTCCTGTTTTTTATCGCCCCGCAAAGATTCGTGCTCTCGCTTTCTTAGGATTATTACTGCTAGCACTTGCTATTTTAGGCGGTATGATTTGGCGAAATCTTCATCATTTTGAAACCGTATTATCTTATATCAATTATTCTCATCGTGTGCAAAACGTATCAGTAGGCTTACAGCAGTCACTGATTGGTTACGTCACTGAATCATCTTCAAATTCTCAATCGGGTGTATTAACTAAAACCCTAACTGAAATGCAGATATTAATTGATGACAGTCAGTATTTATCGCCCTCGACAAAAAGTAGTTTAGAAGCGGTTGGCAACCTGCTAGCCGATATCAATAAACTCGAAAAAGATCAAAAAAACGCCCGACTAACTCAAGCACTGACTCTCATGAGCAAAATTCTCGATGAAGAAGGTCTAAGACGAGAAAAGTTACTGGAAGACATTAACTTTGATACGCAAACCGAACTTTATATAGCGCTGATTACCTTTACCCTCATCCTGTTAGGCGCTATGTTATTTTTGCATTATCGAATACTACACCCCCTAAATGATCTGAGACACTTATTAGAGCGACTGACCGAAGAAAACTATACACCGATAACAACCGACCATTTAGACCCTTTACTGTTTCCCGTTTTTAATAGCTATAATGAAATGGTCATTCATCTTGCAGAGTTAGAGGAAGCCAAACATTTGTATGCACAGTCCTTACAACGAGAAGTGCGTTTAGCCACACAGGCCTTATTAGAACAACAATACAGTCTAGCAAGAGCCGAGCGTTTAGCTGCTATTGGCGAAGTGGCAGCTGAATTAGCACATGAAATTCGTAACCCCTTGGCGGGTATTCAAATGGCTTTTAATAATCTGCGGCGAGAAATTGATGATCAAAATCAATGCGAGCGAATGGATTTAATCAGTAGTGAGCTCAAGCGTCTAGGTAGATTACTCAATGATATGCTGGATCAAAGTCGGCATTCGCCTGAAGCAGCCACTGATTTTGATATCACAATACTCATTAGAGATTTAATTGCGTTAACACGTTATCAAATTTCCGAGTCCGTTGAACTCATGAGCGATACTCCGGGTTCTTTGCCTGTACATTTGCCAGAAAGTGGTATTCGTCAAGCGCTGCTCAACTTAATACTGAATGCCGCCGATGCTTTAAACGGTCAAATAGGCGTAGTACGCATCAAAGCCCATCATGAAACACACCACTTACGTATTGATGTCTTTGACAATGGCCCCGGATTCTCCCAGGATATGCTTAATTACGGTATTCGTCCCTTCCGAACCAGCCGTCAGGATGGGACTGGCTTAGGTTTGGCCATGGTACAACGCTTTGTAAAAGATGTCGGTGGTAAAATCAAACTCAGTAATCTGCTCCCTCATGGTGCTTGTGTTACAGTCCTATTACCTAAAGAATGCTTATCTGGAAAAAAATTATGATAGAAACCCTGCTTATTATTGAAGACGAAAAACTACTTGGCTCAGAACTTTCTCGTCACTATCGTCAATTAGGCTGGGAAGTCGTTTTGGCTAAATCATTAGCTGAAGCTAAAACATTACTGCTTAAGAATGGCGTTGAACCGTTGGTTATATTGTCCGATATGAACTTACCGGATGGTAATGCCCTAGACTTTATGGAAGCGACAAAAAAACAGGTTAGTTATGCAGAGTGGTTATTTTTAACAGGTTACGGCAATGTACCCGATTCCGTCAGGGCGCTTCGTTTAGGTGCTTATGATTTTCTGGAAAAGCCCTGCGACTTAGAACGTCTTGATCTGGTTGTTACCAGTGCAGCACGCAGTGCCTCTATGCAACGCAGAGTTATTGATCAAACCAAGCAGGGTTATCGGCGTTATTCACCTGACGCCTATTTGGGTCATAGCCAACAGGCAAAAGGTATTCGGGAATTATTAGCTAAACTGACTCAGGTTCCCTTCAGTGCCTTGATCATTGGGGGTGAAAGTGGTACCGGTAAGGGCTTAACCGCACGTATTCTGCATTATGGTGGGCCGCGTGCGCAACAACCCATGATTGAAGTGAATTGTGCCGCCTTGCCCCGAGAATTACTGGAGTCCGAATTATTCGGTCATGAACCTGGCGCTTTTACAGGTGCCTCAGGACGTCATAGAGGCTTGCTAGAACAAGCGGATGGCGGCACTTTATTTATGGACGAAATTGGTGAAATGCCGCTCGATTTACAGGCGAAACTACTTAAAGCCATTGAAGATCATAAAGTACGTCGCCTGGGTGGCGAGAAAGAAATCAGCGTTGATGTACAAATAGTCGCCGCCAGTAATCGCGATTTGGAACAAATGGCTCAAGCGGGTAGCTTTAGAACCGACTTATACCATCGCTTAAGTGTCTTTAAAGTTATTTTACCGCCACTTCGTGAAGCGATTGAAGATCTGGACGAATTGGTGCCACTGTTTGTGGCTGAATACAACGCTAAAGCGGGGCGCCATGTAAAAAATATCCCTGATGATGTTTGGCACAAACTAAAAGCGCATTACTGGCCCGGCAATGTTAGAGAACTCAGAAATGTCATTGAACGCTGCGTATTATTTTCTGATGGTATAACCTTTCCTGGGCAGTGGCTACAATTACCGGGGCAAACAACGAACACCAGTACTATTGAGCGCGATCAAGCTATAAATAATCAACCAGGTATTTATCTCCCCTTAGACGGCAGTATGGCTTTAGATGATATGGATAGAATTATCATAAAAACAGCCCTTGAACTTGCCGACAATAATTTGACCGGCGCGGCAAGAGCCTTGGGCGCAACCCGTGAGACACTGCGTTACCGGGTACGCAAGTACAATCTAAAAATAGTGGATTAGTAAGACATAAAGGAGCAACCCTGCTTGCTCCTTACAATTGCGAACCTTAACCGTTAATATCGGATTTTATTGAGACCGAATTGCTAAAAACTGGCTAGTTTATTGATAGAACTGCGGTTTTTACTTGACTTTTGCCTAGATTGTATTAGAGTTCGCCCCTTCTCTATGAGATATTCGCAGTTGCTTGTTGACAATGCGGAATTGATTATGATTAATAGGATAACGTTCTGTTAAATGTAAGTATTAAATCACGGATTCAACTCCGAAGAGAAATTCATCTTTGATTGACAAATGAACACGTCATTGGCTATAGCCGAAGCAAAGCCCCTTTAATTAATTACATCCTCATGATGAGGGCTTTTTTTGAAAAAACATTTTGTTTTTGATTGATCCTTATCTAATGGACATTAATGAATATTACTGAATTATTGGCTTTTTCAGTTAAGAATGGCGCTTCGGATTTACATTTATCAGCCGGTTTACCGCCCATGATTCGGGTGGATGGGGACATAAAGCGTATTGATACTCCTGAATTAGATCATAAGGCCGTGCATGCGTTGATGTATGGCATTATGAACGATAAACAGCGTAAAGAGTATGAGATGCATCTGGAAACTGATTTTTCCTTTGAATTACCGGGAGTGGCAAGATTTCGGGTTAATGCTTTTAATCAGGAACGGGGAGCGGCTGGCGTTTTTAGGACGATTCCTGCCAAGGCACTATCTTTGGAAGAATTGGGTGCGCCTTTATTTTTTGAAGAAATTACTAGAAAGCCGCGTGGCCTGGTTTTAGTTACAGGGCCGACGGGTTCGGGTAAATCTACCACCTTGGCAGCAATGATCAATCATATTAATTGCAATGAATTTGCGCATATTCTAACGATTGAAGATCCGATTGAGTTTGTGCATACCAGCCAGAAATGTTTGGTGAATCAACGCGAAGTGCATCGAGATACCTTGGGTTTTAATGAAGCGTTACGCTCAGCATTACGAGAAGACCCTGATGTAATTATGGTGGGCGAGATGCGAGATTTAGAAACGATTCGCCTGGCGTTGACAGCGGCGGAAACAGGTCATCTTGTTTTTGGAACCTTGCATACGTCTTCTGCGGCAAAGACGATTGATCGCATTATTGATGTTTTTCCGGCGGCAGAAAAGGATATGATTCGGTCTATGTTATCTGAATCATTACAAGCAGTGATTTCACAGACGTTGATGAAGAAAATCGGCGGGGGGCGGGTGGCAGCTCATGAAATTATGGTAGGCACTGCCGCTATCAGAAATATGATTAGAGAATCTAAGATCGCTCAAATCTATTCTGCTATTCAGACTGGACGCCGGGATGGAATGCAAACATTGGATCAAAATCTGAAGGAAATGATTAATAAAGGATTGATTTCTTCTGCAACCGCAGCAACAAAAGCGGTTGATAAGACTATGTTCTCCTGAACCTTGGATAAGTACATCAGATTCACACCGCTGGTGTTATTATCTGATGTAGCTTCATAGAAGAAATTTCTGTTTTTTAAATGAATAACAGTTAGTTAACTAATGTATGTCCGCGCTGACGCATACAGACTTTAAATGCTCGCTTAAAGTTCTCGTTGGCTTGATAACCTTCCCACAATCCAGCAGGAATTGCCAAGAGAGCACCACCCGCCGCCCCCGTTGCCGCACTACCAGCAACCGCACCCACAGCAGCACCACCGGCAGCACCCGTAACAGCTCCCACCGCCGCCCCCATACCCACTTCCTTCGTGACATCCGAAGCTTGATCTGCCAGCGCTTTACATTCGGCTGTATCGCGTTGAACGGTTTCAGGATGCTTGTCCATACGAGGATCAATAATCGGACGCCAGCCACTCATAGAGGCACACCCAGTCGCTAATGCAGAAAGCACTAGCACCGTTAACAAGTTATTAATTTTCATGTTTTTCTCCAAAAAGTTTTGTTTTCTTCATAAGAATCCGCTGCAATATTTTTCCAATCAGAAACGGGATTTTCTTAACGCTTACCTTAACTATATAGGTGGCTTAGGTGTTTTTCAATCGTACAGTTAATAGATGGATTGTTTCATAATTAGTGACATTACATTCATTCCCTGTTCATGTAAATTGAATAAAGAACGTGCCGAAAATAATCAGAGCTAGAGTTTCGTGTCGACAAACTCAGAGAATAGTATTCTAAATTTCAATTTTCGGCATCCTTCATAGCAGCCTAAAAGTAGTTGACACTTTTGATGTCAATAAAAAATTAACAACAAGCTACCGTAGCCATTAAAAAACGGCCAGTGACTTTAAAGATAAACGGCTTAGCTGTTTCTTAAATTTAA
>CAIMEB010000097.1 GCA_903839855.1 uncultured Methylococcaceae bacterium
ATTTTTATGCATCTCTTCTAAGGTGAGAATTTCTTGCGAGGTGAGCTGTTTTATATAGAGCATTTATAATTTAAAAATGACTCTATCATACGCTAAACATGCCAGGCCTTAGTTAAATTAATTATTCATAAGTACTTAAGTGCTTAACTAGATTGCATTGACGTTTAATAAAGTCTTCTAATTTTACCGAGTTACCAACTGTCCCAGACATTGATTTAATCCATTCAGCTTTAGCCGTGTCTTCTAAGTCCCAATCAGTTTTATATCTATTAAAAAACCGATCAAACCATAAGCCAGAATGGGCTTCTTCAGGTTTCTTAAGCGGAACATCCATTCCATTATATAAAGGTGCAACCATAATTAATCCTCCGCTAAAAAGGCTTTTGCAAATTTCTTAACCCAACTCATTAACACCAAGGCTTCTGCTTGCGCTAATTGATAATGCGCCTGATCACATTGAGTAATACCCTCAAGGACATTGCTTTTACTTTGGTAAGGCTGACCAGATTGACATAGCCAATCAGAAACTAGTTGGTATAATTGCAGGTAAGAAGCCCGATCCTTGGCTTTTAACTGACAGAAAGCCATTGCCTGACCCAAACCATTCATGTGAATCATCGCCGGTAGTCCACTGGCATAACTAATAAACTCTTTTTGCTCATCAGCTTTAAGCTTATTAGCTAAATCCTGTACACGCTCCAAAGCATATTTAGCGCGTTGTTGCTGTATCGTTAAAGCCATGATCATGCCTCCACTACGGTGACTTTACACCAACCCATACCCACCGTTTCATTACCACCTAGTTGCAAATAGGGCGATGCTCCAAACAAATCTTGAGTAATGCAATGTAGAATTTGTTCCTCATTTAAGCCAATATTCTGCTCAGACACTTTAGCTCTGGAACGGTGCGCACTGAGTGCAAAATATAACACTGTCTCAGGTGGCAGGGTTTCTTCATACCATAAGGCACCGGGCTTTACTGTCTTTTTGTCATTATCAATCGCAATATGGGGTGTGACGGGGGTTGCGTATCTGGCTAAATAATTAAATTGATCACAACTTACGATAACTAATTGTTTTTCTAAATCAGTAACCGCAATTCCCGTCAACTGATTAATTGTTTCAATCAACCCACTTAAATCATGAGACTGGGTTTTAAATCGGTATTCTTCTAAGAATAAGTCCATTGTATTTTGACCTGTCACCAGCGCAATATCATCCGCAATATCCGGTAACGTAATATCCTGAATCGACTTAACCCCTAAACGCTGTGCGTCACGTACCAAGCGTTTCAATAAAGGCAGACAGGTGACCCATTTAAAATGGCTGGTTAAAGAGCGCACGGGTAACAATAATAATTTGGCATCACTCACCAATAAAGCACCGGCATGTTCCGAGGTGTTGTTACTGCTGCTATCCGGGCCAAATACAAAAGCAATACTCGCATTATCTTTACCCAAGGTATCTTCCGCTTTAGCCCGCAAAGCCCCTTTAACAGAAGAGCCAAACACACACGGCCAGGCACTATGCCCCTCGCGTTGAATCGGTAAATCAACCCCATCAACCGAACTACCTGCCCCCGCATGAAGACTTGCGTGTGCCCAAAGACCGATCAGTGCATTTTTAGTTGTCATTTTAAATCCTTACTATTTGTTATCTTTTAAAGTGCCAAGTAATACTTGACCGCGCCCATAAGCGCTATCAACACCGATACAGTGGCCGTGTAATTGTTTATTTAATGTTTCCCAAGTGAGTTCAGAATCAACCGCTCGACAGAACCAGGCACTCCCTGAGGGAATATAACTTTTAACCGGACTGGGTTGATGCTTTTGCATATCCCATCCGCCTTCTCGATGCACTTTACCCAACACCGCCGATACAATCCGCACCTCAATAGTATTAATGACACCTTCCCAAACGGTTTCACCGTCAAGCATTGTTTTCTTAAAGCCTTTAGGAAACATCTCGCCCTCAAAATCAGCCGGAGTGATGAAATGTAATACAAAGCTTTCCACTTTAGCGTTAGCCTTTGCATTAACAAACGGTAAGGCTTGCGCTTGCTCTTGGGTTTCAAGTGCCGCCATACGTCCTTCTCCACCCAATCGTAATAACGTATTCGGCTGAGTTAAAACAGTCTTTGCAACCGTGGATAGATTTTTAACCCACAAACCCACTGACACCTCATCTTTTAAGCGTAAATGTTGGGTTTGATATAACTTGCCATCTTCAACGCTACGGGTGACATTATCACGGGCAATACCCAAGCGTGCTTCATGGCTAAACAAATCGTCTGATCTATAAATTTTATCGGTAGGTTCAGCCCCTTCTAAACACCGCCTCATGCCTTCGGCCGTTATCCAGCGTTGTTCAAGATTTTTAAAGCCTTTACTATCCTCAGGCAACGCCGGTAAGCGCACCGAACCTAAATCACAACGCACAACGCTACCCGGCGCTAAGCGTTTAAGCTCGTGTTCATTTTTCATTAAGTACAGAGGTGCGGGATATAAACGCTGACCATCAACATTAATCCACGGGCCGTTTATTTGTAACTCACCCAAACCTTTTGCATCACCCAACTCTGAAACAAAATTAAAATCAGGTTGTATTACACTTTGTAAAGTCTGCCAATTAATGTCTAACTGATCACCGATTAACGTTCTTAAAGCGCCTGCTAATGTTCGAATTGGGGGAGGGAACAGACTGCTTAATTCACTGGCCCCCACCGCATCATGAGGACGGGATTCTCTAAAGAACCAGGTATCATAAGCCGTCAACGTTATGTTTAACTCGTTATTAGCTAAACTCACGCTCTTTGTTGAAGGGGAAACAGCTTTAGTCTCAACCGAAACTGTCGCAATAGCTTTTTCTTTTTGGCGATTCTGCTTTGCGTAATTAACCCGACCACCTTGATTATTATTTTTCTTATTTGGCTTAGCCATGCTCTACTCCTTTTTGGGCAAGAAACCGTATCAATTGCAAAGCATCACTGTTTAGCTTTTTAGACTTTTTAAAACTAACATGACCTTTATCATCAACCTGACGTCTGACCTCAAAACATTGAGCCAACAAAGGGGCTATACGCTCTATTGCTGTTTTCAGATTAATTTTGTTTTCTTTCCCGACCTGATTAACGCCAGAGTTTAAATAATCGGCTGCAATTAACGCTGTCATCGTTTTTCTATCAAATACCGGTTCACTGTTATCTGCTTTATCAGTACCGCCCCGCCTCTCTTCATTCAACATAGCAAAACGCTCTTCAACATGAAAAAAGAAGCTATTTGAGAAAGGTGTGGTTTGTTGATCTGTTTGAAAATCGTTTGCCAAGGTATTCATCACTACTTTACCGTCAACGACTGCCTTACCCCAGGGCATTGCCCATTCTAAATGTTGACCACCCGGTTTCCAAACCCTAACCGCCACCGAATCGCGTCCGGTTTTATCCTTTGCTACGTCATCTAATAAATGATGGGCATCACCCAATACTTTACCCAACGGCATTTTGATATGGGCGTATTCTATCGCCGCCGAGATAGTGGTTTTAATCTCAGGTAAACTTTTATCCTCTAAAGCCACTTTAACAAAGCTATCTTGATAATGTTCGCGTACTGCATAAGCGCAATTAAGAGCATGTTCTAACGGTAGTAAAGCTAATACATCATCGCCCCCTGCATAGATTAAGAAACCACTGTGATCTTCAACTATTTTATTTACTCCCTGAGTAAATTTTTCTAAGCCTTTACTAATCGCGGCTTGTTTTTGGGCGTCGCTCATTTGCTTACCCAGAGAATCACCATCCATCATTAACACGGCATAAAAGGGACTCACCGGTTCTAAGGCAACTCCTACTCTCAGCTCATTGGTTTTGGTGAGCAGTTTTTTAAGCGCCTTCTTAACCACCTGAGCTTGCCTCTGATCTTCATAGACAGTCTTATTATCTAAAGCGGCCTCAAAAAACACATTACCATCCAGACTTTTGGTATCCCACAATATTTTTTTATCGTTATGATCAAATAAGACTTTATCAATACAATCAAGGCGCGTGTCATATTCACCATAGCTTTGTGTTAGTTTTTTGGCTGCATCATGAAAGACTTTTAATTCTGCTTCCGGTGCATCGGTTAACACCTTAGCCAACCAAGGAGCCGCCGCCATATAAGCCACTGAAGGCACAGACGATTTAACCCCCCAACCGTGTAAAGTCCAAGCACCCGGCATAGCCACTTTAACCTCAGCAAAGCAACGGGCAAAGCGCCGCTTTATAAAAGCAATCGCACACAGATATTCATGTTTCCGTAAGTCCGTCGCTATGCCTTGATTACCTTGTTGTCGTAAACCGTCCCAAAAAGCCTCTAAGCCTTTTACATTGGGTGTGGTGATGCCAGATAACTCTTGCCACCCGTCCATCATCATGCACTTAACACCCGCTTCTTCAGGCGGTAAATAATTACGCCAGTTCTTGCGTCGATCTAACAAATTACTTTCGGTTTCATCGTTTGATAACGCCCAACTTATTTCCCAAAAAGCATTCACTTGCCTATCCCAAATAGCACGGGTTGCTGCTGGGCAATCTTTTAAATCCTGTTGCCATACTTGCTCGGCTATACTCGGCGCGGTCACAGATGCGGAAAATGAAAGAGGTATAATGCTCCAATTTACCTAAAAATATGACATGCTTAAAATCAAATTCACAGAGGCCGAAGTTGAACAGTTATACCAACAATTCATGGAACATCCTTC